>NZ_CP037920.1:4629799-4984799 GCF_007748195.1 Gimesia aquarii
CCTGCAAGCTCATGACTTGCAGTACGCACCAGGGCGGGCCTTGCCCGTTTGGAACACGCCCTGGGGAAAAGTGGGTATGATGATTTGCGCCGATCGCCGTTGGCCCGAAACAGCCAGGACGTTACGGCTCCAAGGGGCGCGTCTGATTCTCAATCCCACTTACGGTTTTCATAACGATTTAAACGAAGCCATGATGCGAACTCGATCTTACGAGAACCAATGCTTCATTGCGTTTACTCATCCTAAGCAAAGCCTGGTCACCGGCCCCCGAGGACAAGTGCTCGCAAATCAGGATGACAAGAACGACAAAGACGATGCGCCCCAAATTTTGATTTGTGACATCAACCTTTCACAGGCAAAAGAGAATAACCACCTCCAGGATCGCCGACCGGAAATTTATGGCCCGCTTAATCGTTAACCGCCATGCTGAGAGTGTGCCGCATTAGCTGCCGTGTCTTTGTCAATGAGAGCACGTATTTGAGAGGCCAGCGGCACGGCGTCCGTATATTGTTTTCCGTAATCCAGATTGAACGCGTAATCAAAACCTTTAGGGTTCCGACCTTGATTATGTTGTATGAGGGTTTCAATCTTATCGAGTGCTTTTGCGATCTGTGCTTCGTGGGATGCGACGTTTTCGTACTCGTCCCACAGAGATAAGAACTCAAATTTTAAATGTTCGGGCAGTGTCGACAGGAGGGATTCGAAATCAGCTCGTTCCTTATCAGATTTGGGAGCTGCGCCTGTTTGAAAGGGAGCCGGTATGTCACCATCAATCGCCTCACCCAAATCATGTAGAACACAAATCTTTAAAAGTCGAAGCAAGTCAACATTTGGTAATAAATCTGAAAACGTAATGACTAACAGTGTTAAACGCCATGTGTGGTCAGCGACACTCTCGGTTCGGCCTTCGGTGGTATGACCACTGCGAAGGGTGTCTTTCAAACGCTCGGCGCGGCGAAGAAACTCCAGGCGATCTTGAAGTTGCGAATTATCCATAAAAAAACATTTTCTATATTCAGGAACTAGAGACGAAGTACTTGCGGACCCAAAGCATGTACCCCACGAACACGACAAAGCTCAGGCTGAATATCAAGGGCAGATTCATCCGATCGATCATTCCGGATTGCTCAATAATTTTTAACTGTTCCTTGGGCAGATTCATTTCCTTGTAAAAGTCCATCATGCCGATGCGGGAAAAGGTAATGATGCCAGAAACGCCTAAAGTCACGTATGCAATCAGCACCGTCCACCAGGCCGCAATCTTTAACTTATACGTTGCCCAGGCCAGATAAACGGAAAGTAAAGAAAAGACCAGCATCACCAAACCACCTGACACCCCCTTCAAAAGGATTCCAAAGAACGGTGTCACAAAACCGTAGCTCGCCGAATAGAAGATCGATAAGGAGCTGTATCCCAGAAACAAACTCATCGCCAGCACTGGCAGCGGACACTTGTCGGTCCAGCGAACATGAGGGTCTTTCATCTCGCACGTCGCTTTCACATGCTTACTCTGATAGAACAGAACAAAAATTCCAGGCAGAAAAAGATACATGCAACTGATCGTTCCCGTCATCACCACCTGCATAAACAGGAGCATCTCAGGTGGAATCTTCTGATCCTGAGCTGCCATGTTGAACAGGTTCGGCATCCAAACGACGATCATGATCATCGCCAGAATGCCGATGACGAGCCACATCCACGCCAGTACTAATGTGAGTGCTCTCGCCCAACGACGGGCAAGAAATGAACCGACTCCCAACCAGATTAACAACACCGCCAACAGGGCATAAATTCCAATTGCTGGAACCAGCGTCTGTGTGTCCAGTTGGGGATTGACATCAGGGGCGACAGCCAGCGATAGCAACATCAATGGAATCATCAAGGCACAGCAGCCCCCCATGAAAATTTGCAGCAACCCAAAAATGATCAGCCCGGTACTTCGATCCTTGAACGGTGGACTATCGGTTGATTGATTGTCGACACTTGAGGAGCCTCCAGCACTGGTTGACTGCGCTGACTGTGCGGGAAGTTCGTTACTGACAGGATCGGGCTTTGTTGGTTCATCTGCCTGCGAAGCATCATCTATTTCGTTGTCATTCATGGCGATTCCAGATCTGCAGTAACTGATTGATTATTTGAAGAACAGCTATCACAGATAATACTGCAACAGTTTCTTACATGTCAGGGTACTCATCAGCGTAACAAATAAATGCAGTGTATCAAGAAAATAACGAAAGGCCCTAGTAAAGCACCATGAGAACTAACCAGTCATTGTAAACCATCTGATCTTCTATCAACGAGTGATGATTCAGAATATCGTGCTAACCATTGGTCAATGAATTCAACGGCATTGGCAACACCATCTTCGCTTCGAATCCGCTGACCGATTTGATCGGCTTTCTCAATCATGGCAGTATCTGTGGTGACTTGTCGAATCGCTGTGCTTAATTTTTCGACTGTCAGTTTCTTTTGAGGCAGGGGAGTGGGACCCACACCCAGATTTTCAATAATGCTGCCCCAAAAAGGTTGATCGCCAAAGAAAGGACAAAGGATCGAAGGCCGCCCGGCACGAAGCCCCGCGGCTGTCGTTCCACATCCCCCATGATGCACCACGGCTGCCACTTGGGGAAACAACCAGTCGTGCGGTGCAAAATTGAGCTTAAAAATGGTCTCCGGTAATTCGATTTGATCCAGATCAAGACCGCCCCAGCCGCGCGCTAAGATTGCACGTGCTCCCGTTGTTTTCACGGCTTCGACGATAATTTTCGTCAGACGCAGAGGGTCCTGCCCAAAGATACTACCAAAGCCAAAATAGATTGGTGACGCACCGTTTGCCAGAAACTCCTGAAGTTCTGCCGGAGGCTCCCAATCGTCGATCTGGTTCAGGAACCAGTATCCGGACACTCTTGCGTTCTCAGGCCAGTCTGAAGGACGGGGAATCACAGATTCGCTAAACGCGTACAGAGCGGGCGCTGGCTGACCGTCTGACTGGTTTAAAAAATCAATTCCCTGCTTGCGGGGCATGTTATTCTCTTTGCGCCATGCAGAAATATGTTTTCGCATTCCCCACCAGGTTGCTTTGTTGATCAGTCTATGAGTGAACCGGTTATACCACCGCCCCAGCTTCCACCGCGGCAGCCCCATCGCGGGGAAGTCGCCAGTGACAGCAAATAGAGGCAAATAGAATCCAATGATACTGGGCACATTCAATCGTTCAGCAAAATCGGGAGCACACAGTGCTTTCGGATGATAGAGAACGAGATCAGGGTGAACGGCTTGCGTTGCTTGCCAGGAGTCATCAATCTGACGACGCTGCATAGGCCCAACGGTGGGAATGATTTTGATCGCCGTGCGTATTGCTTCCCACAGGTTCCCCGTATTTTCCATCGCAATCTTACCGTCATCTGAATGCATGAACTTGATCAGGTCATCATTCATAAACGCATAATCTAATCCATGTGCAGTGACAAAGGACTCAAAATAGGCACAGGTGCAAACAGTAACGGAATGACCGGAGGCCTTGAGCCCTTTACCCAGGGCGACATAAGGCTGCACATCCCCCTGCGTACCGACGGTAATGATCAATATATTCATATCAACTAATGGATGCCTCACATTGATTGGCAGTTAGTGACTCAGTGATTCGCAAAAAACGCGTACGGCAGCATTGAAGGCTAATGGATTCTCCAGAAAAACAAAATGGCTGCCCCCCTTGTCAGCATCAATCATTGTCACTTCTCCGGCGGGAATTCGGGAGGCAATCCAGGGCATTACATCCGGCCCCAGATGACTGCCTTTCCCACCGATACAAAGGGTGGGCAGGGTAATTCGTGGCAGGAGATCGCGAAAGTCAGCATAACTCACACTGAGCAGTAACTGGGCTGCATACGATCGTGGAAATTTTAAACTGTCCCGTGTCACATTTGCCAGTTCTGATTCTGGATAGGCAGAGGTAAACATGCTAGCCAGAAACTCGGCTGACTTTGCTTCTCCCTCTGGTCCACCAATGATCGCCGCTTGCTCTAACATTTCATCACCGCCAACCGAAGCACCATAATTACGACACTCCGTCTCGGACCACTCAGAGCGCTTGATACGGGCAATCATCTGATCACAAAGGACTAAGCCACGCAGACCGTCTTCACCAAAAAGATCAATGTAATTCCAGATCACGGCACAACCTGCTGAGTGTCCCAGCAAAATTACGTTCTGCAAGTCGAGCGTTTCAACAAACTCCCGCACATCCATCGCCAGGCGTGAAAGACGATAACCGTGGTCTGGTTTCGCAGATTCCCCATGCCCACGATAATCGAGGGCCAGACAACGAAACCCATTACTCAAATCATCCAGTTGCTTATGAAATTGCGCCGCCGACTGCGACCATCCCGACAACAGCACCAACGTCGGCCCTGTGCCCGCTTCGAGATAGTGCAACTCAACACCGTCCGATGTAGTGAAATGTCCAGAATCGATTTCCGACATCTTACGAATTCTCCCTCCGATGTTCTGGAATACCTATACCTGTTGAGCTGCTTTCAGAAAGTATTTTTTCCAAGTGACTGCTTCACAACTCTCAGGATCTTCAAACAGCGCATATCCTTTTTTGGTACGGCCCTTCGCAAAATATTTGAGCGGCTTCGCTTTACCTTCAGCAATCAGGTCTTCTGCTTCCTGCTCAGGTAATTTAAACGCCAGACCCATCGGCGACCACGAAGCACAAATCGTTCCATCGGCATACAGGGCAGCACCACTGAAGAAATGCTTGACTTCTAAAGAATACGTAACTTCGTCCTCGATCTTCAATTTAGTAATGAGGTCAGATAATTTATTGAAATATTCTTTCGCCATATTTTTAACAATTTTACTGCTTTACTTTGAATGAAATATTAAAACAGTATTACTTGCCGTCCTAATTCACATTTGCTTGTAGAATACTCATTATTATCAGGATTTTCTCATGTCTGAATTGATCGTCAACCTTGTGTCATTCAGTTCAGAGCATCATAACAAAGTAAGGGAGCTTGGCTATTGTTACACCTTTATTCAGAACTGAAATGAAAACCGATTTAAACTTGTCACGAGCAATTTCATTAACTGTGAATCATCAACCGTCGTCCCAATTCGGAGCTGACCGAGTATTGTTTTTCCGCAGGCAAATGTCGCTTCAAACTTTGACCACCTGTTTTTCTCATTTGATTTAACTTGAAGACAAGCGGCGTCAAGTCTTCTATCTTCACAATCCAATCATCCACAAATTCTCGAATGATATGCCTGCTTAAACCAACTTGAACACTAAAGTAAGGCAGAGCAGCACCACGTTGACTACGTTCCGTATCCCATTGAATGTGCACATGAGCCGCTTTGAATTCGTACTCCCACTCTGCCCCTGAAGCATAAACGCTTTTTTCAGGTGAGGTCAAAACTCCCAACGACAAAGCTTTTTCCCAACCGGTGCGTATTATATGCACAGCCAATATTCGATTCTGACCTGACTTTTTCCCCCAATTACTGCGATGCATCAACCACAAAAAAGAGGGCTTAATCCAAGTCATTCTATTAAACGAAAAGGGCGCAACAAATCTCTGTTGTTTCAGCGCAGGGTCCGCAATTTGTGAAGAGTACGCTTGATACATGACAATCGTTTCACGATCATAATTTGCTCGAATCTCATATAATTCCGCCATAATTACAACTCCTGGAATTTGCAATCTCTCAGTCTTTACTCAGGTAAACTTTGGCTCAACTCCACTTTGCGACCATCCGGATCTTGAATTACCAGAATCTTTTGTTGTTGAAATTCATAGGTTGATATGACTTCGATCTTCACACGATCTAATAATACACTGAGTTTACTCGTTAACTCGAATCGAAATCCCAACCGCGTCTGATCACTCTGTATGCCTTGTTTCAGGGGATATAATTCAAATACCAGTCCGTCTAATTCTGCAACATAATGCATAGGCCCCGATCCATGTTGTTCTTTTTCAAAGGAAAATCCTAACTGCTCATAAAAGGCTTTACTGACGTCTAGATCACGGCAACGTAAAACAAGCAAGTTAAGTTTAATTTCCATAACGCTTCCTGATAATAGAATGTGATTGACGTAAGCAAAGACACAGTAGTCAGTCTGACGTTCGCTGAATTTTAAGCAATGGATACTAAAGAGTCATACTCTTCGATGTGCTTGCCATTGTATCCGTCGGGCAACAACTATCTTCTACGTCGCCGCGGTTTCCCATCAACGGCTTCACTCGCCAACCGATACAGCTTAAATCCTGCGTAACCCAGCCAGACACAGCAACCAAGGAAGATCCAAACCGCTAGTTTTCTCGAGTATCCCTTGATGCGAGACGAATTTTCGACACCAGAAAAGTATTGGATTGTTACCTTGGGACCCGGAATCGGCGCGCTAATAGGGATATCGTCACGTTCGCTATGATGATTTCCGTCTTTATCGGTAAATGTATATTCTACCGCGAGAACTTTTTTCCGGTGACGGCGAAAGCGACGTCCTGATGATACTTCAGTCGTATATGTTCTGGTCACATCCGCTTCCGTGGTCGTACTCCACACAGCGTATTTCAGTTCCTGATAGGAAAAGAATCCCGAAACAAGAAATACTACGACGGCAATCAGTAACCATTTCAGTTTTGACAGTTCTTCTTCTTCGTCCATGCTAATCAATTTCTTCAGATCGCGTTTTGGTGTGTTTCGTTCGGCGGGAGAGATTCTTACGAATTCTGGCCTCATCACTAGGTTTTTCAGGAAATAATAATTTCTGAATTCCATATCGAGCAGATATGCAATCGACTCGATATGGGCAATAAGGTAAGCCTCTCTGATTTAATTGAACAGGTCCTAAAGAATGATTCTCAAAAAAACATTTGATTCTCAGAACTTTGGGCTCACAATAGCTATTCAATTCCTTCGGGAATACTAACCCGACCCAACATTCCACAATGGTTTTTACTCATGCACATAGGATTAATCACTACGTATTCGGGAGAAAAACGACTGTGGCAAACGGTGCCGTCGTCATCCACTCAGCTAAAGGTAGAAAACTCATCGCGGATAATGTGAATAAAATCAGAAAAATTCGATTTTTAGAACTCATGTTCGGTCACTTCTAATGGTTCATGTCGAAATTGCTCCTCTACTCTACGCTGGATTTCATCCGTACGAATTCGCGAGCGGTAAAACCAAAGTGTCAAAAATACGATCACCGCATTAATACTGCCACAGAGGAAGCCCCCTTGTAAACCGCCAATTGCCAAACCCCCAATAATAAATGCAACCACAAAGAGCATCACATCCAGTAATCCCGATCGAAAAACTTTTTTTATTTCCTGTTTGGTAGACTCATAATTATCGTACTTATAAATAGCATAAAAGAAAGTAATCAAGGTCCCCTCGCATACTCCTAACAAGATAGATACTGGAATCCATTTTTCATGACTCGTAATGAGCGACAGAGTGTATCCCACTGCCGCACCTGTAAGAATTCCAACAATCGCTCCCAATCCACTCAAGATGGGAACTTTCCAGTGACATGGAGGGGCATTACGGGGGATTCCTGAAAGCGTAAGAAAAGAATACCAATGGTCCAGCATTTCAGTTGAATGGCCGCAAGCAATGCGTTTTTCAGGCGTCAGAATGACGATTCCCTGACGCAATCCAGTCAGCATACAAAGTTCGTCATCGAAGGTACTACCAAGAAACCAGTTACATTCTGACAACGGTACTTCTTGTACTTTCTGAATTGTTTGAATGACAAGTTGCTTTTTATTGACTAATACCGTTCGTGGGAGGTTTGCGCGAAGAAAAGGCATTCCAATCAGTGCCTTCAGAAGAAGTAGTACTATGCAACCACTACTGAAAAAAGTAAAAACAAAAATAAACTCTGCAAGATCAGCTTTCCCAGCAAAAACGAACAGCAAATATAGCACAAGAAATAACAGAAACAGAAAGTTTAAAAGCATCCTGCCATAATTCATGACGTAACGAAGAACACTTACGTCATATTTAGCAACCACATCTACAAGACGACCACCATCGATCACAAAGTGATAAAACTCGGGTGAAACGTCCTCGACACATTTGCGACAATAGAGATGATCATCCCATAGTTTAATTGCATCACCGGAAATGGGATCAGAACAGTAATGACAGCGATCCGATTCGATCAAACAAACCTCCTGTTGGACTGTTTTGAATAGATTTACCCGATAAGTAAAACAGTGGTTCGAGTTGTCAGAAAAAAAGTTAACTGTTTTTACCGTTCGATCTCGCTCAATTCAATAAGTTGACGCTGTACCAACCCTGTTACTTCAGTATCGCCCTGAAGTTCTCTATTCTCAATCCATGACCGGCAACACCAGGCCACGATGACTCCTAACACTCCATTAATACCACCACAGATAAGGGCAGGCAAAGGACCAGCAAAAATACACACTTTGACCCCAATGATCAGGAAGGCACCACCAAGAAAACCGGGATGTAATCTTTTATGAGCCGCTTTTGCTCCATAGGAAGTATAATAAGCATAATTAAACGCCGTACCAAATCCATCGAAAGTACCAAGGAACTGCATCGCGAACGGCCAAAGGGGATCATTCGTAAAGAGTGCAACAATATGCCCCACACACCATCCTGCTAGAAAACCTATCAATGTTCCTGCAATAGAAATCAATAAGATGCGCAATGCATCCCAATACGACTTTCGCCGAACCCCCGCCAGTATCAGAAAGGCTCCCCAATATTTCAACATTTCAGGTGAATGGCCACAGCTTATGAAGGCCCCAGAATGATTGATCGTAATTCCCTTCTGAAGTCCCGTGAAATAGGTAAGCCCATCTCGATCAATCCCGCCGAATTTCCACTTACACTCAGCCAGCGGGAATCGAATTTCGTCCTGTGGTCTGATCACCAACAACTGACCAGATTCTACAGTCACTGTTCGGGGCAGAGAACGACGATGGCTCGCGAGTAACAATTTAAGAAATATGTAACCAAGGACAAAACCACCACAGAAAAAGGAACATCCAATTAAAAGATCAATCTTGGCATTCACCTTATCCATATTTGCGAGCACCAGAAACGGTAACATAAAGATAATAAAGGCCACCGCTACTGTTTTTTTGCCCGCACCTTTGAAATATTTCTTGAGGCTGATATCAGACTTTTCGACTGTCTCTTCGAGCCGACCACCGTTAGTTACAAATTCAAAAAGCTCGGGCGAAACGTCTTTCACACATTTGCGACAATAGACACGATCATCCCACAACGTCACTGCTTCGCCAGAGACGGGGTCAGCACAATACGGACAGTAGGCGGGTTTGTTCAAACGAACGCCTCCTGACATGCTGTTCTTTACTGAAGTCATTGCTATTTACGATTATAGAAATATCTTAATGCAAAACATTACTTTCCATAAAAACTAATCGCCGCCTATTTCCTCTTCCTGCGTTTCAACCTCCTTCGCTTCCGTCACGTGCTCGCTTGAGGGGTTCACTATGCGGTCCATCTCGACCATCATTCCAACGATCCCGCCAGAACCTGCACCTGTACTTCCTTCATGGTCATACAGGTCCTTCACACACCGGACAAGAATTAAGGGTATCAACAATAAGAACAAGACGAGTACCACAATCATGATCAGATCGAATGGCTGCATAAGTTGACTCCCTGGCCATTTGACAAATGAGATTAGATCATCAGCCACTGACTTCCGATTCGCGAATCTCCTGCTGTTTCCGGTTGCAATAACGAATGGCAACGGGCAGCCCAATTCCGTACGGAATCCAGAGCAAGTGCTTATAAGACACTGGCAAGAGAAACATCAGTGCAATAAACGTTAAGATGATCGTCCACAAGATCACAGACATCTGGATCATCAACGATTTTTCCCGCGGACCATTCGTATTTTTAATACTGAACCAGGTGCCGATTGCACCGCCCATAAAGCCAATGACCGTGCCACCAATACCGCCAATCAAGCCAATTGTTGCAGGATCCATTGTGTGTGTCCTCCACTGAATATCATTTGAAATTCTCAAACAACCGGATCGCGATCCAAATCCGAATAGGGATAATGGCCCGCCTTTTTTAATCGTTTAATCAAGCTGTTACCACCTTTTTTTCGAGCATAGTTCATCTCTCTCCGAAATACCTCAATCACGACCATCATACCAAAAGAATTCAGCTCACTATCAGAAAACGAACCATAGCGATCAAAGATCAAACATTTCCCCCCGATTTCTTCCATATCCTCTGGAAATTCGCAGGTTTCAGCAGGATTTAACGTCGCCTGTGCACTGTAGGGGGCAACCACATTCAGGATAGCTTTGAGATGATGATGTATTTGCCCGAAACTGGTGCTCTTATCAAGCGCCTCTTCAAAAGAAAATTTCTCTCTAGTAAACATCACAAGTTCATAACAGTCAAAAAAATCATTCCTGGAACCTTTTCCAGGCAGAGTTGACAACTCTTTGGTAGCAATCCCCACTCCTTCAATTCCATTTGGATAATAATACCCATGGAGCGCACCTCCCACCGCATAGGGAATCAAAGAATGCATCACCATGTCATGCTCTTTGCCCAATACATGTTCCATCAGATTGCTTTTCTCTTCATACCACTGCTCAGCAGCAGCTTCATCAGATGTTTCGCGTGAGAAAATTCTCTTAATCCAGTTCCACATCGTTACATTTCCAATGCTGGCTAAACTGACTCGTTCTCTTTCGATGACATTTTCTGATCGAACTGTTTTGGTCGTGTCACACGTTGATAAACATAGATAAAGCCTAAAGCACAATAATTGGCAAGATGAATTTCAGAGCGTCCCTGTGGCGCGGAGTTTTTCTTAACAACACAAGTCCCTGCAAAACGGTCGGTCAGCGACTGGCGATCTTCATCAACAGCAGACCACATTAGATCGTAGATATAATTAAACGACATAAAAGTGCTGAGCAAAAGACGATATGTCATTCGAAATACAGAAGGCTTATTTCCTCTAAGATTGACAATCTTCGAATTGGTCACCCAATAACCAACTGTCCGAATTCTTGAAGCTCTGACAACAGTCAGATAACCCCAAACACAAAATAACCAGATCCAAATGGGAGTCTCACTCACATAATCACCTGTCAGCAAGTCATGGACTATCGTGATCAATGCCTGTAATAAAATTAACACAGTTACATCAACCATAAAAATGATAATCCGGCGCATGATCCCAATATAATCATCGGAGGTAAAGTAGACACCTTCACCCAAAGATCGATCATGTTGATATTCGGGCATGCAAATTGATCCTCTAAAAAGCAAATTATCTGTCAAAACCAGATCACTTCGACCAGAAACATACATCTCAATAGAGTACATGCCATCAGGCTAATGTGCAAACTCATAATAAGCCTCTGATTACCGTTCCTACTTGACTTCACACTCATACCGGCTTCTAATAAATTTTGTTTAAGCGCTATATGCATACGAAAGAAGGACCGACGAAATGGAACAGCAAACCTATTCTTCTATAAAAAATTACTTCTTGGGGATTGCCTCCTTTTTATTCTATTTCATCAGCCCACTCATTTCAGAAGCCATCGAGAATCAGTCGACAGAGGTAAAAGCAAAACAAAACGCCAGTGTCTTACTTACACAAAGCCTCGATCGCGCGAAACAACTCGCACACAAAACGACAATCTACCGAGACACGTACGGCGTACCACACGTCACAGGGCCAACCGATGCCAGTGTGGTCTTTGGTTTTACCTATGCTCGTGCGGAAGACGAGTTTCAAAAAATCCAAAAAAGCCTGCTCAGCGGAATGGGACGTTCCGCAGAATTAATCGGACCAGGCGGATTTCCGATTGATCGTCTGATGCGCATCAACGAAGTTCCGAAGCACGCAAAGGCCGAATTCGCAGCCACTGACGATGAATTCAAAACTATTCTGATCGCCTATGCCGATGCGCTCAATTACTACGTCGCGAATCACCCCGAAGAGCAACCTGTACTCATAAGGCGGTTCGAACCGTGGCATCTGCTGGCAGCCAGTCGAACCATGAATCTCGCTTTATTGACAAAGAGTCCAGAATACCGGCACCTGTTAAAAGTGATGAAACAACAGGCAGACTCGAAAAAGAACAAAACCAAATTGCCAGAACCAAAACCAAAGGAGGAACAAGATGGCTCAAACATGTGGGCCATCGGTCCCAATCGCAGTGCCACCGGAAACGCAATGCTGCTGATCAATCCTCATATCCCGCTCAACGAAGTCTATGAAGGGCATCTGAACAGCGAAACCGGTTTGAATATTTCAGGTGGTTTCGCATACGGTAGCTTCCTGTTTCCCTTTGCTGGGCACAACGAAAAACTGGGATGGAGTCTGACGGTCAACTACCCGGATATCGTGGATGTCTATGTGGAATCATTTAATCATCCCCAGAATCCCTTAAAGTATCGTTTTAACGACCAATGGCTGACAGCGGAGACCTGGAAAGAGACGATTAAAATCAAGCAAACCAATGGAACATTGATCGAACAGGAGATCACCTGTTTAAAAACTCATCATGGACCTGTCTTGATTCTTTCTGACAAGAAAGGCTATGCGATTCGCACGGCAATGATTCGTGAGGGAGGCATGCCACAGCAATTCTATCAAATGGCAAAAGCCAAAAACCGCAATGAATTCCAGGCAGCGGTTTCAAAACGCGCGCTGGTCTTTCACAACATCATGTATGCCGACGTTGAAGGAAACACGTGGTACGTCTACAACTCGGCAACGCCCCGACGCGATCCAACAATCGATTGGACCAAACCAGTCCCCGGTAACACATCTGCAACAGAATGGGCGGGCTACCACGCACTGCATGAACTACCACAGGTTCTGAATCCGCCATGTGGCTGGATGCAGAACTGTAATTCATCTCCGTTCACGACATGTACAATGAAAGAAAGTCCGCAGCGTAAGAAATACCCTCGCTATTTAGGCCATCGAGATCAGGACAACAACCGAGTCAAAATCTCAAAGAAGATCTTGTCCGGGAATGACAAATTTACTTTTGACACATGGTCTGACGCCGCCTGGGACACTCACGTAAATGAAGCTACCACCTGGATTTTAGGCATGTCGAAAGCTCTCTCATCCATCGAAAGTGAAACCACAAACCAGCGACATTCTCAACTGGCGAAATCCGTCAAACCATTAGTCGACGAACTCAAGTCTTGGGACCAGCAATGTAAACAAGATTCTGTAGCGTCAACACTGTTTCATTTATGGTATGAAAAAATGGGACGAAGAATTCAACGAACCAAACCAAACGACATCGCAACGCTTGAAGTGTTCAATGGAGTAAAACAAGATTTAGAAAACAAGTTTGGTGATTGGCGTATTGAATATGGCGAAGTGTTTCGGCATCAGCGCCCCGACAGAGCAGGGCAGTTGGCTGGCGATACAGGAAAGAGTTTTCCTCTTGCCGGAGGTCACCCTCGAGTCGGAATGGTTTTTACGCATCTGTCGCGTGAAATTCCCGGTTCAAAAAAGAGATATGGTTTTCACGGCCATTCCTACGTCAGCGTGATCGAATTTGATCCTGATGGAATTCGGTCCAGATCGATTGTGCCTTTTGGACAAAGCACAAATCCAAAGTCACCTCATTATCTGGATCAGGCACCGCTCTATGCAAACGGTCAATTCAAACCGGCCTGGTTTACGATGGACGAAGTTCGCAAGAACACCAGCGGGTCTTATCATCCGGGAGAATAGCCGGTTCAGCAATGCGTCTCTATTTCAAATATGACTCATCATCCCAACAACCATTGCATCGCATCAGAAAATTCGGCTTCCCAACACTTTGGATCGTGCCCTCCTGCAAAGAGATGATAGTGCACTACGTCTCCTTGCGCCTTTAGTGTATCGGCGAATCTTTTCACAGCGGAAATCTGATCGACATCTTGTACTAAGCCAGTCGGAGGATGAATGATTCCCGAATCTGTTTCCTGATCACCCACACTAATCCAAAATTTGCCACTCGTTGTAGAACGACTCTGTAAATCATTCTTCAACCACTCGTTGTTCCACCACAGAGATCCAGACTGACAAAGTGTGAATAAAAAGACCTCAGGTGTAGTCAGAGCAATATACGCCGCCTGCAGTCCACTCAAACTCAGCCCACCGATCAAACAATCTTGCCTGGAAATTCCTGCATTCCGACTTTGAATCCACTCAATCAGGTCTTCGGTAATGAAACGCGCATAACGATCATTGCAGGTAAAGTCGTAATGACGCGTTTCGCCATCCACATAAGAAACAAACAAGCAAGCCACGGGAGGAATTAAGCCTTCGCGTTGTAGCACAGTCAATTTATCCGGTACGTCCATTTGATTGACATAATATTCGCCATCCAGAAAAAGGCAAATTTTTTCAGGAGACTGCTCGGCAGGTAAGTACCACACTCGGCGTGTGTATTCACTGCAAGAACTCGTCAGAGTGTGTTCTTCTAAATTCATCATTAAGTGCATCTCTTATTTATAGAAGATGTTTTCGTCAGTCTGAACTTCAAAACCTGACAACCTCTAGACTTCACGCCTGACAAACTCTTCGCGAAGGCACAGGATCTTAAGTCCCACCAATCGCAATCACAACGACGACTTTCACAAAATTTGGTTTTCGTTCCAAAAAAGGACTTTACATATTCCCATATGGGAATACAATGACCGCCATGCCTAGATCACCAACAACAACCGACGCTTTTAATGCCATTGCGGAAGAACGTAGGCGCGAGATCATCCATCATCTGGCAGGCCAGGAGCGTTCTGTGAATGACCTGGTGGACTCGATGGGTGTGGCACAACCACAAGTATCGAAACATCTTCGCGTTTTGCGCGAGGTGGGACTCGTGAATGTGAGACAGGACGGAAAACACCGCTGGTACAGCCTCAACGCCAGACAGCTAAAACCAGTTTTTGACTGGGTACAAACATTTGAACGATTCTGGGATCACCAGTTGGCTGGAGTCAAAGCACTTGCTGAGGCTAAGGCCAAAGCAGCGAAACAAGAGAAATCCAAGAAAGAGAAAGAAGGGTAACCAAACATGGTAACAGCAGCAGATCAAAATCAAACATCGTTACATATCGAGCGCACTATCGAAATTGCCGCGCCGATTCAACTGGCGTACGAATCGCTACTCGAACAATTGGGACCTGCTTCCAAAATGCCGGATGGAACTCCTTTGCCTATGAAACTGGAAGCGTGGCCCGGCGGACGCTGGTTTCGCGATCTTGGAGAAGGGACAGGGCATTTCTGGGGAACAGTGCAGGTCATCAAGCCCCCCACCTTAATCGAAATCAATGGGCCACTCTTCATGTCTTATCCGGTCATGTCACATATGCAATACCGGCTCATCGAAAAAGGTGAAGCCACCACACTACAGTTCCTGCATCAGGCCATTGGAAATATTGATCCCTCACATGCAGAACATGTGACTCCTGGCTGGGAATACCAGTTAGGCCAAATCAAACAACGTGCTGAAAAATCAGCTTAAAAACCCCTTATAAAACAGAATCAGGAGATTATTTATGACAACACAACAACAAACCCCCTCAATTGTAGAACACGCTGCGGAACAACTGCCTCGCTCTCGTAATTTTTTACTTGGACTACTGGAAACGTTATCTGATGACCAATTACACGTGCGTGCTGGTGGAGCAGGGAACCATGCCCTGTGGGTGATGGGCCACGTCGCTTATGCGGACGACTTGTTCGTTTCATTATTTTGCAATGAACCCAGTTGTTTGCCGGAAGGACACACCGAGTTGTTTATCAACGGAACGACTCCCAGTGACAACCCTGCCGACTATCCCGACCGTGAAGAATTATTGAAACGGATGGAAACTGCCCGCACCAGACTGATTAAGTGGGCTCAGAGTTTAGAAGGCGATGCCATTTGGCAGGCATCCCCGGAAGAAATCGCGCAGATTGCCCCTGATGCAATCACTGCCGTACACACATTAGCACAACATGATTTTGTGCACGGCGGTCAAATCGCCACAATTCGAGCAACACTCGGCATGGAACCAGTCTTTGCTTAATACATAACGATTTAAGATGTCGTCGCAAATTCTCGACAATCTACGTGCGGCGGCATTTTCTTTCTTTCACATTCATTTCAAGAGGACAACTCAAATGTCATCCCCTGCAATTGTTTCTCCCGATCAGTGGCTCGAAGCCCGTCGCGAATTACTCATCAAAGAAAAAGCTGTGAGGCACGAACTGGACGATCTGGCGCGCCAACGAAGAGAGTTGCCACGTGTCAAAGTCGAAGAGGACTACCTGTTTGAATCAGAATCTGGTCAGCAAACACTCTCAGATCTTTTTGGTGATAACAGCCAACTGATTGTTTATCATTTTATGTACGGCCCTGGCTGGAAGGCAGGGTGCGTCTCCTGTTCCTTTCTCGCTGATCATTTTGATGGGATCAATCTCCATCTGGCTCACCACGATGTTTCTCTGGTTGCCATCGCGCGGGCACCTCTCGCCGAATTTCAGGATTTTAAACAGAGAATGGGTTGGGCTTTTCCCTGGGTCTCTTCAGCGGGCAGCAATTTCAACTTTGATTTTGGTGTCTCATTTACAAAAGAGCAAATCGCTGAAGAAGCAGCCTTTTACAACTATGAACATACAGGGAAAGTTGCAGAGGAAATGCCCGGCTTGAGTGTCTTCGTCAAAGAAGCCGACGGCAGCTTATATCACACCTATTCAACTTATACCCGCGGTCTTGACATTTTGCTGGGAGCACATAATTTTCTTGATCTGACTCCGAACGGACGCAACGAGAAAACAACCATGGATTGGGTGCGACATCACGATAAATATAAAACCAACAAGACTGCACAGTAATTAGACGAGTGTTGCTCCGCAAAAGAAAGTTGATTATGAGTTCATCTTGCCACTGCAGAACCTCTCTCAAAGAAACACCAACAGTCGGTAAACCTGCAAAACAAATTCTACCGACTTTAAGCTGTCTTCTCTCCGGGCTCGCTCTGGCATTAATGCCAAAGTGTCCTGCCTGTGTTGCTGCATATATTGCCCTCTTCACTGGTGTCGGACTTTCGACACCAGTTGCCGGGTATCTAAGAATTTTACTGGTCATACTCTGGAGTATTTCTTTTGTGTTTGCGATTAGTTTGATCATCAAGCGACGGTGGCTCTCCTGGAGTACACACTGATTCGACAACACCTCAAATGTTTGTCTATTTCTTGGGGATTTTTTTCAGGTGCAGGCCTTTCGTAGCGATTTGCACGCTCAATGCGGCATCTGCCAAATTCGCGATGAAAAAAATTGCTAATCCTGTGAAATACTTCCCCTCAGAAAATGCGATTAAGGTGAGCAGGACTAATAACAAAAAACCACAAAACTCAGCGCAGGCCAATGCATAATGCCTCATCACAATATCGCCCCACGAAGGGAAGATAAAGCTGCGAATTCCAACTTCGGAAGGTGTCCAATAGGTAGCACGACAACACTCACACTGATAGATATTCGGTGGAATCACACTAAAGCAGTGACCACAAAGCTGCTCTTGTGATTGAGTCACTGCAGGATCAAATCCTTTGTCCCGATATTCCAGTCCAATCTCCTCAACAAGGCACTGCATACTTTGCTGTGCTTCTTTGTTAAATCCGGAAAACCACAAATTGTTGCCATCTTTGAGGCAAATCTTTGTATAGCCAAGAATCGTGGAAACGATCTCATCAATTTGGCTATAGTAAATTGACCAGAATGTCTTATGAGGAATTCCCATCCTATCGGTGCGAATACAGAACACACGTAAATTCGTAAATACTATTACGGTATGCAACGTGCTTTCTGCCCACAATGAGCCCATTAAAAACACATCGGAGAGTGTTGATTGACTCCCTTTGGAGAGAAATAAAACGACTTCTTTTTTCAGAAGCATCATTCCCAGCAGAGGCTCAAGATGCCGTACCAAATCAACCTTATCCCTGATTTGGACATTAATGAAGAACCCATCAATGCGAGGAAACATTGTTTCCAACCGATAAGAAATTTTGGGATACCAATAGAAATTCAATTCCCCTAATTTCTCTGCCACTCGATCTCGGTCAACAGTTTCCATGGCTCCCCCTTCCTTAATAGAGTTATCAAAGAAGTTTGAGCTTATTTTACTCGAGATTCATCAGAAAATTTTCAAAAAAAAGCAGGAAGTGAATTTTATCTCCGTTTTGAAAGAAATGTAGTTGACTCATAAATAGAATCAGTTAGCCATGACTTGGCTTACCTCTGAAATAGTGACATCAAATCAAAAGAAATGCGAGGAATCATCATCAAATCCGCTCGGTCCAGCTTTGCACATCCAGTACTTCACTCAACATCATCTGCTGTGCGCAGAGAACCGAACGATGCAACTCTTCTGCCGTCACTTCTCCTGCGGAGTTCGAGAGAGAGAGTGTCCCCGTCGCATCACCCAAAAACTCAACGGTAAATCCCAGGTGTACTGCCTGTCGCGCTGTTGTGTCACAGCACATATGCGTCATGTATCCTGCAATTGTGATGGTATCCACACCACGATCACGCAACCATTCTTCTAAATCGGTACTTGTAAAACTTCCCGGTAATGTCTTCTGAACTAGATGGTCATACGAACGAGATGCTACCTCAGGGTGTAGTTCCCATTCCGGCGTTCCTTTTTGAAAGAACGGCTTATCTGAATCTGGAAAATAATGTTGTATCACAACGGTTGGTACAGAACCTGCCGCTGCATCCATCGCCTCCAAAATCTTTTCCAGATGCCCCGCGGGATGGGTAATGGGCAATGCTCCAGTAAAATACTCATTTTGCACGTCGATGACTAACAGCGCACGGCTCATTGAATCGCCTCACATTCTTTACAGTGATCTTTTAAAACCCAAAACAATTGACCCGATACGCAGAATAGCATAATCGTGAGCGAGCAACAATTGTTTTAATCAGCTGTAATCTCTCGACTTCTGATAGTCGCGGGGTGATATTCCCGTTGTACGACGAAACTGACGTGTGAAGGCACTCTGATCGGAGTAACCCACACTCAACGCGATGGAAGCAATCGATGCCTCAGTCTCCCTCAGTGCCTGTCGTGCACGATCAATGCGCAATTTCAAAAGCCATTGACCTGCAGTCAGACCAAAAACATGACGCATACGTCGGTTGAGTTGATAGTGTGACATTTCAGCAATCTTAGTCAGTTCATCAACTGTGGGAGGCTTTGCCAGATGTTCTTCAGCATAAGAAATCGCTGCTGCGAGGTGCTGATACGCTTCTGTCGTCATATCAGGCAAATGTAGGTCCTGGGAGACACCAACCAATCCCACAACAGTGCCGGTTTTTCGTTTTCGTAAAGGGAGTTTGGTCGTCAGACACCATCCCACATCTCCTGAAGCGTAAATATGCAGTTCTAATTGCGAAACAATCGGCTGTCCCGTTTGCAATACCGACAGGTCCTGCGCCACAAAACTGGTTCCCAGCGGCGCGGGAAGTACCTCGGCTGCAGTGCATCCAATTAATTGTCGCTTGTCTTGAACGTTACAACGATCCACAAGCGTGTTATTGACAACTAAATATTCCCCTCGCTCGTTCTTGATGAAAAAAACAATGTCTGATAAGTGATCAAACAACTCCTCACCCGTAAAGGGGGGATCAAGTTGGCTTAGCATTTCATAAATCATGAGTTTGTCTCCATTTCATAATTGTGCGCTTTTTTAAGTTGAATGTCGACTCTTAGTCAAGACAACGCACAATTTTAGACATAACATATACAGTATTCTGAATTCGTATTCAGCGGGATCGCGCCGCGATTAAGCTAAAGATCGAAACGCTTCGACAAGGAGAACTGATGTGACTGATAAGGCACACGTATTTCGCGGATGTATTCCTGCTCTAATGACACCATGTTCTGCTGATGGTCTTCCTGACTTTGAGTCTCTAGTCAAAAAAGGTCGTGAACTCATCGCGGCCGGAATGCGGGCTGTTGTCTACTGTGGCTCTATGGGCGACTGGCCCTTACTCACCGATGAACAACGCAGAGAAGGGGTACGTCAACTGGTGGAAGCAGGCATACCAGTCGTCGTAGGCACTGGAGCACAAAACACGCAACGCGCGGTGGCGATTGCCAGTCACGCAAAAGAAACTGGAGCGGCAGGACTGATGGTCATACCACGTGTCTTGTCACGTGGCACCTCGACCACAGCACAGCGTGATCACTTTGCAGCTATCTTGAAAGCGGGCGGTGAACTTCCTGCTGTGATTTATAACAGTCCCTATTATGGCTTCGAAACGAAAGCGGATCTATTTTTCGATCTGCGCCGCGATTATTCCAATCTCGTGGGATTCAAAGAATTCGGGGGTGCGGAATCACTGAGCTACGCCGCTGAGCATATTACTCATAGCGATCCGGACCTTGTGCTGATTGCAGGTGTAGATACTCAGGTCTTTCATGGCTACGTACATTGTGGCGCAAGCGGTGCTATTACAGGTGTCGGTAATGCGTTACCAAAAGAAACTCTGCGTCTGATCGAACTCTGCGAACAGGCAGCCGCCGGTGATGCAGAAGCGAGAAAACTCGCACTCGAACTCACGGAAGCACTCAATGTACTTGCTACTTATGATGAAGGCCCGGACCTTGTGTTGTACTACAAGTATCTGATGGTGCTGGAAGGCAATCCGAAGTATGAACATCACTTCTACAAATCGGATGCACTCAGTCCCAGTCAACAGAATTTTATTCGCTCGCAGTGGGAACAATTCAGAAAATGGTGGAGTATGTGGCCAGGTTCGAACACTTAAATCGCGAGGAGCCTATTATGCGCATCATCGACTCACATACTGAAGGAGAGCCAACACGTGTCATCGTCGGAGGAGGACCAGACCTGGGTAGTGGCTCTCTGTCGGAACGCTTGCAACGCTTTAAAGAAGAATTTGACAACTATCGTAGCGCGGTGATTAGTGAACCACGTGGATCAGAGGCAGTCGTAGGTGCTTTACTTTGTGAGCCTGTCGATTCCACTTGTGCGGCGGGCGTCATCTTCTTCAATAATACCGGCTATCTGGGCATGTGTGGTCATGGTGCGATGGGGGTGGCTGTCACTCTTGCCTATCAGGGGAGCGTGGAACTCGGTATCTGTCGGTTAGAGACACCTGTCGGGGTTGTCGAAGCCAGTCTTCTCTCGCCTAACAAAGTTGCAATTCATAATGTTCCCAGTTATCGCTTTCGACAAAAGGTCAGTCTGAATGTTTCCGATTTAGGAACGGTTGTTGGTGACATCGCCTGGGGTGGGAACTGGTTTTTCCTGATTGAACAATCACCTGTTGCACTCACGCTAGAAAATGTGAGACCACTTACTGAAGCGGCTCGACTGATCAGATCAGAGCTGAAACGTCAACAGATCACCGGGGCAGATGACGAAGAGATTGATCACATTGAATTCTTCGGGCCTGCAGAATTCCCTGATGCAAACAGTCGTAATTTCGTTTATTGCCCCGGTGGTGCCTATGATCGTTCCCCCTGTGGTACCGGCACCAGTGCCAAACTTGCTTGTCTGGCTGCTGACGGAAAACTAAAGCCGAATGAACCCTGGATTCAGGAAAGTATTATCGGCAGTCGTTTTCTTGCCACCTATTGCGACATAAATGATGGCCACATTGTCCCCACCATCACTGGTAACGCTTATATCTGCGGAGAAGGACAACTCATC
Organism: Gimesia aquarii; assembly: GCF_007748195.1. Classification (NCBI taxonomy): domain Bacteria; kingdom Pseudomonadati; phylum Planctomycetota; class Planctomycetia; order Planctomycetales; family Planctomycetaceae; genus Gimesia; species Gimesia aquarii. The sequence goes on from NZ_CP037920.1 coordinate 4,651,551, forward strand.
CAACAACCCAATGATCCATTTCGATTTGGAATCACTGTTGAAGGCCAATCATGAATGTCTCCTCGGAACCCAAAACAGCGATTGTTGTCGGCTCGGGAATCATTGGAATTGCTTGTGCTCACTATCTGTCAAAAACAGGCATCCAGGTTACCGTCATAGACCGAAAGTCGATCGCGGGCGCTTGCTCGTATGGAAACTGTGGGTATATCTGTCCAAGTCACGTCTTGCCTCTCACAGAACCGGGAGCATTTCGCGTCGCTCTGAAATCACTGTTTACTCCCCATGCCCCCTTTCGTGTCAAACCACGATTGAGCCCGGCTCTATGGAACTGGATGTGGCAATTCGCCAGACGCTGCACTCATCGCCAGATGCTCGCCTCGGGGAATCATCTCAAATCAATTCTAGACTCTTCAATGGTCGAATATCGCAAACTCATCAAAGAAGAGCAGCTTGATTGTGAATGGACAGAAAAAGGACTGCTCTATGTGTTGCAAACCGAAAAAGGAATGCACGAATTCTCGAAGACAGATCAAATTCTGTCCGAGCACTTTGAGGTGAAGGCCCACTGTATTAAAGGCCATGATCTCCCCGCATTTGACCCCGCACTAAAACACGATCTTGCAGGTGCCTATTATTATCCGTCCGATACTTCCGTGCGACCGGACTTACTCAATTCACAGTGGGTAGACCATCTCAAAGAAAGAGGCGTCAAATTCGTCGAGAATTGCGAGTTACAAGAGCTTCGAAAATCGAATGAGCAGATCACACATCTGAATACTTCGTGTGGAGAAATGGACGCTGATCGTATCATTTTTGCCACAGGTGCGTGGAGCCCGCAATTCTCAGCGGAATTGGAATGTCAGATTCCAATCCAGCCGGGCAAAGGTTACTCAGTCACGATGCAGCGGCCGGAGCCGTGCCCACAATATCCAATGCTGTTTCCAGAGCATAAAGTAGGTGTCTCACCATTCGAAAACGGCTATCGTCTAGGGTCAATGATGGAATTCGCAGGCTATGACACCTCAATCCCCAAGCATCGCATTGCTCAATTATGCACATCTGCAGAGCCTTATCTGATTGCCCCCTTCACAGAGCGCGAACAGGAAACATGGTTCGGTTGGCGTCCCATGACCTGGGATAGCCTGCCGATTATCGGCCGCGTTCCCAATCTCACGAATGCCTATCTCGCCACCGGCCATAATATGCTCGGAATGAGTTTGGCCACCGCCACAGGAAAATTAATTGCCGAGATCGTGCAAGACCAACCCACGCACATTGACGCGAATCCATTTTCACCAGCGCGGTTTTGAAATGCAGAGCTTCAATTAAGATCGCTCATGCTTCTCTGGGAACCTTCTTGAGATGCAATCCTTTCGCAGCAATTTGTGCAGTAATTGCTGCGTCAGCGCCATTAGCGATAACAAACAAGAATACAGCAAAACCATACTCTCCATCTGAAACTGCAAATGCGATTGCCATAAGTAAGATCATAAACCCGAGTAGCTCAGCACATGCCACAGAATAATGTTTCATGACAAAGTCACCCCAAGACGGGAAGACAAAGCTACGGATACCGATCTCCGATGGTTTCCAGAAAGTGGCTCCACAGCTTTCACACTCATAATTGTGTTTCGGAACAACATCAAAACAATTGCCGCACAGTTTCTCGCGAGATTGAGAAACTTCGGGATCAAAGCCTTTTTCTTCAAACAATTTGTAGGCATCCAGAAACACCGCCCGCATCGTCTTGCGATCAATTTTGGGAAAACCGGAATAGTTCAGATTCTTGCCATCTTTCAGACAAATTTTTGCGTTTCCAAAGATCGTACTTTTCAACTCCTTAATTTGGCTATAGTAAATCGACCAGAAGGTTCGTTTTGGTTTTCCCTTGCCATTGGTCCTAATACAAAGCAGTCTTAAATTCGTGAGCACCACCACCGTATGATTAATCGTTTGTGCCCAGAGTGCACCCATAAAAAACTGCTCAGAAACAGAGGACTGATTCCCTTTGGAAATAAAGAGCACTTCCTCATTTTCCATAAGCAACTCTTTCAACAACGGTTCCACACGCTGCACCAGTTTGAACTTTTTCTTAATCCCGCTGTTAGCAAACATCCCTTCAATTTTGGGAAACATCGTTTCCAGTCGATAATTAATATCAGGCGATAACCTGAGGTTCAATTGTGTTAGTTTGGTATCCACCAGATTACTATCAACAGCGGCCATAGCCTATAATTCCTAAATTTGAGTCGGTCAAAGAAGTGGGAACGTGCATCTTACCCCGAGACGCCGAATTGTTCAAAAAATATCCTTGAATTTTCGAGTGATTTTTTTATTCGGTGACCGACCTCATTTTTTATCCACACAAATCTGAATTGTTAAAGTAGTTCTGCAAAGAATTGATCAAACGCCTTAAAGATCGGTTTTTCCTTCGTCCGATCGAATACAGAAAATCGAACCTGCTTGAAACGACCAAAATATGGAGAACCTTCACACAGAAATTCATAAAAATTCTCTGCCACCATCTTAGGACAATTTCGAAAAACGCCACACCCCCAAGCCCCCAGAACCAGCGCATCACAGCCTTTTGCCGCGAATAAAGCCAGCACTTTATCCATCCGTGTTTTGAATAACTGCGGGATCGCATCAACTTTATCAGGTTCATTTTTCTGAATGGCCCCCGCATTCGGAGCTGCACTGGTCAGGAAGTCCACTTGGTAACTTGCTTCCAGAAAGGCACCAGCGTCATCACGAAACACAGGACAACCTGGCGAGAAAATCATCCGATCTGAGTAAAAGGCACTCCGCAGATTCCGATGTGTATCATAGTATTCTTCAAAAAACAGATTCAACGAACTATATAAGCTTGAACTCCGAGCCAAGCTTTCTTCCTGTGCCTGACTACCTCCTAGGAAACCACCGCCAGGATTTTTAGCTGACGCAAAATTGAGTACACCTATTTTGCTGCAATCTTCTTCAGAACAAAGTTCACGAGCGCCTTCTAAAGTTGTTTCATTCACGAGACGGAAACTGGTACTCGTAAACGATCGCGGCTGTTCAGACACGTCACGTCTAATCTGATCCAGTTGCTCTGGATCAAAATGCTCGGCCCCAGCATTACATGCTTCCACCTCCGCTTGAATCGCCACCAATTCCCCTTGCGGATTCACATAGCGACCTTTTTCTACCACTTCTAATGTTGTTTTCGCCAGTTGCGATCTTGCTGATCGACTCATACTAAATCCTTTTCTTCCTAAATTTTTTTATTTTTTCTTGTTAAGAACAAGAATACCTTAGTGTATTTAATACAACAAGATATCCGTAAAAAGGTTCGCTAGTTTTTACAAAATATTTCGAAAAATTTTCACACAACTGCTAATACTGACTGCTCCACGCGAATGACGCCCAAAACCTCAATCCCTTTCGTATATTTCGTGGTCGAATCACTTCCCTTTGGCTTTCTATCCAGTCAGAATTTTCGATAGAATAGAAGTCCTCTCCTCATCCATCAGCCGCAAGATAACATCAATCAGGAACATCATCATGAAGCGATTGCTGGCCCTCTGCCTCTCACTTTTGATCATCATCACCTCAAGCATCAGCTTCGCAGCCGAACCTATTAATATTGGCTCGCAACTGGAATTAATGGTGGATGACACCTTAATTGAATCGCGCTCACCAGAGACCCGCTTTGTGTTGCATCATCCCATTCCGCAGGGAGTTGTATTCACCTATGATGCCCCCTGGGAAGGGAGTGGCTGCGGCTATCAGAGTATTTTCAAAGACGGCGACAAATATCGTATGTACTACAAAGCCTGGCAGCTCAACGTGCAGCAGGGAAAACTCGGCCCCAATCCCAGTAACTTCACCTGCTATGCTGAGAGTGATGATGGAATCCACTGGAAACGTCCTGATCTCGGCCTGTTTGCTTTTCCGAAAGGTGGCTCCAAAGACAACAACATCGTGATCGGGCTTGAACGTCGCGACTGGATGAAAGATGCCCAACCCGATCCCGTGCATCCCGCCGTCTTCAAAGACGAAAACCCGAACTGTACTGCTGATGCCAAATACAAGGCCATTCTGCGCTCCCGCGGTCCCAAAGGTCTGCTCGTCCTGAAATCACCAGATGGCATTCACTGGTCGCTCATGATTGATAAACCGGTGATTACCCATGGTGCCTTCGATTCACAAAACCTGGCGTTCTGGGATCCCACCATCAAAAAATACCGCGCCTACTGGCGTTATTTTACAGCCGGCACCACTGATAAAGTCTGGAAGCCGGCCGGCTATCGCGATATCCGTACCGCGACCTCTGAAGACTTACTGAATTGGAGCAAGCCCCAGAACCTGACTTATGGCGATGCACCACCCGAGCATCTCTATACGAATCAAATCAAACCCTACTATCGTGCTCCCCACATTCTGATCGGCTTGCCCACACGTTACATCGAACGTGGCTGGTCAAAATCGATGGAAGCGCTGCCCGATGCGAAACATCGTAAGATGCGTTCTTCCATTTCTGATCGTTATGGCATGGCCATTACCGAAGCCCTTTTCATGACCAGCCGTGACGGCGTGAAATTCAAACGCTGGCAGGAAGCCTTCCTGCGTCCCGGCCCCGAACGCAACGACACCTGGGCCTACGGCAATCAATACATTGCCTGGCAAATGGTCGAAACCAAATCTACCACCGAAGGTGCTCCGAATGAACTTTCTCTCTATGCTTCCGAGGGCTACTGGACCGGAACAAGCAATCAACTGAGACGCTACACGATGCGAATCGACGGCTTTGTCTCTCTAAAAGCACCGATGAAGGGAGGAGAGATCATCACTAAACCCTTCACGTTCAAGGGTAAAGAACTGCTGTTCAACTTCGCCACCTCCGCCGCCGGTTCCATTGTCGTCGAATTACAAACCCCAGACGGCAAACCGATCCCCGGCTTCACAGAAAAAGAGGGCATCGAACTCTTCGGCGACACACTCTCACGCTCCGTTCACTGGAAAAATGGTTCCGACGTCAGCCAACTCGCCGGCAAACCAATCCGCATGAAAATCAAACTCAAAGACGCGGATCTGTATTCGCTGCGGTTTAAATAAACGAGGATGTAAGGCAAAAGTAATTTCTTAAAATATGCAAGTGCCACTGTCGGCTCATTCTTTAGGCCGACAGTGCGTTGAACTAACAAACCCAACAACCCAAACTTTTGTATCTTTCGTGGTAGTGAAACAACCACATCAAAGCCAACTCACCCACGCCGCTTCCACCGCTGTCGAGCGGCGTCCAGTAACACCGCGACAATGATCACCGCTCCCGTAATCACACGTTTAATCGGATCCGAAGCCCCAACCTGAGCCAGCCCTGTTTGCAGGACGGCGATGATTAGCACACCGAAGAACGTATTGATCACCGAACCGCGACCGCCCATCAGGCTGGTACCGCCGATCACACAGGCTGCGATGGCCGCCAGTTCTAATCCGACGGCGGCGTTGGGGTCGGCAGTGGAAAGTCTGGAAGTTTGCATGATGCCAGCTAAACCACACATCAAACCGCTGATTGTGAACACGGTGATTGAGTAGGGAGCTGTGCGGATGCCCGACATGCGCACTGCTTCCACGTTTGTGCCAATGGCGATGCAGTATCTGCCAAACACAGTCCGTGTGAGCAAATATTGTCCCGCCGCAACGATGACCAGCGATAACAGAAACGCAGGAGAGAATGCGAGGCCCTTCATTGGCACGCCAATCCATTCAATCGAAGAGCCAATGTATTTTGTCTGTGAATCTGTCATCAGATAGGCACTGCCGCGTGCCATTTCCAGCATGCCCAATGTAACGATGAACGATGGGATACTCGCTTTCACGCTGATCACACCATTCAACACGCCACAAAACGCCCCCACTCCCAGACAGATGGGAACCGCCGCCCAAAGCGGCCAGCCATAGTTAACCATCAACACCCCCAATACGGCTGAAGAGAGTGCCAACAGCGAACCCACCGACAAATCAATGCCACCGATAATCAGTACCAGCGTCATCCCAACGGCAATCACTGTCAGGTCAGGAATTTGATTGGCAATCGTGATCAAAGTCTGCTGCGACAGAAAATTCTGGCTCATCAGACTGAAGATCAGAACCAACAGCGCCAGCACACCCAGCAATCCCACGTATTGCAGGAGCGAAGACATCAGGTTTCCGCTGACAGAGCGTGAAGCAGAAGTCGTCTCGGAAACAGGGGCAGGGGAGTCGTTCATACGTTTGATCCTGGAACAAGATGAGTCTCTGGTTGTGTGTATCCTGAAAAGCAATCTTGCATGATCGCGTCGTAGGACCATGTTTCGCGGGTATATTCTGAAACCAGTTTCCCCGCCGACATCACGCCGATGCGATCACAGGTCTCGAACAGTTCTTCCAGATCACTGCTTACAATAATGAGTGCCTTACCTTGTTTAGCAAGCTTGTCGAATAGCTGATGAATCTTTCTGCGGGCTGCCACATCAATGCCGCGAGTCGGTTCATCAAACAGAAACACGTCGGCGTCTTTTAACAACCACTTTGCCACGGTCACCTTTTGTTGATTGCCACCACTCAGCGTACTCACAGTTTGCTCAATATTGCGGGCGTGAATTTGCATCGTGTCCCGCTGTGCTTCGACGAGCTTTCTTTCCTGGCTTCGATTGATGATACCAACGGAACCAGCCAGCAAATCCATGCTGGAGAGTGTCGTATTCACCCGAATCGATTGTGAAAGTAACAACCCGTTTTGCTTGCGATCTTCTGTTACCATTGCCAGTCGTTGTGAGACTGCTGTATGAGGATGGTCAAACTGATAAGCCGATGATTCCCCCCGTAAAAAAATTTCTCCGCTGTCCGCTCGGTCAGCCCCAAATATCAACCGTAACAGTTCAGTACGCCCCGATCCCACCAGACCGGCGATTCCATAACGTTCGCCCGCTTTGACTGAAAAATTCACATTTTGAACCACGGACGCGCGCCCCAATCCGGAAACACGAATCATTTCCTGGTTCGTTGCATAAGACCGATGATTCTGAATTGCGTGCTGCGCCGTCCCTGTTTCTCCCGTCATGAGATCAATCACTCGTTCGATCGGTTTGAACTCATCCACCTTATGAGTGTTTACATATTTGCCATCTCGCAACACAGTCAGACGGTCGGCAATCTGAGCGATTTCATCCAGCCGATGACTGATATAAATAATACCAACACCATTCTTTCTCAGTTCAGAGAGCCGCGTAAACAGCCGCTCGGTTTCACCAGCACTCAATGCCGCCGTCGGTTCATCCAGAATCAACACCTGACAATTCCGATCCAGGGCCGCTGCGATTTCCAGCATCTGTTGCTGGCCAACACCGAGGCTACCCGCCATTTGATTGGTGTCGATATCGTTTAACCCGAATCGATCCAAAGCCACTCGTGCATGTGCATGGAGTAACTTTCGATTGACGATCCCACACCGCTGTGGAAAGCGTCCCAGTAATAGATTTTCAGCGACAGTCAACGTCGGAATCAGATTCAGTTCCTGTTGTACAATCTGGACACCCAACGACTCGGCAGAGCGTTTATCGCGGGGATTGTACAACTCGCCGTTCAGAGTCATGCTGCCCGAAGTTGCTAGCGTCAAACCGGCGATAATCCGACAGAGCGTACTTTTGCCCGCACCATTGGCTCCCAGCAGCGCGTGGATTTCACCTGCTTTGAGTTCAAACTGCACGTTATCCAATACCCGTACAACGTAATCCTTGCACAGTCCGCGGACGGTAAGACGGAGCGGCTGCGACTCACCATTCATTTCAGAACCTCAGCGGTAATGAGATCGACGGGGGTTTCGCGATCTTCAACTTTCGCATCCGGGTCCTCTATCAAACGCAATGCGTGTTCAATTCCAAACACCGCCAGCTCACCACCATGCTGGTCGGCCGTCGCCAGGATCTGGCCATCCCGAATTGCCTGTTGAACGGCGGCGATATTATCAAATCCGACAATGGCCACCTCGCCAGTCTTGTTATTATTCTTGACGGCCGCTAATGCCCCCAGAGCCATACTGTCATTCGCTGCCAGAATCGCTTTGACATTCGGATGCTCGCTAAGCATCGAAAGGGCCAGAGTATTCGCCATACTCATTTCCCATTGTGCCGACTGACTGTCTACAATCTTGATTCCCGCATCCTGCATCGCCGCCTCAAAACCAAGTCGCCGCTGTGTTCCGTTAAATGAGGTTCGGATGCCTTCTAATACAACCACTTCATCACCCGACTTCAGCTTCGAAGCCAGGAAATCGCCCACCTTTTTGGCTCCCGCTTGATTATCGGGCCCAACGAAGGGAATTGAAATTTTTTCCGCTTCCAGGATTTCCTGATCCAGCTTATTATCGATGTTTACGACCACCACCCCCGCTTCCCGCGCGCGACGGAGAGCAGGAACCAGCGCTTTTGAATCCGCGGGGGCAATCACAATTGCATCCACGCCGTTAGCTACCATTTCTTCAACGAGTGCCACCTGACGACTGAGATCTCGCTCATCCTTGATTCCGTTCACAATGAGTTCATATTCATCCCCTTGTTGCTGTTGATGTTTTTTAGCTCCCTCCGCCATGGAAGAAAAAAAGTCGTTCGCCAGTGACTTCATGATTAAAGCAATCCGTGGTTTTTTATCTCCCGAATTGACGTCAACCTGCTCAGCTTTCTGATCACTGTTTTCTGTGCAGCTCATCAGCAGGCAACAGAATGCCAACAATAAACTATAATGCCAATGTCTTCTGAACTCGTTCATTTGAGCGTCCCTCTTATTGTCGTTTTAAAAGTGTTTCGATCTGTTCTCGTGTCGGCATCGCTGTTTGTGCTCCTGCGCCCGATGCAGCCAACGCACCCGCGGCGGAAGCAAACTGTACCGCTTCGATCAAACTCGCATGCTCTGCCAGGCGAACGGCTATTCCCGCTGCAAACGCATCACCGGCAGCTGTAGAATCGATGGCTTCTACGGCAAATGACGGCACTGTTTGAATGGTCTCTCCGTCAAACAGAACTGCCCCTTGTTCCCCCATCGTGATGATTGCCTGTTTCGGGCCAAGCTGTATCAGTTCTTTCATCAGCGACACCGCATCGTCCATTGACTCAACCGGTTTCCCCAGCAATGCCGCCGCCTCGGATTGATTGGGGCAAATCAAATCGACATTCAATAAATCGGCACAACATTCAAGCGGAGCAGGCGCCGGATCGAGAATCACAGGCACTCCCGCATCGCGTGCGATCTGTGTTGTATACGCGACGATCTCCTGCGGCACCTCCAATTGCATCAGCAAAACATCACTGCCGTATATCACCTCTCTAGCTTGTTCGATCTCCTGCTGATTGACCAGAGCGTTGGCACCAGGCACAACGAGAATCGCATTCTCGCCACTCTCTTCCACCATCACTACTGCGACACCACTGGCGGTATTCTCTCGCCGTATAATGCGCGATGTATCAACGTTTTCTTCTGCAAGGTTCTGCAACAATTGCGTAGCAAAACTGTCATCTCCCACACAGCCAATCATTGTGACTTCCGCGCCCATGCGGGCTGCTGCCACCGCCTGATTCGCACCTTTGCCTCCCGGATTTTCCACTTTAGAATCAGCAATGACCGTCTCACCAGGGAGTGGCAGATTTGACGCACGGATCATCAAATCCATGTTGATGGAACCGACGACAGTGATCTTCGCTTGTTGCTTCTCAGCCATTAAACAATCTTCGCTTCTATTTTGCAGGTGGTTGACTGGAAAGCTGCACGAGCGCTTCGATCAGCCGCTGGCGTTGGGCATCATTCAGCTTTAAATAGCGGTGACGACCTTGATCGTTTTTCTTAAATGTCGTCAGACCATTGTCTTTGACATCGACATCGCCTGAATCCGAAAGACCAAAATACCCGCGATGAGGAAAGACCGCATAAAGCACACTCGTTAAATCCCAGGTCGGACGATTGTGAGGCGGAGGGTTATACAGAATGTATGCCTCGGCTAACGGATGATGAGGCGTGTAATTATAATCCTCTTCGATGCTTTCATGCGGATAGGGTACCGATAGACCAATTTCATAACCACTCCACACAACGGGTGTCGGCCATTCCTGAGCCAGCTTTTGCGCGGCTGGGACATCCTTAATAATATTATACTCGAGATGATCAACCAGTTTCCCTTTTCTGGGAATTTTTTCAAACGCCCCCGCCATGATCGAAAGCAGCTTCACTTTTTGTTTCACCAGTTGTTTTCCAGTCAACGGACTGATGTCATCTCTGGTCGATTTCAGTAAATTCGCCAGATTGGTCGAAAAACCGACTTGTGCAATGACCACTGAACTATCTTTCGCGCCAGCCAATGCTTTGCGTAAGACCGTTACAGCATCGGGGATCTGCTTGGCATCTTTCAAATCATGGGGATAGCGTAATTTGCCGTTGTCTTTTTGTTGAGCCAGTTTGTTAAACTTGCCTGTTGTGGGTGTTACCCCACTCCGACAGATGCCAATCGGAACTTCACCTTTGCCATAAAACGTATTCACCGCGTCAGTGAACGATGCAGCCAGTGGATTGTCTTTCGTAATCGTAACGGCCAGCAATTTACAATCGCCACGGGCTTCGAGTGCATGAATCATGCCTAGCGCCAGGACATCATCTACGTCATTTCCGATATCGGTATCAAAGATCAGTGGGACAGGACGCTCTGGTTCCTCTGCCTCCAATGTCGCACTCATCCATAACAATGTGCAACAAAAAAAACTACAAACGAGCCATGAGTAACGATAGTTGAGCGACTTCGCATTTTGATTCATTTTCTTGAAACCTTTCTCAGAGTTGTTTTATTTATGTTCACTCGACTTTTGCAATCGAAGATCGATTAATGATTTCGACAGGAATACGATGTTGTTTTTCTGTAGGTTGTTTTCCGGTTTTGATTTGTTCCATCAGCAAGCTCGCGGCAACGCGCCCCAATTGACTTACATCCTGACAAACCGATGTGAGCGGTGCGGCCAGATAGGCGGCAAAAGGATGATCATCAAAGGCAATCAATGAAAGATCGTCGGGAATCTTACGTCCCAGTTCCGCAGCCGCCCGCAGTGCCCCTAAGGCATTCTGGTTACTGAATGCAAACAGCGCAGTGATCTCAGGATGAGCGGATAATAGTTGATGTGCGGCCTGATAGCCCGAGGATTCATCGAAATGATTTCCTGCAATCAATGTCGGATCAAAGGCGCCCCCGCAACGTTTGAGTTCTTCACGGTAACCTCTTAAACGCTCCGTGTTCGGCAATGTATCGGGTAGCCCCTGTAATACGCCAATCTGCTGGTGTCCCTGCTCAGTTAATAACTTTGTCGCTGCACGAGCCCCCTCACGATGATCAGAGGTCACCGTGACTAAATTTTTGTGTGCAAATCCTCGGTCTACTAACACCAGAGGCAAGTTCTGTCTGATAATTTTGGTAAGGTGCTGATTTTGAATCCCGACGGGACACACCACCAGACCTTCAATCTGTCGAGCCTGCAATTGCTCGACTAGATGCACTTCAGTCTCGCCATTTTCCTGGCTGTCTGCCAGGAGCACTGAGAACTCATCCTCTTCTGCCGCTAATGTGATTTCTCGGGCGATCGCTGCAAAAAACGGGTTGGCGATGTTGGGCAGGACCACACCCAGTAATTTGGTACGTTGAGAGCGCAAAGATTTCGCCAACAGACTGGGTTGAAACTGCAATCGTTTCGCCGCCGCTTGCACTGAGCGTTCAGTTGAACGACTGATTCGATAGGCTTCCGCTTTCCCCGCCAGAGCCCGAGAAGCCGTTGAAACGCTCACTCCAGCCGCTTCTGCCACCTGTTTTAATGTAATCTGTTTGTTCGCAGAATGACTCATATAACCCCTTTGCACAATCGATTGTGCATAATAGCGAATTTCAACAGGAAATCAAGCCTCGGGATCATTCAGTACAGAGAATGGCTCACAAGTATGCCAAATGCTGTCGTTGCTGAGAACAAATTCAACGGGTTTTTAGCGGGTAAGACTCAAGAATTTCACGTGCCGCGTCATACTGACTCGCAAATAGAAACGCCGCCGCTTTTTTTAGTTTTTGTAACTCATCTGGTTGTTTTTGATACTGTTTTTTCAGTTGATACAGTCGCGCTGGCAATCGTAAATCATTGGCAGTTGCAGTCGTGACATTGCTGTCCTGTGACTTGATGAAGTTCTGGATCATTTCCAGAGACTGATAGCCACGTTTTGTATCAGGTTCAACTATGGTTCCTTCGCCGTAATCATTCCAGGTTGCAATCTGAATCAGGGGGGAGTCACTCTCTGCAGCCAGTTTCAACGATTCCTCCAGGGTCTTGCCACCCCGCGCTTCAATCAATCCATAACTCTTATGTAAACCAGCTTGCTCGTAAATGTCATGAAAACCGGGAAAGGCTACGGCAAGAACCGGCTCTGCCGATGATTTGTCATAATGCAAACGAAGTTGTTTTTGCCACTCATCGGGAGTCACTGTTTTCCCCCCTGAGACAGGAGGCCAGAGAAACATACCATCAAAGCCTGCCGATTTTGTCAGATGCGGCAAACCAAAGAGCAGGGGAGGCAGAGACAAACCAGCTTTGAGCTGGAGCCAATTTGCTTTGTGATAATACTGAGGCCCAAAAACCAGAAGAATCGGCTGGCCCTGAATTTTGACATACGCATCATCGGCAAGCCAATGTTCGTCAAGCCATTTGAAAGCATCCTTTCCGCGGGCAACCGCGTCCTGCTGCGAAATGAATTTGTTCTCGAGCATATGCTTGATCGTCTGGTCTTCATAACAGATCGCAAATTTGAGTCCCGCTTGTTTGATAAATTTGACCAGATGACGTGTATTGCGGTGAATGTGACCATAGTCCCGAAAGTCAGAAATTCCATACCAGTCAACGATCACGCCATTGATGCCAGCCATTTTCATCTGAAGCACATGACATTCCAGCGCATCGGGATCATTCGAATCATAGAGACCAATCAGCGGATAATCATGAGAGGCCACCTCGCGCTGACCATTACTGCGAATTTTTTCGGGATCAAAACGACCCATCGTCCAGTGCCATCCCCATTCGCCACTGACAGGCTTGGAAGCGTACCAGGGCATATAATGGACGAGAACCGGTTTGGCAGAATTCACCTCAGCAGACAGAGCAGAATTCAGACTTAGCATGAGCATGACCACAGCAGAGCTCATAAATGTTACAAAAATGTTGCTCAACACATTGTAGCCTGAATTCACAATTAACTTCCGCATATTGAATACTTACTTCTCACCCACACAAATCAACTTGCTGCGTGTGCGAACAAACATCCGACCGTCGGCAATCGCGGGAGTACCCAGAATGGAATCGCCCATGTCGTTCTTAGCGAGAATCTTTTGCTCCGGGCCATCTTCTAACACAACGATCTTGCCGTTCTCGCCAGCGACATAAATCTTCCCATCGCCAAAAATCGGCGAAGCAAAATATTCACTTTCATTTTGAATTCGCTTGGGCCCCCAGAGCTTCTTGCCTTTCCCCACTTCATAACAGGTTGAAATCCCGCCCCCCTTGACCAGAAACATGCGATCTGCCGTTACCAGAGGCGAGACAATATGATCGGTGTGTTTGGTTGGATGTTTCCAGAGTAAATGTGATTTGGTCACATCACCTCTACCACCACCTTTCACTGCCAGGATAAACTGCTGTGCCGGTTCTTCTCCAAACTTCGCACCTGCCTCATTACCCGGTGGAAGAAACGCGATGTCCAGTTCCTTACCTTCCAGTGCACCATCTTTATTCAGGTCTCCACGATCAAATGTCTTTTTATAGAAGGCCTCGGGAACTTTGACTTTACCCACAAACGCCTGAATTTCGTCTTTGGTCACTTTCCCATCGCTGTTACCTGTCTCCCAGCGATCGATGGAAGCCAGCCACTGGTTGGCAATGCCACCACTTTGGAGTGCAACGTAGATAATGCCATCACGGCTGACGGGAGTCGTTTTAATATTACGTAACAATGTACGGGCACTCCAGAGCCGCTTACCGGTTTTCGGATCGTAACCGATTAACTTACCGGTACCGGCAACAACAATCTCGTCTCCTTTGTCGGTTTCACAAATAACGGGATGGGAATAGTTCACAGCCTGATCGCTGCGATCATCTTTCCAGACAATCTTTCCGGTTGCCTTGTCGAATGCATAGAACGCAGGCGCCAGGTCATCGTCCTGACAGAAGAGTACCAAATCTTTATAAAGCGTAGGAGACATGCCCGCCCCCCATTTGAATACAAAATAAGGCACAGGAAGTTTCTTCTGCCAGATGTCAGCTCCTGTTTCTGCATCGACGGCCAACATGCCGAGTGTGCTGAAGTAAAAGTAAACGCGTTCGTCGTCGGCAGCCGGTGTGGTTGCGGCAAAGCTGTTGGTCTTATGAATTTCGAGCAGTTCGCCGGTCTTCCAGACACGCTCCCACAGTTTTTTCCCGGTCTTGGCATCGAAGGCATAGAGTGCGACTTTGTCTTTACCCACCATACCTGAGGTAAAGACACGCCCCGCAGCAACAACAGGGCAACCGATGCCATCTCCAAGTTTCTCCGACCAGATGACATTTTTCTGGTCACTGAATTCCGCCGGTAACGCGTTTTTTGCCGAGGAGACTCCCGAACAATTCGGACCGCGGAATTGAGGCCAATCTTCTGCCTGTAACAAAGCAGTCTCATTCAGGAAACTATAACAACAAGTAACTAGAGCAAGTATCACAGCCTGTTTTCGCATCGAAAGCATTGGTAGTCTCTCCTGAAAATCATGGAAGCCGGTAAGTCGCGCTGTAAGAACTCTCTCATATTTTGATGGTGGTTGGATTCATCATTCAACTTTTCAGAGAGCTGATATCAACTCTACCTAATCATTTCACCAAAACCCACAGCTCTGTACTACTTTTTTACGTCTTGCAAAAACATATAAAAAAATCTACATATCATAGAGACAGACAACCGATCAGTTGTTAGAATGGTGCAGCAGAATAATCAAACCATCCTTAATTTATCCTTCCCAGCATCAGACCGAGTTAATATCACGTGCTAAACTAAAACAAGCGAAAGGATATTACCATGTTCTCGATCCTGAATCATCCAAGCCGAACCGGTAATGGAATTACACGACGGGAACTTCTTACAACGGGCGGTGCAGGGCTCCTTGGCCTCAGTCTACCTAAGGTCTTACAGGCAGAACAAAAACAGATAACCGATCCCTTTCAAGGGGGACGTGCAAAATCAGTCATCTTTCTGTTTCTGTTTGGTGGTCCCAGTCAACTCGAAACATTTGACCTCAAACCGGAGGCTCCCAGCGAAATTCGTGGTCCGTTTCAATCGATCGACTGCCGTACCCCCGGGCTACTCATCAGCGAACATTTGCCACACCTGGCGAATGTTTCTGATAAATATTCTGTCATTCGCAGCATGACTCATACATTTAATGATCACAGTGGCGGCGGACATTACATCCAAACCGGAAAACGTTGGCACATTCCCATCGGCGCGGGATTTGATGCCACTCCCAAAGACTGGCCTTCGGTGGGTTCGGTCGTTGAATATTTGACTCAACACACACCGGGAGGATTGGAACGTGATCTGCCGAACTACTCGGTAGTCCCCAATCGTCTGGGACGTTTGCAGGCGGGTGGTCGTTACCTTCGACCAGGTGAATATGCGGGTTGGTTGGGACGTGCATATAATCCACTGACAACGACGGTCGATCAACGGGATTCAACAGACAATCCTTACTGGCGTGACTGCACTGATGAAGAATTAAGTTATGAGATCGAAGGGCTTGCACCAGAAGTTCCTCTCAAAACGATCCGTCGCCGCATCGCGCTGCTAAAACACTTTGACCATATGAAGCGAAATTTTGACAAGGCCGATTCACAGATCTTTGACCAGTTTCGTCAACGTGCTTTGGCACTTCTGACTTCGGACAGTACGCGCAATGCATTGAATATTCAAAAAGAACCAGAAACACTCCGTGATCAGTACGGACGTCATCTCTTTGGTCAGTCCTGCCTGATGGCGCGCAGACTGGTTGAAGCAGGCGTTCGCTTTGTCACCGTGCACTATGATTGTGTAGACGGTTATAGCTGGGACTCCCACCGTAACAGTGATGATGTGCAGCACCATTTACTGCCTACGTTCGATCAAGGCGCTGCCGCGTTATTAACGGATCTGGATCAACGAGGCATGCTGGACGAAACACTCGTCATCGCCATGGGTGAAATGGGCCGTACTCCTAAACCAAACAATTCCTGGGGCCGCGGTCACTGGAGCCAACTCTTCCCGGCTCTCATCGCCGGTGCCGGCATTCAGGGAGGTACCACCTATGGACGCTCCGACCGACTTGCTTCCAAACCGGTCGAACATCCTGTCAGTCCGGAAGATCTGGCCGCCACCATCTACTGGGCCATGGGCATTGACCCGGGCTTAATGTTACCCGATGCGCTCAATCGCCCGGTTCCAATCAACGAAGATGGGGAACCACTCAAACAGTTATTTAGTTGAGCAGGCTGGTAGAATTCACTCTCTTGCAGCTGTGAGGACTGGCATTCCTCTCATCGTTTGTCTCTCCATTTCGTGAATTCCTTGCAATCCGACATCAGATCGGCTCCAATCATAGTAGTGACCCAAACAACCAGATTTTTTCCTGACGCTAAAAGGTTTCCCCGATGAAACATCTTACATTCATTGCCTGCCTGTTTATAACAAGCGTTTGTTTTGCTGCGAACCACGCACCAAAATTCAAACCGCAAACCATTGATGATACGGTTGAAATCGGTTATGGCACCGCCATTGGCGATGTGGACGGCGATGGAAAACCAGACATTCTTCTGGCAGATAAGAAAGAGTTCGTCTGGTATCAGAATCCCACCTGGAAACGGCATGTGATTGCCGAAAATTTGACCGAACGAGATAATGTTTGCATCGCAGCTCGCGATATTGACGGCGACGGGAAAGTCGAAATCGCAGGCGGCGGACAGTGGAACCCCGGCGATACACTGAATTCGGGAGCGGTTTTCTATCTCGAACCACCCAAAGATCGAACGCAGTTATGGAATCCCATCAAACTTCCCAATCAACCCGTTGTTCATCGCATGCGTTGGGCCAAGCTGGGAAAAAATCGTTTTGCACTCGTTGTTTCTCCCCTGCATGGCAAAGGAAATAAAAAAGGGGAAGGTGCCGGTGTGAAATTAATTGCTTATGAGAAGCCCACAAATCCCAAAGACAAATGGAAGCAAACGGTGATCGAAGACACGTTACATGTCACACACAATCTTGACCCCGCTCAATGGAATCCCCATACAGAAGCAGAAGAGATTCTCTATGCAGGTCGTGAAGGGGCAATGCTGATTTCCTTTGACCAGGGACAGTGGAAAAAGGAACGTTTTCCTGTCATCGAAGGCAGCGGCGAAATTCGTATGGGACGTTTGACCCCCTCCAGCCAATTCATCACGACCATTGAACCACTACATGGCGACAAACTGGTATTGTATCAATCTGGAACGAAACCAACTGAAATTTCAGGGCGACAGGTACTTGACGAAAACATCAAAGCCGGCCATGCGATCGCCACCGCAGATCTCTCAAGAAACGGGCGTCAGGAAATCGTGGCTGGCTGGCGTTCTCCCAACAAAGATCAGAAAGTGGGAATCAAGGTCTACTGGTCTACTGATGCCTCAGGCAAAAATTGGAAATCTGCCTGGATCGATGAAAACGGGATGGCCTGCGAAGACATTCGACTGGGCGATCTGAACGGCGATGGGAAAATCGATATTGTTGCCGCCGGTCGCAATTCACACAATTTGAAAATTTACTGGAATCAATCTGAGTAAGACAACACTCTACATCGTCCTGCCACCATCAACGACTAATAACTGTCCGGTGCTCAGAGTTGTTCCCAGCGAAAGATACAACACTGTATCGGCAATGTCATCAGGTAGAGAAGGGCGGGGAATCGGATAACCCGACGTCTCTTCGGCCAGTTGTTCGTCGGTCATTACCCGTTTCAGCCAGCGGCTGTCAATCGGACCGGGGCAAACGGAGTTCACGCGAATCTCAGGTCCGAGAGCACGGGCCAGTGATTTTGTCATCGTATTTAAACCACCTTTACTTGCACAATAGGCAACACTCGAACCACGACCATCAATGCCTGCGGTGGAGCTGACATTCACCACCGATCCCAAATCACTGATCCGCAATAAATGTGCTGCTGCACGAACACAAAAGAACGGCCCTTTCAAATTCACCCCCAGAATGCGGTCCCAAATTTCCTCAGTCACTGCGTCCAGATCCTTGTGTTCGATAAATTCAGTCGTACCCGCATTATTTACAAGCACATCCAGCCGTCCCCATTGAGATTCCACTTCGCCAATCATCGCTTGCACGGCTGCGTCATCACTCACATCACATTGAATGAGTAAGAC
Organism: Gimesia aquarii; assembly: GCF_007748195.1. Classification (NCBI taxonomy): domain Bacteria; kingdom Pseudomonadati; phylum Planctomycetota; class Planctomycetia; order Planctomycetales; family Planctomycetaceae; genus Gimesia; species Gimesia aquarii. The sequence continues at coordinate 4,670,033 of NZ_CP037920.1, forward strand.
GTTCCCTCCTTCTGCCTCCACCAGAGATTTTGTTTCAAAGGCTTCTGCTTCGCTACGGGAATAATTCACCACAATATCAAAGCCTTCTTCGGCAAACCGTAGGGCACAGGCACGTCCTACACCCGTGGCTGACCCGGTAATCAATGCAACGTACTTTTCATTCATGAGCAAATTGTTCTGTTAAATTATTCTATATTTAAGTTGAGAGAGAATTCTGATAAGCCGCCTGAAATCGCTAAGTGTTTAAATTCGCTTCGACGATTCCCCAATCGACTTCGATGCCCAGTCCTGGCAAGTCAGGAATCGTGATGACCGGACCTTCGATCTGGAGCGGATTTTTAACAACAGAAATTTCATGATATTCAGGACCGAGAATATCACCCGGATATTGTTCAATGTTCATATTTGGACAACCAACGACCGAATGACACATCGCAGCGGAAGCGATATCAAGTTCCAGATTGGAACCGATACTACAGGGAATCCCGTGTTGCTCGGCGTATTTCACAATCGCGACGGTCTTACTGATACCCCCGTTCTTACCGGGATAGACGTTGATCACATCGCAGGCTTCATTCCGAATACACTCTTTGGCATCTTCCAGATCAAAACAAATGTCATCAGCCATGATTTTTGGTTGAATGGCACGTCGCACTTCTGCGAGTGCAGCAAAGTCACCCCGAGGTGTCGGTTGTTCAAATAGCGCCACATTACAGTCAGCCATGCGTTCCATTGCTGCAATCGCGGTGGTTGCATCCCAACCGGCATTGGCGTCGATGGTTAACTCCAAATCCGGTCCCATTGTCTCACGTACCAGCTTGACGCGAGCAACATCTTCATCCGGATTCGTACCCACTTTGACTTTGATCGTACTAAATCCGGAAGCCACAAGTTCTTTTGTTCTACGTTCTGCCCGTTCCAAAGGATACGCGCCCATTGAAAAGCGACACTTGATCGAACGACTCCGCGCAGCACCTCCCAATAACTCATAGACCGGTTGGCCTGCTTCTTTTCCTTTTATGTCCCAGCAGGCCATTTCGATTGCGGACTTGGCAAACCAGTTTCCCTGTGCGATCCGATCCATAATTAAATTCACGTTTTCAATGTCACACGGATCATGTCCCAGCAATAACGGTGTAAAGATGCGATCGACAATGGCCTGTGCCCCCCAGACCGTTTCACCACTCCAGCGTGAGATGACTGTTGCTTCACCGGCCCCCTCAATACCGGCGTCTGTTTCCACTCGCAATACCAGATATTGGGAAACATCGTGTTTGCCGAGTGCCGAAATCATACGGCGTTCAGGCTTGAGAGGAATACGAACAGGGTAGGTTTTAATCGCGGTAATCTTCATGATGGTCTCGCTTGTGTTCCCAGTTGTCAGTCATTGTTTCATCAACTTGAGCCTGTTATCGAATAAGTCAATAATGATACCAAATCCGTTTTCATACAGGAATCAAGAGCAAACATTTCCCTGTATTATTACTTGAAACCATTAACCAATGAATACTGCAAGTCGGTAATGGTTGAATTGACGTTTCGATTTCGCTAAAAGCAACTCCAAGATCAGATTGAATTCTCCCTAACTCATTCGAAAGTGAATTGTCCGTGTCGTCTCTCGAAGATCGTCTCCCATTGACTTCTCAACGAATTTTGAACGGTATTGAAAACCAGTTACATACTGGAATGCAGATTTATGTCTCATTGCAGGGCGAAGTCATTGCAGACGCCGGTGCAGGAGAGGCCCGCCCCGGCATTCCCATGACGGCAGATACGATCAATCTCTGGCTCTCGGCGGGAAAGCCGCTGACAGCGATGGCCATTGCGCGACTAGCGGAACTGGGAAAACTGAACTTTGACGATCGAGTGACACGTTTTATTCCTGAATTCGGCACACACGGCAAAGAATCCATTACCTTACTACACATTCTTAACCACACTGCCGGCTTTCGACCGGTCGAAACGGGCTGGCCGGAATCGGATTGGGAAGAGACAATCCAACGCATCTCCACTACACCACTTGAAGAAAACTGGCAAATCGGAAAAACGGCCGGTTATCACGTTTCATCCAGTTGGTTTATTTTAGGAGAAGTCCTGCAACGCATCATGGAACAACCTTACCCTGAATTGATGCGGGATCTGATTTTGGAACCTCTGGGTATGAAACAGAGTTGGCTGGGTATGCCTGTTGAAATCTTTGAAACGATTCAAGACAACATTGCCTATGTCTATCAGCGAGAAAAAGGAGAGATGCAACTGACCGACTGGCATACAGCACCGCGCTGTTTGAAACCTTCACCGGGGGGGAATGCACGAGGCCCGATTCGGGAACTGGGCTGGTTTTATGAATGTCTGCTGAATCAGGGTCTACCGTTGTTTGAACCTCAGACTGTTGAAACAATGACATCACGGCATCGCATCGACCAGTTCGATTTAACGCTGCAACACATTGTCGATTATGGGCTCGGTTTTATTATTAATTCAAATCGTTACGGCGAAGCCACCGTCCCTTACGGGTTCGGTAAATATGCTTCGGAAGAAACGTTCGGTCATGGTGGTTCACAATCTTCGATCGCCTTTGCCGATCCGGAAAAAGAATTAGTGGTCGCCGTCGTTGCGAATGGCAGACCGGGTGAACCCAAACATCAGCGCCGTGCAAAAGAAATCAACGAGGCGATTTACGAAGACCTCAAGTTGATTTGACAAAACAGACTTTACGGTGCGACAGCCCCTACGTAAGGTTTCATTCCACCGGGAGTCCCGGCCACTTTGCGAGCAGGATTATCCGGGGCAGGGGAGAGAAACTTTTGATCGCTGGGTGTTGTAGATACGAAATTGCTTAAATTCGCATCTCCCCGCTTCCCTTTATTTTTGAAGAGATCCAGCTCGTTTGCTGGAATAGGTTTTGGTGCTGTTCGCGAAGAATAATTTTCCTGAGCTGTTAAAATCTTTGCCCAGACTTTGGGATCGTTCTGTTGTTCGACAGTTGCTTCTGGGCCTTCAAGCGTTGCAAACAGATTACGGGAAATCTGAATCGCTTCGCTATTGGGTCCGGGCATCGCCGTAATCACAATCCCTGAGTTCACAATAAAAAAGGTATTGTTCGTCAGTTTCAAGTTAATAAAATCATATCCCAAGGACTCAAAACGTATCCCGGTTGCAGTCTCAGAGAAAATAGATTCTTTGATATGAGTGTCTTTCACTGTGGATGAATATTGAATGCCCGTTTGCATCGTATTTAAACAACGCAGATTGGACACAACAATCTCACTATTCGCATCGCCTGTAAAATGGACACCAACGGCTTGTGGGTTGCCCGCTTTGATTTTCAGGTTTTCTAGAAGCAGTGGTTCACCTCTAAGTCCACTCACTCCCGTCGCCAAAATACCAGTAGTTTGAAAATCATTTATCTTCAAATTTTTCAATCGCGTTCCGACCAGGTAATCATTTAATTGAACGGCTACTTTTTTGCCTTGTGCTCTGATCAGAAAACCTTCTATTGTGAGTCCTTCGATTCCCTGTAGCTGAATGATTGGTTCAGGCCCCTCAGGAGCCAATATCACTGGTTTTCCCTCGTCGGCAACAATCGTAATTCCTTTTGGATATTTCAATAGGGAATTATCAATACTGATCCGCTCTTTTAATTCCTGCCCGGCAGCGACTTTGATCGTGTAATGCTTGTCACTCTCATCAAAATTTTTCTCAAAGACAATCTGAATGTCTTTGAGAACGGCGGAAATCGATTTGTAATCTTCCTCTGGCCCAACTTTAATTTCTTCGGGTAATGATTCCGGTTCTGCAGGCTTGTCTGGTGTTGGTTCTGGTTGGACAGTCTGTGCGTCTTCAGGCTTTGGTTCGTCACCTTCCCCCTTCAACGCATACATCACAACTCCCACTATCAACAACAATCCTACTCCGCCTCCCGCGATTGCAGGGAGAAACCACCGACGATCGCTGCCGGGAATCGCATCGAGAAAAGAATCGGAAGCCGTCGCTTCCTCAACTAACTCCGCTTCAACTTCATCTGGCTCGGCTTCCATAACGACCGAATCACCAGGCAACGCTTCAGCAACAGGAATTGCTTTTTTGATAGGTCGCTTCGCAGGTTTCTTGACCGGCTTTGCCACCGGCTTAGCCTTAGCGGCAACTGCCGGTGCAACCGCTTTTGCACCACTTCCGGGCTTTGTTTCTGCAACACTAGAAATGCGCGTTGATCCGGCACCGATTTTATCTTCTTTTACAACGGAGGAATCTCGAACGTCGGAAGAAGGCTTTTTTGTCTGCTTGAGCTGAGGACTGCTCTTAGCCTTTTTCAAATTTCCGGAATCACTTGCCTGGGGGACGACTGGTTCATCCTTCAAATTTGAGAGAAATGCAGCCAGCTCGGGATCTTTTTTCTGTTGCTCTTGAGCTCCGGAACTGTTTTGAGTTAACCCAACCCCGGAACCGACACCACTACTCACATTATTCTGTCGCCACACATCGTCTGTATTTTTCTGCAACCATTCATATAAGGCTTCCGCCGTTTCAGTTGCGGTTTGGTATCGCTCCTCGCGATCTTTTGCCATCATTTTATTAATGATCAACAATAAATCTTCAGGAGTATCGGGTCGGTCATCAGTGATAGGTGGTGGCTCTTTCGTTTGATGCGCCATCAATCGCTGCGCGAGCGTACCTTCGGTGAAGGGGGGATGACCTGTCAACAAAAACGATAAAGTACAACCCAGGCTATAGATGTCGGCGCGGGAATCTACCATATGACTGTCAATGGCCTGCTCGGGCGCGAGATAGTCAGCCGTCCCCAATACCTTCTCATCATGCGCGATTGTCAGTGACTTGTCTTCACCTTCGTTAAAAAAACGAGCTAACCCCAAGTCAAGAATCTTGACGACCCCTTTAGAATCAACCAGCAAATTTCCAGGTTTGACGTCCCGGTGTACCATATCTGCTTCATGAGCGTGAGCCAAACCATTGGCTGCCTGTCGGATATAATTCACAGCATCTCGAAAGTCGAGAGGTCCATTCTTATTCACGATCTCATGTAAATCCCGACCATCGACATATTCCATCACCAGAAAATGAATCTCTGCATCATTTTCCATCTCATGGTCTACATCATAAGCACGCACGATATTTGGGTGATCCAAGAGTGCGACGGCCTGTGCTTCACGATGAAAGCGGGCGAGGTAAGAAGCGTCATTAACGCGTTTGGAAGGGAGCACTTTAATGGCACAACGGCGACGCATCAGTACATGTTCCGCCAAATAGACCGAACTCATGCCCCCTTTACCAACCAGATCCAGCAGGCGATATTTTCCAAGGAAAAATCCTTTATGCTTTCCCTGTAGTAACTTGGTAGCCTGCCATCTGGTTACCAAAGAACGCCGAATCAGCTCCTCTGCGATCTCAGCAGGTTCGCCCAGCTTGACCCCTTTTTCCTGATATTCGGAAAGAAGTTTTTTCAACTGATCGACCGAAACCAGACCGCTTTGTTTTACCAGGTTTAAAAAACCTTCGGCCGTTAGTTTTCCTGCCATTCTCTACCAATTCGCTCAACGTGTCCTTCGATGAATCTCTATTTACTCAGCCAGGTAATAATAACACTCTAGCATCCGTTTTAATGCCTGACCAGTATTGGTTTAAGGAATCTCCTGAATCACATCTAATGAATGGAATGCTTACAGAAGCATTTTTTCCATCGATGCAAGATATATACAATTTGAACACTATCTGGAAAGGGCTTAATTTTAACTGAATCATGACAACGAAATTGGATAAAACTGGGAAGAGATTCAAAAAGCGCAGCAATTGACTATAATATTTCGAGTAGAAATTCGATTAATAGTTTAGAGATGACGGGCAGAATACGCTTAAAAAGTCCAAGAAAAGAGTAGAAACCAGGAAACAAGATATGAGCACGACTGCACGCAAAGAAGAACTTCCACAAGGACTCTCTGTTTTGGGGAACACCTTGTTATTTCTGGGCTTAGGTATTTTTGCTCTCTCTCTCACAGGTACGAGTTGGCTCCCCTTTACCATGCCCCGTTCCTGGTTTCAGAATCCAACCGTGTGGAAGTTATTGGCACTCTGTTTGTCCTTCGGCGGAATTGCTATTTTAAAACAAATTTCCAGCTCGGAAATGAAAGAGGGAGAACGTAAGTACCAACCCCAGCAAACCAGAGACTGGATCCCGGAAGTGCCTGGACAGCGTTTTGAGACACTCACAGTATACACAAAAGAAAACTGCCCCCTCTGCGAAGAAGCAACCGAGATCCTGGAAGATTATGCCGCCTATCTACCTCAAGCAGAATTGATTGATATCTATAGTGATCCGGCACTTGTGGAAAAATTTGGCACATGTGTCCCCGTCGTGTTAATCGACGGGAAAATCCGATTCCGCGGACGCATCAATGAAGTGTTGCTTCGTCGTCTGATCGTAGCATCACCTGCCAGAGAACTTTTGAAGAAAAGCTGTGGCTGTAACAAACAAGGCTGCGGCTGTAAGCCAGAACCAACACAGCTCAAATCGAGCGGATGTGGTAGTAATTGCCGGTGCGCTTAAATCTGCCAGAAACAATCACGGCCAGAAAAACAATTCTCTACCGGGAAATTCAGTTTACAGGTTATTGTGATTCTACGTTAAATCAGTTAAATTGCATGTAGGAAGCATGGGTTGGCATTTCAGGCTGACCCAAGGGGCCAGCGATTCCTTCTATATTAAATACTACAGGTTAAAGATCATGTCGTCTGAAATCTCATTGAAGAATTCAAAAGTACTCATCGCTGATGATAATCATCAGAATTGCGAGCTATTAGACGCATATCTGCTGGATGAAGGTTATGAAACCTTCATGGCATATGACGGCAAAGAAACAATTGAGAAGGTCGCCGAAATTGAGCCTGATCTGATCTTACTGGATATCATGATGCCCAAACTAAGCGGCTATGAAGTTTGTGCACAGCTGAAACAAAATGAAGAGACCAAAGATATTCCCGTTCTGGTCGTCACGGCATTGAATGAAATGGGAGATATTGAAAAATCGGTGCAGGCTGGTTGTGATGATTTTTTAACCAAGCCTGTGAATCGAATTGAATTAACCACGCGCGTCCGTTCTCTATTGCGTGTCAGACATTTGACAAATGAGCGGGATCGATTGCTGGCTTACCTTGCGGAAGTGGAACGCACACCTAATTCCACTTCCAGTGAATCATAATACTCAACGTGGTTTGTCTTTACCAAGACCCGCGCACGTAATCATCAATCCTGTTCATTTCCGGTCAATTCCGTTAGTGAGCGCCCTTTTTCATTTCGATAGACGCTAAAGTTCTACCGATGCTTTTTGAATAGAAATCTCTCATGACTGATTCAAACCCAGTAGGGTCCGACTTGACAGTCACTACTGAAACAGTTTCAACACCACGTGTGACTCTCAAACCAAGACGTGCACTCCCTTTCTTTGGTCGGCATCCCTGGGTCTTTGCAGGAGCGATTTCGAGAATTGAGGGAGCTCCTCAAACCGGTGATGAGGTGATCCTGCAATCAGATAAGAAAGAATTTATCGCTCGCGGCCTATTCAATCCTAATAGTAACATTCGAGTCCGCCTGTATGTGTGGGAAGAAGAACAGGTCCTGGACGACAACTTTTGGGAACATCGACTGGAGCAGGCAGTTGCACTGCGCGAAACAGTCGGCTTGTTGGATCAGTTTGAAAACACTGGTTGCCGACTGGTCTTTAGTGAAGCAGATCAACTCTCAGGACTGACCATCGACCGTTATGGCCAATGGTTTCTGGTTCAATTTTCCAGTTTGGCACTCTCACAAAAACAGGAACTGGTCATTCAGTTTCTCAAAAAGAGATTTCAACCCAGGGGTATCTGGTTACGTACCGAAAAAGGGATGCGTGAATCGGAAGGTCTGGAAGTCTCTGATCATCTTCTCGATGGCGAAGCACCTCCCGAACATTTCTTTCTCGAAGAGAATGGAGTTCGTTATGGCATGAGCATGGTGACGGGACAAAAAACTGGATTTTATCTTGATCAACGCGAAAATCGTCTGGCAGTTGCTAGATACCTGGAAGGACACCGCCTGCTGGAAATGCATTGTTACACTGGAGGCTTCGCCTTGAATGCAGTGATTCATGGCAAAGCACAATCAGTTCTCGCCTACGATTCTTCACCATCTGCCATCGAACAGGCCACAGCCAATGCAGAACTGAACGGTGTCGGCAATCGTATTCGTTTCCAGACTGGAAAAGCATACGAAGTACTGGAACAGTTAAAAGCAGAAGGAGAGCAATTCGATTCAGTGATTCTGGATCCCCCCAAAATGGCGCGACACCGTAGCGGAATCAAACAAGCCCTGAAAGGATACTTTAGCTTGAACCGTTTGGCCTTCGATGTTCTGAAACCAGGAGGCATTCTGGTTACTTGCAGTTGTTCGGGACTGATCAGCCAGTCAGAATTTCAGCAAATGCTGTCTTCAGTTTCACAACATACACGGCGACATGTCCAGATTCTGGAACAGCGTGGGCAACCAGCTGACCATCCTGTCTCTCCCAGCTGTCCCGAGAATCATTACTTGACATGTTTGATCTGTCGTGTTTTATAATCATCGAAAGCCAATGAAAAAGATTTGAAATACTGGCGACTTCGGCTGCCATTCACACTTCTTACAGAACTGACAAGAGTTCTAAAATGAAACATTATGTCACGCAAATCTAAAAAAAAACAACGTTCTAAAAAAACAGCTCCAGCACCGGAACAGATGCTGCTGGACTACTTGGCACCTGATTGGCAAGCTAAGTACACTCTCTGCTTCCAATCGAACTTGCAGCCACTCACAACACAAATAATGCAGCGTGCTCAGTCAGATAGCCGCGTTGACAGTTTCAGTTTTGATAAAACGGTTAGTAACCGCATTCAGCAAAAATGTCGTATCTTACAGGAAGAACAACCGCTTTCTATTGAATGGAATGCGCTCTGCGACAGCGATTTTCCTGAAAGCAAATATGACGCGGCACTTTTACCGCTCTCGGAACAGTATTCCGACGAGTATGTGCGAGATTTGACATTCTCTGCCTTTCACTGCCTGCAAATTGGAGGCATTCTGACCATTGCATCGCCTCGCATCAAAGATTACGACTACCATAAATTTCTGAAGTCACTGTTCAGCAAAGTGACGAGAATCGTTTCCGACTTTGGAATCATCTATCAAGGCAAGAAACAGAAATCGCTCTCCAACAAAAAAGATTTTCTCGATGAAACAGTGATTCGAGATGGCGATCACCTGTTACATGCTTTTACGCAACCTGGTGTCTTCAGCCACCGTCGCCCCAATCAAAGTGCGCGTGCTTTGACTAACCTCATGGAACTTTCTGATAAGACAACTATCTTAAACGTTAATTGTGGTTCTGGCATTGTTGCGTTTGTTGCAGCAGCTCGTCATGAAACCGCAACCGTTCACGCCATTGACAGTAATGCACGCGCGGTGAAATGCACAGAGCAGGGGATAGCCAGGAATCATTTGTCTAACCTTCGTGTGGAATTACACAAAGAAGGAGAGGGGATCGTTCCAGAAACCTACGATTATGTTCTCGCGTGTAAATCCTATTTCACAAGTGAAGATCAGGGAGAGGCCTTCTTACAGATGAGTCTGCGTGCCTTGAAGCCAGGAGGGCTGTTACAGTTTTCTACCAAACAATATCAATGGTACGCCAATCGTTTGCTTGATCTATTCACCGATGTTGCAATCGACGGCTCTACACATCACTTCATGTTGAGCGCAAAAAAGCCAGTTCAAGCTACCTCAGATCTGTAATATTAATCATCGTCCAATCAAATTTTGAGATGAGAATCAGTTTCAGTGTGTCATCATTTTCTGATTTTCACTGATTTTATTATAATCTTTTCTCAAGAATCACTCGTTAACTACGAATCACGAATGGGGAAAAATCGATTTAACTAACTGAGATTCGAGAATTCCTCGCACAATTGCATCTGAACATAACAAGCACGGTTTTGATCTTTTCAGAAGGAGACTGTTATGTCATTATTCCTGTCTATTACGATCCTGGCTTTCGCGCCACAAATTCCCCATGAAAATGAGCAGCCACCTGCCCAGGCTGAAAAACCACAAATGACAACCAATTTTACAACTTTTGACCAACTGGCCGATTCACTCTCTTCCCGCGTTCAGACAGGCACTCTGCTATTCAGCAAAGGAGACTGTCTGGCAGTTCGCATTTACACAAAAAGTGCTTATACACATGTCGCGATGGTTGTGATCCGAAATGGCGAACCATTAGTTTACGACAGTATGAACGGAACAGGAGCCCGCTGCCTGACGCTGAAAAATTATTTGAATACTCAGCGTCCTGCTACGATTCATATCTTTCAACCAAAAACAAAATTCAATCCGTCCATGACAGCTGAATATGAACATTATCTGGATCAAAAATTGGGAACGCCTTATTCAATCAAACATCACTTGACCGGAAGCAGAGCTAAGGGAATCCATTGTGCGGAATACGCCATAGATGCATTATCTGCTTGCAATTTGATGAAAGCGAACGCCCCCGCCAAAGTCTCTCCGGCTTCTTTAGTCACGGGGATCGTTAAATCGGATCGCTATACTCCTTCGATCACTTTCGAGTTGAAAAGACCACCGCGCGTGTCAGAAAAATCGAGTAGCTGGTGCCATCAACTCTGGATTGATACCAAAAACTGTACTTCTGCCTGCTGTATTAAACTGCGGGGATGGGTCTTCTGCCAATAAGAATCTGTAGCTCTGCTTGCAGAAAGTTTACAACATCTTCTTCGAAATCAGGGAAAGATCGGTAAACACTGCTTGAAAGTGCAGGGATTGTTAGCGAAAATCTACGAAGAAACTTTTGCTCATGTGTGACTTATTTCGTAGACGAAAGCGCGATTATGTTGAAGCTCCTCCGTGATAAACAAGCAGTCTTGTTTGTGTCTTGTATTAAACAGTGCCTCTGCTATTCCCTGATTGTAGCGATTCTGCTATCAGTCACTCCGACCTCTGCACAGAAAGATACTAAGGAGCCACAGACTGTTTCAATTGAGCGCGAAGCAATCTCACTCAGACATCCTCGTGATTATTATGTTCCGTTGAATTTAAAACCGGTACGTTCACTCATAATATCTTCGCCGATCGATGGAGTTGTGCATGCAGTTGATGTCAAATCGGGAGAGAAACCAACATCGAAAGCAGTTTTAGTTCGTCTGGATTCTAGTATCCCGAAAGCCGAAGTCACGCGCGCAGAAGCAGCCCTGGAATTGGCCAAACAGGAACAAAAAAATACAACAGGCAAAGCTACGGCAATTGCCAAAGCCAAAGTGGAACTGGCCGAGGCAGAATTGAAAATCGCCAACATTCGATTAGAGCAAACCAATATCCGCGCGCCATTTCAAGGAGAGATCTTCCGAATCTTCGCCACTCCTGGTGCTTTCGTCAGAGCAGGGGAACCACTTCTGGAATTGGGGGATACCTCAAAACTCCAAGTTGAGATCCCATTGGAACGTGAACAGGCACAAAAAGGTTCCAGCATTAATCTCAATGTGGAAGAACAGGTAGCTCAAGCCACCGTTGATCAGATACTTCCGCTCTCCCCAAAATTTGAAAAGCTTAGAGATCTCGGGAATTCCATCACCTCGGCTGTGGTGATTTTGAATAATAATGGGAATCAGTTTCGGCCAGGCCAAGCTGTGAATGTGGCATTGATTCCACGCTATCCGATTGCGGAAATTCCCACCATTTCCGTCAAGAACACCCCTGAGGGAAAACGAACGATTCAGATTGTTCGTGAAAATGTGATCAGAGACCTGACTCCCCAAATTCTGGGTCAAATCGGCCCAGAACGGCTCTTTGTCTCAGCTGCTTTCAATAAAGATGATGAAATCATAGTCAGTACATCACAACCTCTACCGGATGGAACCGCAGTGCAACCCAAACTGACAGTCGGCAAGCCAGAGCCTACCCAGGGAAAAACGACAGGACGTTCTCCGTCAAAACGACCTGAAAAAAAGGTCAGCTTTTAGATTCCATTGTTCCGTTAGGGGCTCGACCTCGTTACACTATAAGCTGTGAGAAAATATTTCAGATCAATAATCTGAGTTCATAAGATTCACATCACATCTAAAAAACGAGTTCAGTTTATGATAGATCATTGTAGTCAATGGCAATGATCTCGAATAACAGTGCGTTGAGTCGTTCAAAAGCTAGAGGTTGCGCGATGGCAGAAACAACGGAAACAACAGAATCAGAAAATGTCGTCGATGAATATGAATTGGTCAATCTCATTGCCGATGGCACCACTACGCAAGTCTGGGAAGTAAAAGAACAGGGCGGAACGACCAGTTTTGCTATGAAACGACTCCTCCCAGAGCCTATGAAAAAACCGGAAGTCGTTGCCACGATGAAACTCGAGGCAAAAGTGGCTGGATCCCTGGATCATCCCAATCTGATCTTTCTTCATAAATTTGTGAAATCCAAAAAGCATATTTATTTGCTGATGGATTATTTTCGCGCGCCCAATCTGCGTTCTCAAATGTCCTCTGACCAACTCGGAGTCCAGACACGTCTGCGGAAGTTGATAGAATCAACAGCGATGGCACTCGGACACATGCACGAAAAAGGTTGGGTACACAAAGATATCAAACCGGAAAATATTCTGATCAGTAAAAGTTCGGAAGTCAAAGTCATCGATTTTGGCCTCGCCGTACCCGTTGCCAAAGGGATTGGTAAGCTGTTTGGAAAACCCAAAACCGTTCAGGGCACACGCTCTTACATAGCACCAGAAACAATTAAGAAACTCCCACTCGGTCCGGAAGCAGACGTTTATAGCCTGGGAATCACGATTTTCGAAATCCTCACTGGAAAAACTCCCTTTCATGGTGAAAATCCTAAAGAAGTTCTTCTAAAACATATTTCAGAACGCCCTGTACCTCCTTCGAGCATTAATCCGAATGTCTCACCCGAATTTGATGAATTCGTACTGAAGATGCTGGCTAAGAAACCTGCAGACCGATTTCAATCGATGGATGAAATCGTTTCTTCCATGAGGAATATGAAATTATTCAAAACAGAAATTTCAGAAGTCATCGCTCAGGAAAAAGCGCAAGCAGATAAAGAAGAAAAGGAATCGATGAAAGAAAAGCGACTGGACAGTCGCGCGGATGCCCGCTTATCAGAACTGGTTAAAGAAGATCCCAAACTGGCTGAGCAATTAATAGCCGAACGTAAAGCTAACGCCAAGCCGAAACAAAAGCCAGAACCTCCCAAAAAAGAAAAGAAACCCCAGCAACAACCGCCACCACCTCAGCCAATGCCGGGTGGATACCCGCCACAGTATCAGCAACCAATGTATCCACCCCAACCAATGCCCGGGTATCAGATGCCGCCGCAACCCATGCCGGGACAACCAATGCCAGGGCAACCTGTGATGCACCCACCACAGCAACAAGGACAACCTCTGCCTCCTGGAGCTTATCCTCCACCAGGTTATCCGCAGCAACCACAACAACCCTATCCTCAACTTCAACCACCACAACCTGGCATGCCACCACAGCAGGCTCCTGTCGCGCCGGCACCAACACAGCAGGCACCGCAGCCGCAACCACAGCAACCCCCGGCAGCGCAACAACCACCGGCTCAGCAACCTCAGGAGACCGCCGAGAGCAAGAAAAAAACCAAGAACGATGACGATCTTCCTTTTATGGATGAATTGCCAGACGTGATCTAAAAATATAAAATCTTGCATTAATCACTTGCAACTTGCAAAATACCTAGCATCTTTACATAAACACATTCTTTTTTTATACGTGGCCTAGCAAAACATGTCTGTCATTAATCAGCTTCCATTCGAACGTCCCATTTACGATCTGGAAGAACAGCTCAAAAAAATCGAACAGGAACCGGATCCTACCCCCAACACCAAAGATGCCATCCGCAATATGCGTCTGGAAATCACACGCATGAAACGCGAGATCTTCGCGAATCTCGATGCTTGGGATACCTGCAAAGTTGCCCGCCATCCTGAGCGCCCCCAAACTCTGGATTACCTCGAATTAGTCTTTGATGAATTCGTAGAATTACACGGCGATAGAGCCATGGGCGATGACCGCGCTATCCTGACCGGTTTTGCCAAACTCGACGGGCAAAAAGTCATGTTCGTCGGTCAACAAAAAGGTCGCACTTTAAAAGAACGTACCGAATGCTTTTATGGCTGTGCTCATCCGGAAGGCTATCGTAAGGCGCTTTCCAAAATGAAGATGGCGGAAAAGTTTGGCATTCCCATCATCTGCCTGATCGATACTCCGGGCGCGTATCCGGGTATCAAAGCGGAAGAACACGGACAAGCCTACAACATCGCAGTCAATCTCAGAGAAATGTCGCTTCTGAAAACCCCCATCATCTGTGTTGTGATTGGCGAAGGTGGCTCTGGAGGTGCATTGGGGATCGGCATCGGAGATCGTATTGCTGTCTTGCAATACGCGTATTACTCCGTGATTACTGCTGAAGGTTGTGCAGGTATCTTGTGGAAAGATGTCAAATTCGCCAAGGAAGCCGCCAACGCATTGAAGTTCACCAGTCAGAACTTGTTGGAAATGGGAGTCATCGATGAAGTGATCCCGGAACCACTGGGGGGAGCACATCGCGATCATCGTCAAATGGCAACTGCTTTGAAGGTTTCATTAGCAGCCAATCTGAAGGAGTTGAAGGAGCTACCCAGCGACCAATTAGTCGATCTCCGGTACGAGAAATTTCGTAAGATCGGCATGTTCAACGAAACAGGGGAAACCGAGTAATACCACTCCGGTTTCGAGCATACTCACTAGCCTGCAAGAAACAGTGACTTCACACCTCAATACTAGAAATAGCATCCTACCACGAACGTCCGATAATGTCCGTTATGTTAAATTCAATTTTCAAAAAGGCCTATTTTTATAGGGTTTTCAAATCTTCTCTCTGTTGCTCCCTAGGTCCCTGTATGCAACTTGATTTGCCTGTTTTGTGTTGCCCTTTTTCAGTCTGATACAACCACTTTTAAGACACTGATTTCTAGCGTCTTTGAATGTTTTTTAACCGGCTCTGCAGTGTTGAACTAAGTGAATCCAGTGAGACCTGCTGTAGCTCTAATTGACGCAAAACTCGCACGTCTAAAGGCGTGGTTACATCTGTCTTGGAATCGGGGTCTCCCCCAGTCAATAGCACATCTGCTCGCCAGTCTCTTAAGACTGCCATTACGACCTGATCTGGCAAGCCTGAGAGGCTTTCTTCAAACTCCTCGATGAGTGAATTCTGTGCCTCAGGATAGTCAGAATAGATCGCAGCAATATCCCGCAATAACACTGCCCGCTCAGGAGCCAATTTCTCTTCTTGATTTCTATTTGCGTCAAACAAAGGGCTACCTGATGTGGTTGATTCATCTGGTTGGCCATTTTGCCAGTTTTCAGCAACCCCTCTCAACACACCGGGGATCCGGGACGTGAGCTGCCTGGCAAACTCCTCACGGTCCTCAGGGGCAGTTGAATTGAAGGCTTCAATGATCTTATCTTCCAGCTCTTCGCGTAAATAGACGGGAATGCTCTTGAGAATCTCTTTTAATGAGGGTTCCTGATTCGTAGTTCGAACTTTAGAGCCATCTCCTTCCGATCCGCGAAAGAACGGATTAGGAAGATCGTTTGAACCAGGTGGAAACGGGTTTTGTTCGCCCTGATGCTTACGATCGTCGCCGAACAGTTCTTCATCGGGATTACGGTCACGAACGGGAACGTCGGGATGATTTAATTCGGCCAGATACGAATCAAGAACATCATGAAACCCTGCCGGCATGACAGGAGCCAGCTCGTCTAAGATAACCGCAGCTGCATAACCACTGTGAGAAGTCAAAACAGTGGCACGGGCTGATTCGGAAATCGTGATTACGAAAAAAGTCAGAAACAATGAGAAGATGATGCCTTTTGCTAGACCCAAAAGCGCTCCCAGATGACGATCAAACTCCTGGAACTTTAATGCATCAAGAGTTGATTTTAAACTTCGCGCCACTGTAAACGAAATAAATGAGAATACAATATAGATCACTAACATCGCGATCCAGCGATTCAATGGCGGTTTCACATTAATCATGGGAGCCAATTGTAAAGAAAGCGATTCTGCAAAAGCAAAACAAAGAACCAAAGCAGCAATCGCTGCCAATTGCCAGACCACTCCTTTGGAAGCCCCCTTCCAGATGGCGTAAAGCAGAATTCCAGCAATCAGTAAATCAAACCACATTTCGACATCCTGTCTAATTTGGATCTTCCGTAATCTATGGGCGGACGCTCCTCCCCTGCTAATACTCCCCCGATTTTTTTAAAATCAAGGGAAGGGGATTATAGGTAAAAATCACGGTCAGCGCAAAGACCAAATTTTGCCCTGTATTTCAGGAATCAAAGAAAAGACAAACCCTCTTTTGAAAAAATGACAGACCGGTTTTATCTGTTATTTTTTATCGTCTTCTGCATCTAGATAACGCTCGAAATAAAAGATCGCAAGTCTAGTTAAACAATAAACCAACCCTACGATCAGAGGCATAAATATGATAAGGATGAAAACTATGCCCAAGAAAGGGTTTCCAACTGGCCCTGTTTCAAAGATCCCATCGGTCCGCTCCCACTCTAAAACTGTGTCAAGATAATACATCAAATGCCCTGGAATTCCACAAATCAATACCACAGCACATATACTGCATACGAATGCAAGAACTCTTTGATAGGGATTCATGCCAGTCTATTCCGTCAATGATTTTTTAGTATCAATTGATTAAAACTGTTTCTTGCTATCTAACAGCAGGGTGATTGGCCCATCATTGACCAGTTCCACATCCATGTGTTCTTGAAAACGTCCTGTGGCAACTTCAATTCCATGGCCTTTCACTTCTGCGACAAAACTTTGATATAGCTCATCTGCCTGTTCGGGACGGGCGGCATTCACAAAACTGGGGCGACGTCCTTTGCGACAATCACCCAGTAAAGTAAATTGGCTCACGACCAGCATTTTCGCGTTAACATCAGATAATGCCAGATTCATTTTCCCGGCATCATCTTCAAAGACACGGAGTCCCACAGTTTTCTGTGCCAGGTAAATCACATCATCCTGTGTATCATCCTGTTCGACTCCGAGTAAAACCAAAAAGCCCTGTTCGATTTGCCCCGTGATCTCATTATTCACGGTCACACTCGCGCGGGAAACCCTCTGAACAACGGCTCTCAATTTGCCTCTCCTGATTGGTTCGTTTTCCTGATCATCACTCAGACTTTCATCCCACGTGAACAGGAAAAGGGTTCGAGCGGAAGATCAAGTTCCTGTTTACAAATCAATTGTCTGATCAGCCTGGCGGTAATCGGTGAAAGTTGTAATCCATCGCGATAATGCCCGGCAGCCATTAACAGATTATCGTAGCCTTCAACAAATCCGAGATATGGTAGCCCATCAACAGACTTGGGTCGTAAACCAGCCCAGGCACGTTCGAAAGTTGCCTCTTTCAAAGATGGAACAACAGACTGCGCAAATTGAATCAAACCGCCAACGCCTTCGGCGGTATTGTCTTTATTAAAGCCGACATTGCTTTCCGTCGAGCCGATCAGAATTTTTCCATCACTACGAGGCACCAGATATTGACTACCACATTCGATCACATTACGAAACGGTAGGCGATTCACCGACAGCAAAACAATCTGTCCCTGGACAGGAACCAGTTCGCAATTGATTCCAAGTTTACCAAGAACTTCAGAAGACCAGGCGCCCCCTGCAATCACAGTTTTCTCTGCACGATGAATTTCTGATGAAGTTCGGACGCCTGTGATTTTAGAATCACTCATTTCAAAACCGATGATCGGCATTCCGGAATTGAGTTGAACTCCTTGATTTGCACAAGCCAGGAGCAGCGCCTTTAAGTGTCGGGGATTTCGAACCTGGCTCATCTCAGGAAGATAAAATGCTTTCTTCACCTGCTCGCTTAAAAACGATGCGCGCTCCTGTAACATCATTTGATCGAATTCTTCAATCAACGCACCTGAGTCGCGCCATTCTGAAGTGAAGTCATCCCACGCGGCACTCTCATCACCAAATGAAATCTGCAAACCACCGCAATTGATGAAACCGTTGTCGATGCCCGATTCCTCTTTCAACCGGCTCGACCATTCGGACCATAACAGCTTACTGGCGGCACGCAGTTGAATACCGGGAGTCATCGCCGACTTGAGATCCGCAGGAGGCAACATACCCGCCCCTGCCCAAGATGCTTCTTTTCCCAGTTGCTGACGGTCAAAGATGGCAACAGACAGACCTTGATTTGCTAATTCATAAGCGACAGAAAGGCCAATCACCCCACCGCCAACAATATTCACATCCATCATAAGAATTATGTGCCCTGGTATCACTCAAAAACTCGGAGAACTCAAGGCGATTGATTATAGCGGACTGCTTACAGAATCAAAGGGTCGAGCAGAACTCTAATATCAAGAAACTAAACCCCTTCTCTCGTAAGTGCTCACCAGCAAACCAAATTTACTTTTTCACACGACCAGGACGTAGCGTGCGCGCATATGTTGCAGCCAGCGTTCGTAAATTGGACCCGTAGACTTTCGTGAGTGCAGCCGGAACAGCTGTGCCACTCTTGAGCTCACGCAAAAGCAACGCCATTTTGGGCAGTCCCCCACTTTTGATCAAAAACTCAACTAAAGTAAAGCCAACGGCCGATGTTTCCGCAGGAGAAAAGGTTCCCTCAGCAAACAGTTGCTCAGGACGAGTGACTTTGGGAGCCGCTTCGAGCGCCTGCTGCCTTAACGATTCAAAATAGGTTTGACTTGATGAACCATTGGAGGCAAGCAGCAATCCTAATCCGCTTGATACCCACATTGGTACGTCCCCTGCCCCTCGTTGAATCGCTGCATTGGTGAGTCCCGCAATAACATTAGTTTGTAAATCAGGAGCATCCGCAGAAGCTTCATCGCCTACGTCCTGCAGTACCAGATAGGCATCCAGATAAATTGGGGTTACTTTAGAGTGCCAGGTCACTGTTCTATCAATACGACGGTCTTCAATCGTCTGGTTAAATTCCGAATAGCCAAAACGATCTTTATACACAAAGACTGCCAGCTTCCCTTTCCAGAGTGGCTTCTGCTTATCGTTGAACATTTTTCTTAAGGCATCGGCCTGTGTTTCAGCCCATGCACTAATCTGCTTTAGTCGATCTGCACTGACGTTTCCATAAAAAATGAACTCATCGGTTTCTAATATTTCTGCTTTCTCTTTTGTAAGAGCACGCTTCCAAAGTGACTCAGCATTTTCACGTCGTAGATCGGCAAATTTTTCAGGCGAAAGTGTCGCTAATTCTGCCCTGCGCTTTTCATCTTCTGTCGGCACCATCGCTCGCAGTGCAGCCTTCGCATCTTTTCCGTCAAACCTGGCCCCTTCAGCAATCCAGGTTTTGAGATCTTGCGCATTTTTTCGTTTGAGCAATGCCTGCCCTTGTGGCATTTTAATTGGATCCTGTAAACCAACCAGATGCCAGAGGCGACTCTCATCTGGCTTACCAGGAACGATGACAGAACCACTTTCACCTCCACGTAGGATATCTTCAAATGTCACAACCGAAAATTCGCTCGCGGGATTATTACCACTATGACAACGCAAACAAAAATCCAACATCCAGGGTGCTACATCTTCCATAAAAGAAACTTTTTCGTTACCAGTCGCCATAACAACCTTGACTGGTTCTTTCTTTTTCTTCGTAGACGCCCCGATAGGATCGGTCTCTTTTTGTCCGTCAAAGCGTGCGCCTTCAGCAATCCAGCGTCCAATCAATTGAATCTGATTCAGCGCCAAGGGTGCTCCGTTCCGGGGCATACGTTGATTCCCGGTAGCAGTCAATTTGCGAATGATTAAACTGTTATTGGGATTACCGGGAATCAGCAAGACACCATTACGTCCTCCCTGCTTCATGCCGGCAAACGTATCCAGTTTCAGATTGGAACTAGCACGCTGAGCACCATGACAGTTCACACACCTTTCATTCAAGATAGGAGCAATCTGAGTCTCAAAGCTGATTCCCTGATTTCCTGCCACTTTTTTTCCGCCTCCCATCCCCTTCTCCAGAAGTTTGCGGCGCAATGCGATCAGTTTTTTAGTACTCACAAGAATCGGGTCTGTTTCGGCGAGCATGGCATCTGCGGCAAGTTGCTCCAATTTCTTTTCTTCCGCATCTGTCGCTTCTTTGGCTTCTTCATACTTTTTCTGTCGAATCAACGAAGAAACCTTACCCAGGTTCTTTTTAATTGATGCCAATTCTCTTCTCTGCGCAGATGTGAGCTTCGCGGCCTCTACACTCCCCGCTATTACCCCCAAACACAATAGCAAGACAAAGAGAATTCGTAATACGTTGACAGACTTAAATGACATAACTTGCCTCATCGCTTGCTTCTTGATTGATTACTTTAAAAAATAGCCCCCTGCCCCGCCCTATCACTACTTATTTTATTCAACTATAGGGTTTGAAAGCCGGGTGGAAAAACTACTTCTGGGGTCAGCTTAAAACTTAACAGATGCTTACTTGTAGCCATCCAGTATAATCAGCCCCGGGATCAGAAAAAAGATCTGAACACATCGAAACAGAAATCTAAACAGAGTGTACAATGCTTCCTTTTAACTCAACCTCCCCTATCTAGTCCCCGTTCGCCACTTTTTGACAATTGCCAGTAAGAAACCTCAGATTTTTCTGATGATGTTCCGAGACAAGCCTATCTCAGATTGTCTATAATAGAGGCAGCATAAGTACTTTTTCAATCACTTCTTGCAGAACCTCCGCTTTAAATTATGTCTCTGACAGCAGAATTATCACAAAAATCTGAGCACCTCCAACAAATTTTGTCGACAATGGATCGCATTGTTGTCGCCTTTTCTGCAGGCGTTGACAGTACAGTGGTCGCTCAGGGGGCTTTTTTAGCCCGTGGCGATCATGCATTAGCAGCCACTGCAGTCAGCCCGAGTCTGGCTCTGGGAGAAAAAGAAGAAGCGATCCGACTGGCAAAACTGATTGGCATCGAACACCGTCTGATTTCCACTTCGGAGTTTTCTATATCTGACTACCGAGCCAATGCCCCCAACCGTTGCTTTTTCTGCAAAACAGAACTGTATCAACTACTCACCCGTTCTGTAGCATGTAATGAATGGGAAACGGCAACACTTGTTAACGGTGCTAACCTTGATGATCAAGGGGACCACCGTCCGGGAATGCAAGCCGCTATGGACTTTCAAGTTCGCAGTCCTCTGATTGAAGCAGGTTTTACAAAGGTGGATGTCAGAAACTTAGCTCGTCACTGGGAACTCCCCATCTGGAATAAACCAGCACACCCCTGCCTTTCCAGCCGCATTGCTTATGGCGTGGAAGTGACAGAGGAACGCGTACAAAGAATCGACCAGGGAGAACAATATCTTCGTCGGCAATTTCAGATTGACGAACTACGTGTTCGTCTGGAGCCGAATGAATTGGCGCGCATTGAAGTTCCACTTCACCAAATACAAAAATTGACCACGCCCACAGCAGTCGAAGAGATTACACAGGAGTTTTTAGCATTAGGTTTTCACAATGTAACACTTGACTTGCAGGGATTTCGATCCGGTAGTCTCAATAGTTTTCTCTCCATTAATGACCTCCATATAGCCGCTCAAAAAAAATGAGTCTCTGAAGGGATTGCATCTTGGTCCCTCTCAGAACAGAATAAACCAAAGAAAATACAGCAATCATTTGATAAGGAATACCAACTGTGGATCCACATAGCGATACTTACATTGATCTTCGCAGTGATACCAAAACAAAACCGACACCCGAAATGCTGGAAGCGATGATGACCGCCGAGATAGGCGATGACATGAACGGTGAAGATCCGACCGTGAATCGTCTGGAATCGATGGTCTGTGAAATGCTGGGAATGGAAGCAGCTGTCTTTGCCTGCTCGGGTACACAGTCCAATCAAATGGGGCTCAGGTCACATTGTCTTCCAGGCGATGAATTGCTGATTCATGAACTGGGACACATCGCCATCTTTGAAGGAGGTGCACCTGCAGTTCTAAGTGGTATTAGTTGTCGTACACTGAGTGGCGAAAAGGGTATGTTGACTGTAGATACTTTGCAGGGGAAAATTCGCGCCGATGACCAGCACTTGTGTCGAACCCGGCTCCTCTGTGTGGAAAATACGACCAATGCCGGCGGTGGATATTATTACCCTCTCGGTCAACTCAATGAAATCTGCGATTGGGCACACGAAAATGGTTTAAAGACACATATGGATGGTGCCCGGGTCTTTAATGCCACAATCGCAGCGGGATACTCCATCAAAGAAGTCTGTGCTCCGCTCGATACCATTTCCATTTGTTTTTCGAAGAGTCTCGGCTGTCCAATGGGTTCTATTCTGGCTGGCTCGAAAGAAGAGATTGCCAAAGCACGACGATCCCGTAAAATTTTCGGCGGTGCTTTGAGACAAGCCGGAATCGTTGCTGCCGCTTGTGTCTACGCATTAGAAAACAACATTGACCGACTGCAAGAAGATCATGACAATGCCCGTTTCCTGGCAGAGCAACTGGCAACCATTGAAGGGATCTCCATTTCTCCTGAAGAGACCGAAACAAACCTGGTCTTTTTCGATATTCATCCGGAACTTGGCAACGCCATGCAACTTTCAAAAGCCTTGCACGAAATCGGGGTAGGCATTGGTGCAATGGGACATACTCGTCTTAGAGCCTGTACTCATATAGATATCAGTCGAGAGAAAATTGCTCAGGTTCCCGCTGCCATCAAAGAAGCACTCAATTCCGGCCTCAATCAATATCAAGGAGTGGCAACAGGTCCTTACGCCCGTGGATAATTAGAGAGGCCCTTGCTATAGCACGTCCAATTCAACCATAGCGGCTTCAAAGCGATGATACGAGACCCAAATAGTCCTGGAGACGCTAAAAGAAACATGCTTACATGATAAACTCTTAAAAAAGAAGCACTTAAAATAAAACCTTTAATATGTTTTGAGTTCAGTGCTTTCCCCCTCTCTATAATCCATAAAATCGTCACCAGCCACCGGGTCCCGGGTTGATCGGGCGATTTCTAGCCCTGAAATTAAACTTTCTACAATCTCTGCGTCGATGGAATAAAGGTTCAAACTCCCCTCAACGATTGAGGCCGTAAAGACATAGGACTATGTCTTACACTTAAGCCCAAATCTTGCTTTATATTCCATTGAGCTGGAGGATGTGCAGGAAGCCATTCTACATTCAATATTGATAACAAGCTGAAAACAGGTGTTCTTTTGCTCTATTAAGGTGCAAATTCACTTGAATTCAGTGAATTCAATGAAAGAAATGGCCATGACTGCAGACTACCAGTTGAATCGATCCCCCGTATTACGATATCATGAATCCCATGAAGTAAATAATGATCGGGAGAATTCGCTCCCGGCTGACACAGGATTCCGTGACAGGGGGAATGCCGCCATGGACGTTACCGGCACCAGTTCTATTTCCGGTTCTCTGCCAATCAATAAACCGGTTGAGCAGAATAACACCAACAACAAAGAAGCGCCCACCTCGAGACCGATCTCTTCACCAAAGGATGAATTAGAGATTTCTTCAGCGGGGCGTATGCTGGATGAAATGACGAACGACTCTGAAATGCGCGCAGAACGGTTGGCACAAATCAAGGCAGCTATTGATGATGGCACTTATGAGACCGATGAAAAGCTCGATGCAGCTTTGAATCGTCTTTTAAACCAAATCGACGAATCTGCGTAATAACGCAGTTGCCGAAAAAAGTAGAGAAATTGTTCAATTATTGAGTGAGAGATATCGGAACTCAATATAGAAAAACTGGAAACCACTATGTCTCCTATCGAGAACTTTAGAGAGTTTCTAGCCAGAAAAGGCATGCGATTTACTAAGGAACGTGAGTTGATCGTGGCTGAGGTCTTTTCATCTTGCGAATATTTTGATGCAGACCAGTTGGTAAAACGAATGGCGGACCAAAAGACCAGTCGCCGCGTCAGCCGTTCGACAGTCTATCGTACCCTAGGCTGGCTGATAGACGCCGGTCTGTTACGAAAGATGACAGATATGATTAACCGTGATCGTGATGTTTATAGTACGATTTCGAATAACCCACGTTTTCGACTATAAAAAAATTTAGAAGAGAAAGAGACAACAGTGCTTAATTTAGAAAGCCTGGAAATCGCTGTTTCTCCTACCGAGAAATTCAGAGAATATCTGGCTACAAAGGGTATGAGACTGACGCAGGAGCGTGAATTGATCGTGACTGAAGTCTTCTCATCTCACGAACATTTTGACGCAGACCAGTTAGTAGAACGGATGGCGGCTCAAAAAACGGGGCGACGCGTCAGCCGTTCCACAGTTTATCGCACATTAGGCTGGCTGGAAGAATCGGGTTTATTGCGAAAAGTTGCAAGGACCAATGATCGCGATGTCTATGAGCACGATTATGGCTACCCGCAACACGATCACTTTATCTGCAAAAGCTGTGGGGAATTGTTCGAATTTCAGAATTCTGACATCGCTGAAATTCTGGAGAAACTTGCAGAAAAAATTAATTTCCGTATGAACGAACACCGACTCGAAGTATATGGAATTTGTGAAGACTGCTCACGTCCAACTCAACGCCGCCATAAAAAGCTGGATCTGATCTAAATCTAAACTGCAAGATCCTTGGTCCCCAGTCGTCTGAGTATTTTCAACGACGCTTGACAGGAATCGCACGGTAAATCCGTAATAAGAGCAACATCACAATCAACGCTCCCACTGCGATACCAACTATCATAGCCAGGCCCGTTGCATCACCAAATAGCTTACGGATGGAAAGTTCTGGTGGTGCACCGGGTACTGTCGCTGGCCATTCGGCCAGCCAAATCCATTTCCAGCCCATGAGTACGATCAAAGTTGCCGCACATAGATAGGGACCATAAGGGAGATAAGTTTTCCCTGTTACCATACGGCTCAAAAACCCAATTAGTAATCCACACAAAGGTGCCAACGGTAAGATCAACAGGATTGGCTGCCACCCGACAAAACTGCCGATCATGGCCATTAGTGTCACATCTCCAAACCCCAAAGCTTCCTGGCCCAGTAAAACAGAAGAGATAAATCGCAAAGCCCATGTAAGCCCCCCTCCTACAATGAGCCCCGTTAAGCTCCAGACGAAACCATGCCAATGTGAGTGACCTTTGATCCACTCAGGAATGTAGGGACCAGATAAACCGGGAATCGCCTGGTTCCAGTCGACCCAAAAATGAATGATTTGAAGGTGCCCCGCGATAGTCGCTCCTAAGACACCAACAACCATTCCGGTTACTGTAATTTGATCGGGAATTAAATATTCTCGAAAATCGATACTGGTTGCGGCTACAAGCAAGGTCAACAGTACATAATGATAGAGCATTCTCCACTCTAGCATCGCTGCAGAAGGAGCTACGGAGGGTACTTCCAGACAACGTTGCTGCACAGCCATGAAATAATAAAACGCAAATAATCCTCCCGTTCCCAGTTCCAGTAGTATTTCCGAACGAGGGATGTAAGTGGAACATTTTCGGCAACGGTTCCGAAAAGGAATCCAGCGAACAATGGGGACCAGTTTCCAACGGGAAATGAGAATTCCACACTTTTGACAACGAAAGAATGGCTGAGCTTCTGGGCTCAGAGACATTCTGCGAACCCAGATATTCACGCCAAACCCTACCACGGTTCCCAATAAAAATAAGATCCCCGCCATGACCAACGGTAATTGATCCTGAGGTATACTAATCAATTGTTCCGAGATAAATTGAGCCATATCTTAAACAAACCTGAACAAAACCTGCTTTCACATAGGTGATTTTATAAGAAGGCTTTGTTAAACTGTCCGTTAACTGATTTGATCGTAAGATTATGTTAGACGAGGATATGGTGAAGTCTGATGACTCCAATCGCAATTGCGGTTGCGTGAAAAAATGAAATTAGATGAAACTGGATTGAACCAGAGCCATCTAAACGCATTTATTTCACAAACAGATCGTCCGATCAATTCAGAGATCCAAAGCGCTCGCTCACTGCTTTGAAAATCCATTTGCGCTCGGAAAGGCCCCTGTAATGAGGAGAGTCTACAGACACAGTACGTACTGTACATTGTTGGCATGTTGTTTGAGTTTTTTAAGTATCGGCCAAGTATTCGCTGACGAGGTTTCTAATCCTCCACCAGAACGATCACTTTCAGAAGCACCAGCACAGGTTGCAGCTTCTGTAACTATGAATGGGGCCGACATGGCTTGGCTAATGGTCTCTTCGGCATTAGTCCTCATGATGACGGCTCCTGGTCTTGCGCTTTTTTATGGAGGCTTGGTTCGTAAAAAGAATATCCTGGGAGTCATGATGCAATGTGTGTTCCTAATGGGACTCATGTCTGTCATCTGGGCCATTTGGGGTTACAGTTTTGCCTTTGGCTCTGATATTCTGGGTGGGTTTATGGGTGGCTTTGACCACATTCTGCTTAAAGGGGTCATCCCCACTTGGTCTGATGGAGCCGTTATTATTCCAACTACATTTGATGGTGCCATTCCCACTTCACTCTTTATGGTCTTCCAAATGATGTTTTTCATCATTACCCCTGCTTTGATCTGTGGCGCGTTTGCTGAACGCATGAAGTTCAGTTCAATGGTCGTCTTCTCAATTCTCTGGGGCACTTTTGTGTATTGCCCGATCGCTCACTGGGTTTGGTCTGATACCGGCTGGTTGTGTCATGGGAACGAAGATGCGCTTTACCCTGCCTTTGATTTTGCGGGTGGAACCGTAGTACATATCAGCTCCGGCTTCTCAGCCCTTGTTTGTGCCATTCTACTAGGAAAGCGCCTCGGATACGGTCAGGAACCAATGCCTCCCCATAATTTGACCTATACTTTCATCGGTGCCACGATGCTGTGGGTCGGTTGGTTTGGATTCAATGCTGGAAGTGCAGGAGCTGCCAACTCAGATGCCGTGAATGCTTTTGTTGCCACACATTTGGCGGCGGCGGCTGGTGTTTTGGCCTGGGCTGCTGCGGAATGGGTTTACAACGGAAAGCCCAGTATTCTGGGTGCCTGCTCAGGTGCAGTCGCAGGTCTGGTTTGTATTACACCTGCCTGCGGAACCGTGACTCCGCTTTCCGGTATCATTCTCGGACTCCTAGCAGGCTTTGCCTGTTACTTCGCTTGTACTACTCTGAAATCAAAATTTAAATACGATGACTCGCTCGATGCGTTTGGAGTTCATGGCATTGGCGGTACTGTTGGAGCCATCCTCACAGGCGTATTTGCGACACGAGCCATCACGGGAGATGCTGATGGATCTGGTTTACTGGAAGGTAATACCCAACAATTTATTAATCAATTAGTGAGTGTGGGTGCTGCGATTGTTATTTCGGTCATAGGAACCATTATCATTCTGAAGTTGATTGATTTGACCATGGGCTTACGAGTCAGTAAAGATGGTGAAATTCAGGGTCTTGACCTGAGTCAACATGGCGAAGAAGGATATATTTTCTTGTAAGATTATAAGTTAATGGGAGTCAGCATCAGGCTGACTCCCATTAATTTCCTTTAGAAAAGTGAACCTTAAAAACGATACAAGCGATTAGTTTTCATTGTTTTTAAGGAAATTAAATTGATGTATCGAGATTTCCCTGCGAATTCGATATAATAATTAAGTGTGATAGTCGCTTGGGTTTCCGAAAGCGCTGGAAGAGAACCGAGCATTTTTCTGGGAGTATGATTCCGATGAAAAAAGTAGAAGCTGTCATTAGACATTTCAAGCTGGAAGAAGTTAAAGATGCTCTGACTGAAATTGGTGTCCAAGGAATGACGGTCTCTGAAGTCCGTGGTTTTGGACGTCAAAAAGGCCATAAGGAACAATATCGGGGTGCCGAATACACCGTCGATTTCCTACCAAAAGCTAAAATGGAAGTTATCGTTCCCGATGACCAAGTAAAGGCCGTTGTCGACACGATATTAGAGTCAGCACGGACTGGTCAAATCGGCGATGGAAAGATCTTTGTGATGCCAGTCGAAGACATTATTCGTATTCGAACTGGCGAAGCGGGAGACACCGCCCTTTGATAATTCTGCGTAAAGCGAGGGGCGTTTTGCCGCCCCTTTTGCTTTACATCTGTGCCAATGCGACTCAAATCAGGATTTTTCGAAAGTAGCACTTGATGAAAAAGATACAGGCAATCATACGCCACTATAAATTAGAAGAGGTCAAAAACGCGATTTCCGAAATTGGAATCAGTGGGATGACTGTCAGTGAGGTACGTGGTTTTGGTCGTCAACGTGGTCACAAAGAAACTTATCGTGGCAATGAATATATCGTTGACTTTCTTCCTAAAGTGAAACTCGAAATCGTTGTTCAAGATGATATGGTTCAAAAGTCAGTAGAGACGATTACGGAAGTTGCCAGAACCGGTCAAATCGGTGATGGGAAAATCTTTATCACTGATCTGGAAGAAGTCATTCGAATCCGCACGGGAGAAACTGGACCGGAAGCGGTTTAAACATCAATTTGCTTCCTTCTACTACTTTCTGTCATGAACCCGGGCAACCTTTTTTCTTTTTCGTTTCAGCCTGGAATTTTTGATGTCATACATTTCTCCCACAAGCTCTGCGGCACAACCATTTGTTGTCTATCGAGCAAAGCTGGATCAAGCCAGAGAACGTGGCCAAGAGTTATTAAAGAGTGGTGCGAGCGGCTTGCAGATCGCAACTGCAATTGCAGAATCAATTGAGCAATTAATCCTGCAGATTATCCAAGACCAGTTTTACCAGCTACCTGAGACAGAGCAAAAATTAATCAGTCAACACAGTACAATTATGGTCATCGGCGGCTCAGGACGCGGATTGATGGCCCCGTACTCTGATGTCGATTTGTTGTTTCTTTATCGTAGTCAGGTTACCAGTGAATTCTCAGAATTCGTCGGAAATATTGTGCGTACTTTTTGGGACACAGGCCTGAAACTGGGACATAGCGTCAGGACCGTTGCTGATTCAGTCAAGATGGCACGGACGGAACCAGAATTCGCAACTGCCATGATTGAAGCACGCTCGATCTGGGGAGACGAATCTCTTTCTGAACAACTGATCCGCAGCTTTTATCGGCATGTCATTTTATTTCGCAGACGAATTTTCTTTGAACAATGTGTCATAGCACGTTGGGAAGAGCGCGAGCAGCATGGCGGCGCGGTCATGCAGTTGGAACCCGATATCAAACGATCGCCCGGTGGTTTGCGGGATATTCATTTACTGCGGTGGGCAGGTTACTCTCGTTACGGAACAGCAAATCTTGATATGCTGCGACTAGACAGCCGGATCAGCAGTCGTGATGTTCGCACGCTGAAACATGCCCGCGATTACCTGCTCAAAGTACGTATTCAACTGCACTATGAAGCTGGCAAACAACAGGATTTATTCACCAAAGACACACAGCTCTGGATGGCCGAACAACGCAACATTGAAGGCACCAATGGACAACGCCCAGTAGAACTTCTGATGCAAGAATATTTCCAGCACAGCAAAGCCGTTGCTGAAATCACCGAACGTTTTATAAAAGCACATCGCCCTCAACCAGTTTTCTCTCGGATCTATAACTTTTTGATGACACACCGTTCGGATTCGATTCTAAAAATTGTGCCAGATCATTTGGATGTCGTTCCTAAATATCGCACCAAAGTCAGCAGCAACCTGGAAGAAATCCTCAAACTTTTCGATACTGCCTCACTTTATGGCATCTCAATCGCTCCTGAACTTCTAGACGCAATTCGCGAATCAACCCTACAACTCCCCCCTGCCCTTACTAATGAGTCAATCGATCTATTTCGAGCCATTATGGACCGAAGTAATAACTTAGGTCCGACTCTGAGAACGATGTTTGAAACGGGAGTGTTAAATTTACTGATTCCCTATATGAAACACGCATACTGTTTATTGCAATTTAATCAATACCACAGTTACACCGTCGATGAACATACTTTTCGTGCGATTGAAGCAGCAGAGACTTTTACAAACGATGATTCGCCTCTGGGCAGTTCCTATCGACGTATTGAAAAGAAAGATATTCTAAATCTGGCTATTTTGCTGCATGATATCGGTAAAGGTTATGGGGAAGACCACAGCAAAATGGGAGCAATGATTGCTGCAGACACGGCAGTCCGCTTTGGCTTGAAAGAGGAAGAACAAAAGTTATTGGTCTTTTTGGTGCGAGAGCATCTAACGATGGCCCATCTGGCCTTTCGTCGCGATATTTCAGATCCTGATATTCTGTTCGCATTCAGCCAGAAAGTAGGTAGCCCGGAAAAATTGCGAATGCTGTACGTACTCACTGCCGCTGATATTACTGCGGTAGGTCCCGGTGTGTTTACTGACTGGAAATCAGAATTGCTATCGGATCTATATGAACGAACCATGCTGTTACTTGGTGGTAAACATTCCCGCTACAATCGAGATCAACGGCTTTCGCGCGTTAAGCAGCGTGTACGTAGTCATCTCGAACTTCCCCAGGTTCTGGAAAACGAAGAAGACACGACGCCCTGGTTCACCGAGTTGTTCAACTCGTTTTCCCCGCATTATCTATTGGTGACCCCCTCAGAACGTATTGCTGCTGACATCAAAATCTTGCGGGATCTTCCCGCAGATCAAATTGTTGTGGAAGGAGAATTTGAGCCAGAGACCAGAACGGTCAACTACCATGTGATCGCGCAAGCCATGTATTCACAATCCTGTTTTCATCGAGTGGTCAGTGTCTTCACTTCAAAGCGGATGGATATTATCTCTGCACAGATTACCACAAGTGTTTCTGGTGGAGTGGTTGATAGTTTTAGAGTGATCGATAACGATTATGCAGAAGAAGTCCCGACCAGTCGCATCAAAAAAATGGAACAGGAAATTCGTAAAGCAGTTCTTGGCGAATCCGATGCGAAAACGATGTTTTTAAATAACCAGCGTTTTCAAGAAGCGGCAAGCTTGAGTGGTGAATTTGATCTGGGTCGCGTCGAAATTGATAATCAATCTTCTAAACGTTGCACAATTATTGATGTGATTGCCCATGATCGGATCGGTTTGTTATATATCGTTTCGCGCGCGATCAGCCGCATGGGATTGTCTGTCGTGATGGCAAAGATCTCAACACACCTCGACCAGGTAGTTGATGTCTTTTATATTATTGACGAACAGGGACAGAAAATAGAACAGGATGCGAGACTACAAGAAATCAGCAAACAGTTGCAAGAGACTCTGCATGAATTTGAGCTGGAAGGATACAAAAGGTACCAACGAGTGTAGTATAAAAAATTAAGCAGGAATGACTTCCAAAAAGGTAATCTCAGCATCCATATGAATTTGACAATCAGGGGCCGTTGCGGGTATCAGAATAGTTTTCCCTGGGAGAAGTTCATAAGTCTCTTCACCACAGTCTAACTGGCCTTCCCCTTCCAGAATAACCAATACCTGAGCTTGGCTTAAAGTGGGCAATGAAAAAGAATGCTGAGACTGATGGCGTCGTATTGAAAAGTACTCTGACTCCAAAAGTTGCTCAACATCGTGCCCTGCAGCAAATTGTTTCTGTGGTTGGATTAAATCTACTGGTCCTCTATCAAAACTGATACTCTCAAAAGCTTTCGTGATATGCAAGGGACGTGGATTCCCTGATTGGTCAAGGCGGTTCCAATCAAATAAGCGATATGTGATATCGCTGGTTTGCTGAATCTCAGCTAACAGAACTCCCTCACCAATCGCATGAAGCGTACCCGCGGGAATATAAACACAGTCCCCTTTTTGCACGGGGTAACTATGTAAACATTCTTCAATGGTCCCCTGCTCCAAATGCCGTCGGAGTCGACATTCATCAACGCCTGGTTTTAAACCCGCGTAAATTTGACTTCCTTCGGCGGCATCGAGAATAACCCATGCTTCAGATTTTCCTGACTCGATCGAGTCAAATTTCTGTTGATCAGAGTTATCAGGATGAACCTGTAAAGATAAACGGTCGGTCGCATCGATGAACTTAATCAACAGCGGAAACGTTGTATTACAATTACCGACCCCAAAAAGGGCATCTGGATCTTTATGAATCAATTGAGACAACGTCCAGCCAGCAAATTCTCCATTGGCAATTCGAGTTTGGGCAGTAGGATGGTCAGACAGCTCCCAACTCTCTCCATAGTCCCCTTCAATACCAATTAATTTATGCAACTGCGTTCCCAGACGCTCTCCGCCCCATCGAGTACGCTTAAAAATAGGCGTAAACTCAAGTGGTAACAGGGTTGCCGTGGACTGAACTTTTTGCAGTGACATAATTGAAAAAAAGCAATACCAATAAAGAAGATAGAAAGAAGAGTAAAAATGGACTCTTCCATAATGCTAAACTACGAAAGCCAGCAATTGCAACTATAATCTCTATGAATAGAGATAAGTGCGTTCTCATGGACTTTTTTGTTTTTTTTCTCGAACTGACCTTATGCAAAGGTTCCAATTGCCATAAACCGAAACACCTGCTAATCTCTCCCCCCTTGCAATCCTTACAGACAGTGAATTCGTTTGTACACATGCCCAGAAACACAATAAAACGATTGCAATAATTAGATTTCCACTGTTTATCTATGAAAGGCTGATAAGTGGCTGACTTGTTAGTACAAAGATTGGAATGGGATCTTTCAATTGGAGACACAATTCAAATAGGCGATCAGTTTTTGACGGTAGTTGATATCGAGGGAGATGAAATACTGTTTCAGTTAGATTCAGAAGACCCATTGAAATCTAATCCTAAAGATGAAACAAATTCCAACTCACAATCGTGTCGCTAGTCCGAAAACAAAATGATGAGCTTCGGTCTAAAAAATCCAAAATGTAGTTCAACCCGAGCTGAATTAACCAGCTACTTCACGGGTTAAACTATGATTCGAACCTAGAATTGGATCTGATAACGCTTCGTCATCTCTCTACGAATTGACGCCGTGGAGTCTTCGATTTCTTTCCAACTTGTGAAACGAACACCTGTTGCTTTTGACTGCTCTTCTGCACGGTTCTGAATCTTCACACTCGCATTCGAACGTCGACCGTAATAATTATTGTTTGAATCATAATTATAACTGTAATTACCATAAACGCTGGAATTCCGAACCCCAGTGCGAGATCCTGCTGCTCTTTTTGCTAACGCAACACCGCGAAGAGTTTCAGCAACTTTCGAGCCGTAGTCAAGTAAATCTTCATCGACGTTTAAGATAGGAAGTCTGTCAATTTTTCGTGCATAGCGTTCGTTGTAAACTATGTGATTATCGCGATTCGTTTGAAGGTATTTTCGTAAATCATCAACGAGAACTGTTACCGATTTGAAATATGTCAACGAAGCCTGAGCAACTTTTTCTGGACTACCCGGGCTTAAATCTTCGTCTTTCAATTCGCTAAATTTTGTCGAAGGAATTTCCAGAATACTAAACACACGACGCATGCCATCATTGGAAAGAGAGCCGCTGAGAATAATTGACTTACCTTTTAATTCGACTTTCCATTTTTCTAAATCATCCAAGTGGATTCCCAAATCATCTATGACTTCCAAAACCATGGGTTTCGCAAGACTGGCAAATTTTGCTGTCTCCGAGCTAAAATCGATACGCAATTCTCCTTCGGCTTTGCTGCCTATCTTGACAGAAAAAGTAGCGCCTTGAATCCCGCTGATAAGTTCAGTTAGCTCTTTAATTTTTTGTTCATTTCCTTTTAACACATTCGACTTCTTAAGGCCTTCCTCAAGTTTATGAGGTTGTGTGCTATCTTTCAGGTCAATTGCCATCGCAATTTGTGGTCCCGCCCGGCGCACGACTTTCACAGCTTGACTTAAATAAGTTGAAATAACCGAACTGGAATTTTTTCGGCCAAAGTCCGCCCAACGAGAAACAGCCTGTCGATTTGCAGGATGCATGACCCCCATGACAGAAGTACTAAGCCTGACAAAATAGGCATCACTGGGTGTCCACGCAGCATGTAAACCATTGATCGAATCTACATAACCACCTTCTGCCCGTGCAATGGAGCGCATTGGAATCGGTTCTTTTAAATCCATAACCGCCAATTCCCAGTTTTGCCCTAAGTCATTCGCAAAGTTAAGTTGTGCTGCAATGACAATTTTTTCTGCTTCGGGTGGTAAATAAATAGGCCGTTCGACATAAGCGGCTTCATGTTTTTTTTCCCAACCTTCTT
Source organism: Gimesia aquarii (assembly GCF_007748195.1). NCBI lineage: Bacteria > Pseudomonadati > Planctomycetota > Planctomycetia > Planctomycetales > Planctomycetaceae > Gimesia > Gimesia aquarii. Next base: position 4,704,332 of record NZ_CP037920.1, read on the forward strand.
TTCTCGCCAATGTGCTGGCATGCATACGAGAGACATCAATGACAACAACTGAATTAGCACTTGAAGGAATTCTATTGAGCAGGTCTTCAAACTGAGCCCACGCAGGAACCTCATAGAAAAGAGCGGCAAGCAAACACGCTGGAAGAATTAGTAGCGACCTTGGAGCAGAGTTCGATGCTGACTTGAAAAACAGAACTGAAAAAATACGCAGAGAAGCTTGATGAATGTATTTCATGATTCAACCTTTGATGTGGAGCCCGAATGCCTAAGTTATCACGTCAGGCAAGATTTGTATTAGAATGCGTTTGAAACGGATCCAGAATAGGAATGAAATCATCATACCAAGCTGCATCCCCTCGCGCCTAACAATATCGTATTTTTTCAAGGTTGCATTAGTGATTCAGTTTTTCAACATTGTTAAGGATCAAGAAGCTGTTAAAACTCGTTCTGCTTTCACATTCATTCAGGTGAGGATATGAACCTCTTGGACACACATCCAAACAGTTTTAATATCCTAAAACAATTCAGTGCAGAGGAACCATATGAAGAAAAATTATCAATAAATACCTCAAAGTATTTATTGATAATCAGTTTGGTCTGAACACAAATTACATCTACTTATGAGTAAGCGTTTTTGGATCGGCAGGAAAAAGACACCACTTTGGCACTTGAGGGATTGCAAGCCTCTTTCGTTTTGTTTCAGCAATGACCTCTTGAAAGCGAGGAATATTTTTTAGCCAAAGTGTTGCCTGCTGATCATTATAGATCTGTACCCAGTCTTTACGCTGCTCCAGATAACCCAAAACATTCAAAGACGCAGGCAGTAATAATATTTCTGTTGGATACTGATCGAGTAAGGGAGTGGGACCATGCGAGTTCTTATCCAACTTTTGAAATTGCACTAACTCTGCTTCTAACTTGGCCGAGTATACAGTTCGATAACGGCCATCAAAGGCGATTCGCGATTCTGGAAACGTTTGCCAGATGACATACTGTGCCCAACCGTAATCCGTTAAAATATTTCCGTTGAGATTTTGGTCTTGTAAGACTTCGATTGATGCTACGGGCATGCCTGGTGCTCTGCTTCGCGTTTCTACTCCAATCTGCCACGGAGGAACGGACTCTTCCCAGAGCTTCATGATTGTATGAACTGCCAAACCACTAACCACTAACATAGTAGAAGCAACTAATAGAGAACGGATTATTCTGCGCCGTTCTCCTCCCCACTGCTGATTAAGATAAGGAAACAACCTACGAATCGAATCAGAAATTGGCATCGGCAATAAAATAATCACTGCGATTGCCAATAATGCCACATGCCGAATATGGCTGATGGCTTGATAGGCAATCACAACGATTAAAATAAGATCTATCCACTCCCACTTTCGTGAACCGAAAAATGCCAGTCCGATTAACAAAAAGGGAATATAGTATAACAATGCCTGTTGCGCATCCCAAAGTGGTTGCCACTCACGAACAATCTGTTTTGTGATTAAATGATCCCACAACATCTGATGTAATTGAATTCCATAAGGATTGATCAGTGTCACAGTCCAGGCAAGACCAATGGTAATACACAACCGAAAAAAATCTCTTTGTTGATATTGTGATTGATAAACGCCCTTGCCCATCCAAAGTAATACAACCCCTTGAATTCCAACGCCAGCCAGAAAACCACCATGAGAGTTTGCCCAAAACATCATCACCACCGGCAGGTACCAGATTGATTTCGACTGAGGATGATTGAGGTAATGCCTTAACAATAACAGAGTCAATGCAAAACAACCAAAGGTGACAAGTTGAGGACGAACGAAAACTACAAACTGGGAAAGGCAGAATGCAGTATAAACCAGTAACAAGATTGCAGCAGCAAGACTTGCTTTGAATTTTCTCAAAGCAATCCAGGCAGGAATAAAAATCACCAATAACCAGAAATTACGCCACAACCAAAGTCCAATATTTCCAAAACTGCTCCATAACCAACCAAAAGACAACTCAGAAAGCCATTCGTGATTCACCCAGATGGCACCTGGTTCGGTATAACAAAATGGATCGGAGTATTCTACCAGAACATGTTGTTCTATCGCACGCAGACCATAAAGCGTATGTCCCCAAAGATCAGGGTCAGCAATCGTCACAGTGCAAGTTAAAAATAGACAACATCCCCAGATCATAGTAGTGGAAAGCCACCACTCTTGATCGCTCATGGTCCATTCGCCGGGAACGTGTTCTAAATCAGGTCCTTTCACAAGCTTGCCTTTGCCAGATAATTCATTGCTCTCTTTGGATCTATTACCGTTTCATAGTGAATAATAAAAAAAAAGATCTGCACATGATTGTACAGACCTTTTGATTTTCGTTTTCAATCTCATCGCCAGCAAATACTGAGTAGAATAAAACTCATTACTTACTTTTAAGAATGTCTTCCAGACTGGGAAGCGGAGTATGGATTGGTCCCAACACAGGCAAGTCTTCGCCATTTGCTGGAGATTCTTCATAAGAAGTCAGATCAATTTGTGCATAAATTTGAACGAACATTTTATGCGAATAAGGAGCTCTAGGATCACCGCCTATTGCGACAACTTCTCCTTTTTGCTTCAAAACATTCGTGTAGTTATATGGTCTAAAGTAGTAATAACCATGATAAACTGGCGTGTAAGGATAATGAGGGTACATATCTCCTGTTGTTTTCCAATTCCACCAAGGTCGCTTCTTTAATTTGCAAAAACCATTGCAATAACTACTGCCACACATATTACATACACCATATCCACCACCTGAACCATCTCCTCCACCTGACTGGCAAGAGCCGCCTGGCATGCAGGAATGGGCTGCAGGATAACTACATTCACATGATGCTAATGAGATAGTTGCGGGAGCACTGACTGTGCTGGCAGGAATGACTTCACCGTCATACTGCCAGGCACTTAAACCGATGAGCAATGCAAAACTCGCATTCATGAGACCACCTTTTATATCTTTACGTTGTATAAACAACTCATTTGGTTAGGCAAACTGGTGGGATAACAACTGAAATCCACTCTGAACTCAGAGCGTAATCTCTCTCACCATAAATCGTTTTCGACTTACTAGTGACCGGAGGTAAAGTAGAAAATCAGATAAATCTCTAAAATATAAAAAATTGCATAATCTGGGAAACACTGCAAAATTAAGATTAACCTCCCTGACTTGATTATCCGATAAGACTGATGCTACGGGAATTGTATGAACAGATACCAACTCCCGATTTGAGTTAAAATGATATGTTGAAAGTTAAATCCGCAAATAACTGATAGCTGGACTTAAATTCCTTAACAGTTTTGAGCCATCTACCAGACACAAACTAAAAAAGCGGCAACATCATAAGTAATTAAACTAATCTCCTTTAAGCGTGGCTTAATGTGAGCGATAATTAACTAAATTCCTAACTCCAAAATTGATGTCCAAAGGATTGGGAGACAAGTATGTCTATAAATGCCTCATGGAAAAGACGCACAATGCTGGCTTTTGCCTGCGGTGTCGCTATTACAGCTACGCCACTTGCTGCACAGGTCCCTCCAGCTCCTCCTGTTCCAGGTAAAATTAAAGCGAACAAGTTTACTTCTGGAGCAGCAAAAAAGAATACACCGGTTGTAAGCACCAAAACAAAAGAAAAAGTCCATCAACTCGTTGATCGAATTTACGAATCCGAAGTAGAGCTCAGTGTTCAACAAAGGCATTCAAAAATTCTAAAAATGAAGATGGATGTCTTCCGAGTCGCTATCGCAGACCCAACAAAAATTGAAGTGGTAGCCTTCGGTGCTCAGGAAGTTGAAGTTATCGGAAAAGAAACCGGTACGACAACAATGACACTCTGGCTAGGACAAGAAGCTAATCCTCAGATTCTGAGTGTACAAGTAAAGGTTGAGGGCGATAATTCCATCGAAGACTTACGTCGAATGGAATACGGTGAATTCCAGAAGATGATCAATGAATTCTTCCCAAACAGTAAGATTCAATTGATTCCTTTTGCTGATAAGCTGATTGTTCGAGGTCAAGCCCGAGATGAACAGGAAGCAACACAGATCATTACAATTATCCGTGCACGCTCCGGCGGTGGTTCTTCTATCGGTAATGGAACTGGTACAGGTTCTTTGTTCACAAGTGGTGAAGCAGCAGATCCTTTCCCCGACGGTGCAGTGCTTCCCGAAGCCACTGTCATCGATATGATGAAAGTTCCGGGAGAAAAGCAAGTGATGCTGAAAGTACGTATCGCCCAAATTGATCGTTCTGCCGCACGCACTGCAAGTACTGACTTATTTGTGAGATCGGGTGACTTTGGCTGGAGCCAATTGTTCACAGGAGTTGCATCACAATTGGCAAATGGGGGAACTGGTCTTGTAACGGCTTCATTAACAAGCAGTGATGTCGACCTCTTCATTTCAGCACTTGCTCAAAATGGATATGCGAAAATTCTCGCTGAACCAAATTTGGTTACAATCAGCGGACGAGCAGCGAACTTTATCTCTGGTGGTGAATTTGCTGTCCCAACAGTCGTTGGCGTAGGTGGTGCTCAAGCAGCTACCACAACTTTCAAAGGCTTTGGTACACAACTTTCCTTTCTGCCTACTGTGTTGGATAAAGATAGAATTCGATTACAGGTCACCCCAACTTTCAGTACCGTTAATCCGGCACTGTCTGTTCAAGGAATCCTGGGGATCGATACACAATCAGTCAGCACTACGGTTGACATGCGAGAAGGTCAAGTTTTCGCCATCGCCGGACTGATTCAAGAACAACAACGTGGAGACTTGAACAGAGTACCATTTATTGGAGATCTTCCTTTCGTAGGTCCCCTGTTCTCAAATAAAGCTGTCTCACGTGACGAAACAGAACTAATCATCTTGATTAGCCCTGAACTGGTTCACCCAATGGAAGCAGAAGACGCCCCTACTGTACTACCTGGCATGGAAGTTACTGAGCCAGGTGATTGGGACTTCTTCTTCTTGAATAACATTGAAGGCAAACCTGATGTGCACCACAGAAGCACTGTCTGGTATATGCAGAAAAAACGTATTCATCAGCAACAAAAAGATTTTATCCATCAGACAAAATCTGACAAATACTATATCAATGGCGACTACGGATTCTCTGACTAACACAAGTTATTATTTCTTTGCAAAATAAAACTTATATTATTCCAATCACATTCACTCAAGACTGTGAGAGAAAATACAAGGAAGTAAGCAATGTCTATACAACCTAAAATTGCAACTTTGCCTGCTATTGCTTTAGCAGCAATGCTGGTCAGTGGTTGCCATCATAAAGAACATCACGCACAAATACCCTACGATGCTGTAGCTCCACTGGGAACGATTAGTGATGACATTTGGCAAAAGCAGGAAGAAAATGCGGAAGCTTCCGACTTCGTAATTTATGAAAGTGAATTTGTCGGAGCGACTGCAAAACTGAATGCTGCTGGTGAAGACCACGTCAAACAAATTGCGGTTCGCATGGTTTCAACACCTTTCCCTGTAATTGTTGAACCCAGTTCTATGTCTGTTAATCAATCGGATGAATACAAATATCCGGTCAATGGAAATGATGATCTGGACATGCATCGCCGAAATGTCATCGTTAAAATCTTAACAGCGATGAACGTACAAGATGCTGATGAAAGAGTCGTTGTGGCTCCTGCCTTGGCACCCGGCTTTGAAGGGTTCGAAGCCTATCGAGCTTATACTAACGGATTCCGAAACCGTGGTAATGGTGGAATCGGTGGGCTCGGTGGATTCGGCAGCGGATTCGGCGGAGGATTTGGCGGCGTAGGCGGTGGAATCTTTTAGATAAAAGAGGAATTCGCTACGGAAACATGAATCAGTGGACGGGTTCTTTTGAATCCGTCCACTTTTTAATAGCATCAAACAAGTAGGTATCGCCTGCTAAGTTATGGTCCGGTCCAGATCGAGCAAAACACAAATTTAAGCTCGCTATGCTGTTATAAATAGCACAATACAATTAGTCAAAATAACGCCAGGAATAGAGTTATGAACAACAAAGGATTGTCTTGTTCAACCGTGATCCTTCTCATCACAATCACTTTCCAGGGATGCTCCCATCTAAGCAACCAGGTTGCCAAAGTCAAATCGGCTTTACCAACTCAGAAAAACTCAGATAATCTTATCCTTGCTGCTCGAACATTTGAGAGCAAGAATGAATGGCTGGCGGCCCGTGAGCAATATGAAAAATATTTAAGCAAAAATCCTAAGAGTGCTAAAGCCTGCCATCGACTAGGTATCGTCTGCACCCGATTAGGTGATCCTATTGCTGCTACACGTTATTTTACACAAGCGCGACAAATCGATCCGCAAAACTCGGTTTTGCTTAACGATTTTGGATATGCCCTCTATCAACGAGGACAATATAAAGCTGCTGAAAAAATCTTTACAGAAGCGTTACAGAATGATGCCAATAATAATCGCATTATTAATAACCTTGCGCTTAGTGTTGGCCATCAAGGGCGTTTCAAAGAAAGCTTTTCACTCTTTCGAAACATTATGCCTGCAGCTGAAGCACATGCAAATGTTGCATACATTCATACACAAAGAGGTGAAGGTGAGCTAGCCCTGAAGGAATATGATTTGGCGTTGACTGCTGACCCTGATCTAAGAACAGCCGGCCTAGCGGCTGCTGAGTTAGCAGAAATGAAGACCCTGTTTCTTGCAAAACGGGACCAAAAAATCACACAACAAGTGGCAACCAATAAAGTGACTCCCAAAATTCAACTTGACAAACAACCGACACAGCTTGTGACCTCAAAGCGACCCGTTCAAAAAAAGCCAACACTATCGATTTCTCAATCGACTCAAGCTGGAAAACAAAAACTGATTTCACAAACTTCCATGAAGAGACAAGCTAAAGTGGAACCATCATTCAAACCTGTCTCTAAGTCTGAGCCAGTAGTGGAAGAACAAGAGTTGGAAATCAATTCCTTCCGAACGCTAGATGAACTCTCTGAAGAAGAATCGGTTATCATCCGTATCTCAGATGAAAAAACACAAGAAGAAAATTTATTCCGAACCCCACAGGAACTGCAAAACAACTAGCATATTGCTGTCTTGCTTACTTCCCTTCTCGTGCTTTAATCGCTTTTACTGCAGCAGCTGCATGAAATTTGAAGTTCTGATTTTTGGTACTGCGGGATATTTCGTCTATTTTATTTAGGCTTTTTTCTGTCCCAATTTCCTTGAGTACACTGAAGACCCTGACCAAAGTCAATAAATTGGATGGATCAAGCTGGTCTAATACGGCATCCTCTGCCCGACTCCCATAGGCAATCAACTTTTTCGATGCATTATGAGACTTAAGAGGCTCTTTCAATAATTTTGCTACAGCAATAATCCCTTCGGAGGTTTGATGTTTTAGAATAGAATCCATGATAGCATCTGATCCCAAGATATTGACTTGAGATAATAACTCTATTAAAGCGGGAACATCTTCTTTAGTGGACCAAACCACCAGCGCTTTCGACGCATCAGCAACGACAATGATATCTCCACTCTTCAAAACTTTGATCAAGATTTTTGAAATCTCAGGACTTTCTTGTGTTGGATTGGCTTCACTTAATTTTTTCAGCGCAGCCTTTCGCTTCAATACGTTTGTTGTCGCCAAGTCCTGAAGAATGTTTTTAAGATCCACATCGATATTTTCAGGGATCTCAAACTTACTGGCTTCCTTACGTTTCTTAATTTCCGCTTGATGCTTCTTTTGCAACTCTTTCTGATCAGCTCGATATTTCAACAGTTCGGCTTTAGTCATTTGTTTCGAAGAAATCGTGATCGGAATTTTATGCACGCTTGTTTCAGAACGACGAAATAGCTTGTAGTTCATCGTTAGGCTTTTCACACCACCTTGCTTTTTATCAAACTGAATCGTACCTGTTCCCGCCAGTTCTACTTCAGGACTTCCGTCAACCATCGCGATAGTTCGATAAGAATGCTTGACTTCAATAGAAACATCCTCTGCTGTCTGTCCAGTAATTCTATAGTCAGTTGTCTGTTTGGCCCCCATTGTTTTTTCCACATTCGTGCCTCGTAATGTCAACGGGATTCGATCTGAAGAAATAATCGAAATACTGGTTTTTTCACTTTCGGACCACTCAGTATTATTCTCAGGAGAAAGTGGGATCAGATTAATTTCTGATAAATTACCAATCAGATAAGGGAGTGAGGAAGAACCTTTTATCGTATCAATTTCGCCGTATCGATTCATATTTAAAACATGCGGTTCAAAAGATCTCATCATGTTATGGGTCAGACCTGTAAAAGGGGATCTGTGACGATGCAATCTCATGGGATGGATTAATAATCGTTTACTTTTGCTTTTCTTGGTAGAATTCAAACTTCCAGTACATCGTAGCGAAATACTATCTGAGTCTGACTTGATCACTTCATATTGTTCGACGCCACTTAATGTTTCCGTATAGTCATCCAATGTGGCTATGATGTCGATCCGATAAGCAAAATGTTGTCCTTGTTCCCATGTGTATGTCAGCTTCGTTTTCTCTGCTGCATAACCGGAAACTTGCACAAGAAACACCAACATCGCCCCTAAAATGATCTCAGAAAGACGCCGAGTTACAAAGTGAAAGCCATCGAATCGAGAGGCAAACAAATCTCGCAATTGAATTCCTGATAACATAAGAAACTCCCAAAGAAGGAATTAACACGGACAGGTTCAGATATTCATTTCAATGTACACAATCCAACCCCAACCTGCACGAAAGAAATACAAAAAACTGGTTCGATTGTGAATCGCCCGCAAGCGTCATATCGGGTCAGTCTTTGAGCAACCAATCAACAGCAGCAATTTCTTTGTTTGCCGTTTTATTGAATATCTCGACTTTATTTAGCTGGTCGGCTGAGCGATACGTCGCCTGTACCAACTTGGGGACTGATGTGAAGTTACTAGCAATCCAGAGTGCCGCTGGCTGGCACAGAGACAATAACCCGTTGACATCACCATATTTCACTGCTCCAGGCCATAGTCTGAGATCACGAATGTTAGTAATCTCAGCAAAACGAAAGTCTCCAGGCCCGACAGCTAAGTGGTTGATGAGATTCGGAGAATGGGCACAAGCAGCGGCAGCACGGACTCCTGAAAAACCAAAACCAACCAGCGAAATGGACTGGGGATTGCTTTCATGATGTTTCGCAAAAGAGAGAACATTCAAAATGTCATGTACCTGTTTTGAAAATATGGGGTGATTATAGCCCAATGTGAATCCAGCAAATTCACGAGGATTCTTCACTACCGGCATTTCCGTGGGAGCAGGTTGCTTCTGATTAAAATCGCCTTGATAAAGTACATCGATTCCGGCAACCGCTGTTCCCGCATCAATCAGCCGCTGAATGGGGGCCGTCGGTAGACCATTTTTTTCCAGCAAACCAGATTTCCCCTGATCGTGTAACCAGATCACTACTTTATTGTTCCAATCCTGAGGTAGAAAGAAGAGAGCCGGAGTCGATTCACCATACTGTTTATTCTTGATAAGTGTATGATATTGGCGATATCCCTGCTTCTCTTCTTCAGAAATATTTTCTGCTTCCAAATCATCAGCAGTTGGCAAGGGCCGGCCTATCATCACATCGATCGCTCCTCCCACAATCTTTCGATATTTTGCAAGGCTTGCCCGATCGCTGGGAGTCAGCTGTTTAATTTGATCTGCATTATTTCTAGCCAATGCATGTAAAATTTTGATTTCTGATTTCTCATCGCTGGGAGGTGCAGGATACTTTTTATCCCAGACGGATAGTTCTTCACGAGTCAATGGGATAAAGTCAGGCTCGATAATCGGTGACGTAAGCCCCAGCTTGAAATGTTGATTAAAGAACTCATACATCATGGCGCGACTGACGTAGTTATAATTATGCGGGAATGGATAATATTTGCCGACTACGTTTTCAGGGACTCCCATCATCTTGAAGTGCTGTTTCAGCTCGGGCAAACCTTTGGTCTCGATTTCTTTGGTCCAGTCATTCGCTGCAGACATGCCGAGGGGACGAGGAGCCAGGAGTGCCGCAAACTCAATATTTCCAGTGTTGATTCGTAAATAGCTTGCGTTTTCACAGGTACACCCCCCCTGCATCGCAGTTGAAACCATTACTGCCGGAAACGCAGCAGTAATGCGATCATCAATAGCAGCTAACACAAATGTTTGAGTTCCTCCACCACTAGCACCAGTAATACCAATGCGTTTCTTATCAACTTCTGCTAAAGAACTCACCCAATCCAGCGCACGAATTGAATTTAGCGTTTGTAATCCGAGCGCATTGATCAATCGTAATTCTGCCTGCGCACTGAATAGGCCCCAGTTCTTTTCGCTCGACATCTCTGACCGCTGTTTTGCGAAACGATGAATCAACTGGTAGCTCAGACAGAATCCATCGGCATACCCCAACATGTCATAATGGAATACCATACACCCCATACGAGCCAGTTGAACGCAACGTGCCTGAAGCGGATACCTGCCACCTACCTCGTATTTTTCTGCACCAGCTTTAATATCTGCCTGAACACGTTTTTCTCCACTGTCATAAAAGCGACCTTCCGCAAAATGCCCATGCGGAGATAAAATCATCGGAAAAGGTCCCTGTTTCCCTTTGGGACGATATAAATTACCAGTCACAAATAAACCGGGAGAACTTTCAAAAAATACTTTTTCAACTGTATAATCATCCCGATCTACTTTGCCATGCAGCGTTGCCTTGATCTCTGTATTTTCGGGTTTCGGCCAAACACCTGCAGCAACCATGATTTGTCGCCTGACATATTCTGCCCGCTTTGCCCATGCTTCAGGTGACTCACTCGGATTAAACGGAAAGTACCCATTCAGGTCTTTTAATTCCTGGAAACGGCTGTCAGTGAACTCAGGTATTTGATCGTCAGCAAATGACTGCCTGCTCCCACAAGCCGAATTAAAAGCGCTTGCTGACAACAATGCTAAGCCAATATTTTGTAAAGCCGTTCTACGATCTATTGAGAATTGGTCATCGTTCTGAAACATCATTCCCCTGCTTTCTTCTAAGTTGCATAACGACAGAAAATTCAAGCCAGAAGCTCAACCTTGAAAGTTCTTCCAGTCTAACCACAAGCCCTGCACAGGTGCCAGCCTGAAAATAACTTTTTGAGCAACGGGAAATATTTCTCTACACCTTAGAATCGATCTGCCAACAATCTCCTCCGATAAAGAAAGGGAGCCATTCACTTTTAGTATCAGAATAGTTGGTATGATTCAATATCCATGAGCAGCTACACCCGTTTCTTCACCCAGACCACTGTGCCTAAAAGGATTATAAGTACGATGCCTGCAATCAGGCTCCAGTAAATCGAAATCTGCTCAGGCTGTGGAGCAGGATTGTAACTAGGCACATGATAGCGTTCGCCCTTGGCCTGAGATTCTGGATGATTGGGAAAGGCTTCTGCTTTAATACTCAGGTCTTTCCAAAGGACCCGCACCGGTGTTTTAATATCGCTTTGTTGCACTCCTAATCGTAACAGGTCCACATCTGCAGTCCCCAGTTCGACTTCACGTAATTCACGAAATGGCTCACTTGCTCCTTCTGATACAAAAAACTTTAACATACTGCTTTCTCTTACCAGCCTTAATTTTCCGATGTTCGTTTTTGTATCATACAGTTTCACATTATAGTTTCTTTTCGAAGCTACTGTTGTCGACAAAGTGGTACTGAAAACGTGTTTGTGTTCAGGTCGCAAAAGCCGTCCGATCATGACAGCCGATTCTTTCTCATCATGCATTCTGAGATAGAGGCTTGGCCCCATCCCATAGCCGGACTCTGGATCCTTCCAGGAGGGAACTTCAAATGATGCGGTAATTTCAAAATCACCTTGAATCTGAAACCGCGGGCTGACTCCGACTGCGGATAATTTGTATCCTGTCGGCAATGTGAATAATAAACCTTCAGAACGAGGTTGTAATAGCTTCACAGTTCCTCTTCCCAGCGGAACTAGTAACTCATTGTCAAACTGCTCACCCCAAAAACTGAAAAAATGTTCTCGGGCATACTCTTCTGCTACCAACGGTGAAAAAACCGTTATCATGAGACAGAGGCATAAAACAAAACGAGAACCGATTTTGAGCCAATATTTCATATTCCCAAACCTGTCGACTGTTCTCCTCCGGAAATCGTTCCCGCTGATCGCCAGACTTCGGCATTGATATTTTCATTGACAAACCGGACGGCACCATCCCCCATCAGTACATTGACCCCATTCATATGCCAACTGGAGGGGTTCATGATAACTCCATCCCAAGTAAAACCGTTTTTGCAGCTGGTACGGTTGGGGGTCCTAACATGGTTATATCGAGTCCAGTTCATATTACCTGCTAACCAGGTTTGCCCTGACTCAACATCATACTGATACGCGCTGGCCGTCTGTGGTGCCAAGCTACCACAAGCATCAATGAATTGGTTTTCAGTCCAGACTCCCTGGAGGTTATACAAATCTGATAAAGGATCAATCAATGTATCATCCCAGGTCCCTTTCGCACGCTCGCTAAACATAGCCGTATTGGAGAGCCCATCTTTGACATCGCCCAGTCGAACACTACTATTCTGACCGAACATGCCATTACCCTCTCTACCAGACCACGAACTCCCATTACAAGACCGGTAGTTATTTGGGCCCCAGCGGCTTTGTAATCGACTCAGGTCACTGGGGCAAATAAACACATTCAACTTTGCCTCAGCTGCTGGACCGTTGAGCACTTCATGAAACCGCTTTGTTAATTCTTCCTGAGCATCATTGGCTGCATTCACAAAAGGATGAAATGGTGCAACATCAAAATTTAGCAGATTGTAGACTGCCGCCTGATCCAGGTAAGGTAATAACATTACGTGTGCTGAGTACCTACGGTCGTTTAAGGTTCCCAACGAAGAGATCGGGCCATCATTATCATGACCTACTCCGAACGGTAGAACTTGATGCACTTCGTGGTATGCTTGCAGTGCAATGCCAATTTGTTTTAGATGATTTGCACATTGCGCTTTTCGCGCAGTTTCACGAACCATTTGCACAGCTGGAACTAATAGCGCTACCAGTAAGCCAATAATCGCTAAAACGACCAATAATTCAATAAGAGTAAATCCACTGCGTCGATTATTATCTGAATGAATTTGCTTCGTTATAAGTACCAACTATTCTTTTCCTTTATTGATGAGTCTTAGAGCAAACCTCCACAGTTTAACGACTTTAGAACCCATTAAACCTTTTATTAGACATACTTAACTTTTACTTTCTGCTACTTGTTTTTAATTTTGCCAAAAAACTTTCTAATTTACGAATTTTCTTTGTTAAGAAACTGCGTCAACTATACAACTTACTAGTGAGCACAACGTAATTGTGCAGACTTTCAGAGATAGACACGTATTTAAATGATGACTTGGCACTAATTTCTCGATTTGTTAATTCAGCGTCTTTGCAAGTGAGTCAACTCACCTAGAGTTCTCCTAGAAACTCTTTATGAACATTTTATCAAATATTCAGAAAAACATTATTATTTTATGAAGACGCGTTAGTAAAACATAAGCTAATTATATTTATATACTTACAGTTATTTAATTCAAAAGATTTTGTTCAAACTATCTTGGCGTTGCCTTAAATTACATTATTTTTAATTGTCATACTTGCCCTGTAGACGACAGTATACTAAAATAAAAAACAGGTATAACACTCAGGCTATTACGTTAACATTTATGATAAAAAAAGTAACTCCTTTTTATACATCCCTGATGGTTAATATCTTTTTTTAAAATCCTGATTAGATTTCTTTTTGGGTAATACGTTTATGGATTCCTGTTTGTTTCAGGAATGTCAACTTAGTTCACTTTAACTTTAAGAAACGAGGTACTTTGTAATGGCAGGCACCAAAGCAAACCTTACACAGCGACAACAAGAGATTTATGATTTCTTGAAAGACAAAATTATTAACCGAGGTTATGGACCAACTGTCCGTGAAATCGGTGCTAATTTTGGCATCCGCTCTCCTAATGGCGTGATGTGCCACCTGAAGGCTCTGGAAAAGAAAGGGCTTATTACCCGCGAATCTCATATGTCACGAGCCATTCAGCTGTGTGATCACTCACAAAAACGAACGCGTCTTCCACTGGCAGGACAAATTGCTGCAGGTAGCCCGGTTCTTGCCGTGCAGGATGATGAGCACATCGATTTCGGACCATTATTTGATCCAGATGATCAATTCTGCTTGAGAGTCAAAGGCGTCTCAATGATCGAAGATCAGATCGCCGATGGTGATTACGTCGTGGTCCACAAGCAAAACACTTGTAAAGAAGGCGACATTGTTGTTGCTTTAGTTGATGGCCAGGAAGCGACACTAAAACGTTACTATTCTGAAGGTGACCGTATTCGCCTTGAGCCAGCAAATTCCAGTATGCAACCGATTTATTCTAAAAACGTTGACATTCTTGGAGTTGTCACTGGCGTCATTCGAAAATACTAGGCGATCCCTCAGAAGACGACACGGTTAATTCGAATTCAGAATGATCTATATTTTGGATGTTTCCCAAAAACGCTCTGGTATTTTACCAGGGCGTTTTTTCATGCGCGAAACACTCCAATCAACCAGCGGCTCGGGTTTGATATTGATTCAGCTTGTTATAGAGAGTTTTCAGGGCTATTCCCAACTCAGCTGCACATTTAGGCTTGTCACCGTCATGTTTGTCAAGCACATGATAAATCACTTCCATTTCAATATCACGCAATGTTTTTCCCTGGGTACCCTCTGTCCAATTGACCGATGAGGAACCAGCGAGAGGAATCACTGAGTCTTTAGTCAGATTGGATGGTAAATCGGTAGGCATAATCTGCACACCATCCCACAGAATAACAGCATGCTCCAACGCATTGGCCAATTCGCGTACATTACCTTTCCAGTCATAATCCTGTAAAATCTCAATGGTTTCCGGAGCGAGAATGTCTTTAGAAATGGAGTCTTTTTTCAAATGTCGTTTCAACAATACACGCGAAATTTCCGGGATGTCACCTTTACGCTCGCGTAAAGCAGGCAGTCGAATTTCGAAGGTATTCACACGAAAATATAAGTCTTCTCGGAAAGTCCCCTCATTGACCATTTCCTGTAGATCTCGATTCGTCGCACAAACAATCCTGACATCAACGTGAAATGTCTCGCTGTCACCAACACGTCTCACTTCGCCTGATTCGAGAAAACGCAGGAGCTTCACTTGCATTGTTTTATCTAATTCACCTAACTCGTCTAAAAATAACGTACCGCCATTGGCAATTTCGATCAAACCCTTACGAGGAGTGTCTGCACCAGTGAATGCCCCCTTCCTGTGTCCGAATAGTTCGCTCTCCACTAGATTTTCAGGCAGAGCACCACAGTTGACAGGGACAAAAGGCATCGACGCACGAGAACTCAAGTCATGCACACGGCGCGCCACCAGTTCTTTACCTGTTCCAGTTTCACCCAAAACCAGAGCAGTAGAATCTGTGGGAGCGATTTTTTCGATCAGCTTTTTCACCTGCAACATTGGTGGCGTCTCACCGACAATTTGACAAGGTCCTTCTGCCAACTTGAGACGTGATTCAAGTGCATAATTCTTGTTCTGTAAAGAACGCTTATCAGCGACTTTTTGCAGAACAGTTGCAATATCGATCAACTTACAAGGCTTAGGTAAAAAGTCATATGCGCCGCGGCGAATCGCCTGAATGGCTTCATCAATACTTCCATGACCAGTACTGATAATCACCTCGGTCTCCGGAGAAACTTTATTAATATGATCCACAACATCCCAACCACTGAGCCCGGGCATTCGTAAATCAACAATGGCAGCATCAAAGGTGATCTTATCCAAAGCAACCAAAGCCGACTGACCATCCTCACAAATGGTGACATCATGTCCCATACGTGGAAGCTCGATTCGCATCACTTCACGAATGGCCGCTTCATCGTCGACAAATAAAACCCGTAATTTATTGACCGAATTACTCAAGTTGTGCTCCTTCTTCCTGCTTTGACATCCTGTCAAAGAGAAAGCCATTTAATAAATTTGATAACCGAATGGTATTCAGGAAGGAATAGGTGAAAGGTTCTGAAGAAATTCTGTTCGAATCATGCGAACTCATTTTTTTCTCCAGCATAGAAACTTAACAATGTAATTCCGAAACCGGGACTACATCCAGGACCTTTCTCTGCACAATGCGCGTAAAATAAGGAAGGGGAATTCTTAAAGCGATATGCTGTACAGAGAACATCCATTTTCTCCTGTATCGTTAACTTTGCGTGAATCAATCATGGGGAGAGACGTGTAATATCACATTTTAAAAATCGTGGCAATCGGAGAATTTCAAAAATATGAATTTCATAAAATTTACTTAACTAATTACGCTGCCTTATTTTGTGCCTTTGACTTTTTAGGGAGTTCTACAAAAATCGTACTTCCCTGCCCCAGACCTTCACTTTCGACTTCGATCTCCCCACCATGATCCTTGATAATCCGATGTGTGATCGACATCCCCAAACCAGTCCCAGTCCCATCAGCTCGCTGGGTGAAAAAAGGATCAAACAGCTTTTCTTTGACTTCCTGGGTCATGCCACAGCCATCGTCCTTAAAAACC
This sequence comes from Gimesia aquarii, assembly GCF_007748195.1. Taxonomy (NCBI): domain Bacteria; kingdom Pseudomonadati; phylum Planctomycetota; class Planctomycetia; order Planctomycetales; family Planctomycetaceae; genus Gimesia; species Gimesia aquarii. Next base: position 4,720,988 of record NZ_CP037920.1, read on the forward strand.
AGTGCCACGGAATCTACATTTTCACGAACTAAAATTTCTAAAGTCCCCCCTATATCCATCGATTCCAAAGCATTAGTCATAATATTAAGGACCACTTGTTTAATTTCTGCAGGATTGAATTCCGCGTTACATGGATTCTTTTTAGCAAAAAGGATATTCCGCCCTTTCAAACGTTTAATCAAACTGACCATCGAGCAAACTTCTTCAATCACTGCCACCAGATCATTGACACTCCTCTCTGAATTTTGACCGCGTGAAAAATCGAGTAGCTTGGAAGTGATATCCCTACACCGCATCGCTTCGCGCTGAATTAAGCCGAGATATTGCTCAGCGACTTGAATATCTGCTTCTTCACAATGCGATTTTAAATCGACCATTCGCCCTTGCAGAGATTCAGAAGCCATCGAAATCGCAGAGAGAGGGTTATTGATTTCGTGAGCGACACCAGCAGCCAGAACACCTATTCCCGCCAGCCTTTCCGAGCGAACAAGCTGTTTACTGCGTTCTTCAACCTTGTGATTCAATTCATCACGTTTTTCTTTAAAGCGCAACGTCATATGGTTGAATGCTTCCGCTAGCTCTGCCATTTCATCATTGGATTTAATCACAAATTGGTGATCAAAATGCCCCTGGGCGACAATCCGGGCTCCTTCATGCAAATCCTGGATAGGAGAAAGTACAGTGCTGTAGCCATACCACATGAGGCAACCAAATGCGATAAAAACCACCAGACACGTCACCCAGACTATATTATATCGGGAACGATAGACACTCGATGCACGCTTTAAGGCTGCCTTGTTCCCAGTGGGAACTTCATGCAGCTCCAGCAGCATGGATTCGAGATGCGCGATCTCGAAAATCATCTGCTGAGCCGTTTTACGCCTCTCTTGTGGATTTCCCAGATTGGCTTTTTTAAGTTTGAGTTTTTCCAAAACTCTTATACTGGCGCCATGTTCGCTAAGTTGTGATTTAACCCAGCCTTTCCAGAGCGCCACAGTTGGATCTGGTGGCAATTGATCTACTTTTTGTAGAAAGCTCTGGATTTCCGTATCAACCTCATTCAACTGCTGTTCAAACTTTTGTTGGTAATGGGTACTAGCTTCAGCATGTGAATTCAGGATTTTCTGGAGAGGTTCATTAAGAGCCACAACAGACATAATCAGTCGATCACGATCAGGCAGGCTATTTAGAGAATACTCAAAATCCTCGACAGTATCACGGTAAGATCGCAAACCGGAAACAGCCCCATAAGCCAGCAGAATCAACATAAAAAAGATGATCCCCAAGCCTAATCCCAATTTTCGTCGAATTGTTTGTGTAAAGAACACACTGACCTCCGTGTCACAAGTCCTTTATAATCCCCTGAAATAAGAGTGGGATCATATCTGAATTGGATTAAAAATCCAATGTTAATTTAGGAGACTTCCCCGTATGGACAGAACTCTGAGTTGAGAGAGAATTCTGGGTCATAATCAGTCCTCTCGAGATGACTGATTGGAGCCCTTTTTCCAGCGCGCCTGATGAACCATTTCTTTTCGATAGGAATGTAAACCTGACATCAAAATATCAATCGCGCGGGAAAAATCGCGAAAGGCTTTTAAATATTTTTTCTTTTCCAATCCTTCCTTGGCTTCGTAATATATTTTATTATGGGCCGACCATTCAATGGTCCATTCTTCTTCCATTGCCGCGCGCTGCAGCTCAGATTCCATTGTTGTCAAGTATTGCAGAAAGTCCGTATTAAATTTCAAACGTTCCGAACGATAAGGTTTCCATTCTACAGTTTTACTGTGATCCAGATATTCCTCATGTATACTAGACTCTCGTTGAGAAAATAACTTTCGCACCAGCAACACAACTAGAAGTGACATACCCCCAAACGTCAGAAATTCACCTCTGTCAAATTTTGTGAGTAACCACATGACGATTCCTGTTGCAACCATAAGTGAAGCAACCCAGACACCTGCCAACCACCACCATTCACTCCAGCTCTTCTCTAACTCTAATTCCGGCTCTGGTTCCGGGGGTCTTTCCTGTGAAAGATTCCCATCGGGAAGTTCTCCCACTCGTACCACAATCACTGAAATATTATCAGATCCACCCCTTAAATTTGCCAGATTGATCATCAACCGGCAGGCATCACTGGGTTCCAGATATTTGGCAATCATTCCTATTTCTTCATCTTTAAGATGGCTCGTCAGTCCATCACTGCACAAGATATATCGATCACCTTCCATCACCGGATAAGGGCCTTCAATATCGACTTTAACGACCGGCTCTGGACCTAACGAACGTGTAATCACATTACGAGGTTCATTTAAGTAAACTTCTTCGGGTTTCATTCTTCCCTGACGGATCAGTTCCCACTGTAGACTATGGTCGAATGTGAGCTGATCGATGCGGTTTTCGCGAACCCGGTAAACGCGACTGTCGCCCACATGACCGATTACCGCTCCTTCTGGGCACAGACAAATCGAACTGCAGGTCGTTCCCATTCGCATAAATTCACGATTCGCCATTCCGCGTTCATTAATCGCCTGATTGGCAACTTCAATGGCTGATTTCAACGACTTGGCAACAGGACCCGGTTTATTTTTAAAGAAAGTATGCGGTACAGTCTCTGAGGCAATCTTGCTAGCCAATTCGCCGACAGCATGCCCTCCCATGCCATCAGCGACAAGAAAGAAGTGGCCATGATCGCGCCAGCTCTCCTGGTCTTTACAAATGCGAACAGATATTGAATCTTCGTTATTCCTCCGTCGAAAGCCTACATCACTCTGCGATGCGAACTGAACCGGATGTTCCCAACGCATTGATTCTCCTTAAAGCAAGTCATGAAACGGCAAATTCTAACCTCTAATCGCACTACCTAATATCTTGGAGAGAAACGAGATCAAACGCCAGAGCACACGATAAGAAAACTCGTTTTTGTTATTGAAATTTAACAAAAACACTCTATTCAAAGTCCGATAAAGCGGCTCACTTGAATAGTTGTACCCCGCTTGTGTTTTCGAATGAATCAATTTATCTTAAGCCTAATTCGACCCAGGCATCGTCTTGCCAGTCAAATTGTAAACATAGGCCATGATTTCGACGAACACTTCATATAACTCAACGGGAATTTCCTGACCAGATTTGACATCGCGATACATCTGTCGCGCCAATGCTTTGCGTTCGATAATTGGAATTCCATGCTCATTCGCAATTTTTCGAATCTGAAAGGCGATTTCACCGGCTCCTTTTGCAACCACAACTGGGGCAGGCATTGATTCGGGATCGTACTTGATTGCAACCGAGATATGCGTTGGGTTGGTAATCACCACATCTGCGCTTGCTACTTTAGAAAGTTCTTGAGACATGGCCAACTTCCGATGTGCCTCTTTTCGCCGTTGACGAATCAAGGGGTCACCTTCCATGGATTTCATCTCTTCACGAAGCTCCTGCTTGCTCATCATCAAGTCTTTTTCATGCTTCCATTTCTGAAATGCAAAATCCAACCCCCCTAAAATAATCAAAGCTAAAGCGAGCAATATTCCCAACTCAACCGACGCACTAAAAATATCATGCATAATGGTTTCCGGAGCAGCTCCCATTAATGCCAGAAAATTGGGAAACATGATATAGCTGAACCAGATTGCAATTAGAACCAACAAAAATATCTTACCGAGACTGATGGCGAGTTTGACCAACCCACGAATAGATAGAATTCGCTTGGCCCCCTCAATAGGATTGAGCCGTTCCCATTTGATTTGCAGCACATCGGGGGAAACCATAAAACCGACTTGAACAATATTAAAACAGATGGCAGAGATAAAGAGCGTCAGCATAGCCCCTATTGTCCCACCTAGAAAGAGCTTGATCACTGCTTCGCAACGTTCTATTAACATTGCTGGCTCCATTTGCAACCAAACCGGAGCCGTCAATGTGACTTCCATCAAGTCCTTCATATTGCTGTTCATAGTGATGGCAAAGAAATAGAGAACTGCGGCAGCGGCCAGCATCATTCCAGCCGCGTTCAAGTCAGTACTTTTCGCAATGTTCCCCTTTTCACGGGCTTCATTGCGCCGATGATCTGTGGGTAGTTCGGTTTTTTCTCCTGAATCATTCTCTGCCATATTAGTAGTGGTTCAATCTATTTTACATCACTGTACTACGACTTAATTGATCTATCGCCATCGGAACAGATTCAATCACAATGTCTGCGAGTCCTGTTAAAGTAAATACAAGAACCGCTACACTCACTACCACACGAATCGGAAATCCAATCACCAATACATTGATTTGGGGGACTGTGTGCCCTAGATAGCCCATCGCCAGGGAAACCAATGCACTAATTGCCAAGAGAGGTGCAGCAACTTTAACCGACAACACTAATGACTGATGCATGATGTTCTGAAGCACATCCAGTGTATTTGTAGAAACGATCCCCTCACCCACCGGGAATACTTGGAATGTGTCGATCAAAGTAGAAAGAATTAATAGATGACCGTTAATCGGCTCCATAACTAAGAAAATCGAAATCCCCACCAAATAAAGAAACTGACCACTGAGTGAAGCATTCATATCAAAGCCGGGGTTGAATACCTCCCCTAAAGCCATTCCCGCTTGTTGATCAGCCATCTGTCCTGCCATCTGTAGACTTAATAAAATGATGTAGACTCCCAGTCCCAGCGCGAAACCTAGCGTCAGTTCCCCTAAAATCGACCAGATATAATCCAACAATGAAGCTGGCATATTAGCGACAAATTGATAGTCGTTCACCGTTAATTCCCGTGTCCCCTGGCGTCCACTTTTAATAATCAAATTATCAAAGCGGTCATGTAAATGTGTAGGTACTTCATCTTTACTGAGCCGCTGATTCTGATTTGCATCGAGCTCATAAAAACCAACGATCACCTGATCATGCAATGTTGGTGTGATGAGAATAGAAAGGCTGAGAACTAATAAAACACGTATATTCGTGGGAAAGATCGGTTGACCGAATACTGGTCCAATAATCATCAAGCCACTAATGCGAACCATCACCAAAGTAAATGCATAAAACTGTAACATCGCCCACTGCAAAACCTGTGCTGGAGCTACTTGCAAAAGAGGATTCATCAAGTATTGATCGAGAATTGCACTCACTGGTTTCTCTTTTTCACAGTTTCAATGGCCGTAATGGGGTTAGAGGCGAGACGGAATCTCTCTAATCAGATTTGTGCTATATTCCATCATTAATGCAGTAACCCATGGCAATGTATATAGAATCGCCAGTACCATCATCACGATTTTAGGAACAAAACTAATTGTTTGATCTTGAATCTGAGTGACTGCCTGTCCGATGCTGATGACTAATCCCACAACGACGGCCGTCAACATCACCGGGCCACTGACCTCCAGCATGATCAGCAATCCTTCACGCCCTAAATCCAGAACTGTTGAAGTATCCATACTTTTTACCTGTAACTAATAATGACATAAGCGCAACGGTAGCGCTCCAGTCAACCGATGATCCTGACGCTTTCCAATAGCATTCCCACAGTCAACAGCCAGCCATCGATTAAAACAAACAACAAAATTTTAAATGGAAGTGAAATCAATACCGGAGGCAGCATCATCATGCCCATACTGATAAGGATTGAGCTGATAACCATATCAATCACAATAAAGGGGAGGTACAGTTGAAAGCCAATCAGGAAAGCTGTTTTCACCTCGCTCAACATATAGGCTGGCAATAAAACTGTCAGTGGAACTTCGTCGTAGTCTTTTGGAGGTTGGTAACTTTCCGCTCCCGGGGTTCCGGGAATCGGTTGCTGATACTCTAGAAACATCCAAACTGTATCACTGTTTCCTGTCAATTCAATTTGATCGCTCATGAATTTGCGAAGTGGTGCAACAGTTTTTTGAAACGCATCTTCCATAGAAACCGGTTTTTGTTGAGTCTGATTCGTATAGGGCACAATTCCTTCTTCATATGACTTTTCCCAAATGGGAGCCATCACCATAATTGTTAGAAACAGGCTAAGGGATGTGAGCACCTGATTTGGTGGTAACTGCTGCGTGCCTAATGCCTGCCTCAATAATCCGAATACAATGACAAATCGAATAAAACTCGTGGTCATAATAAGTATAGAAGGCGCCAGACTCAGCACAGTTAATAATAAGAATACTTTTAGAGTCGAATTTAGCCCTTGAGGAGATGTCATCTCTTCGACATTAAAGATCTCAGGAACCCCCGTTTTTCCTGTGGGCTGTTGTGCTAATGCAGATGGTCCCTGAGATACTTGTGAATTCTGATTGGCGGCTCCTTGATTTGAAAGCGCTTGATTAACCGGGGGCTGAGCCTGCACTGTTTCTGCTATCAGGACTATCAGAAGCATAAATACAACCACACTCATTACTGTCCTACACAGAGGAGCAGTAAAAGTAAGGGGTGTTATTTGCTGGTGCCGCTTTCTAAGCATGCCCGGGCTCCGAACTCTCATTCACAGATTGTCGAGAGGTATGCAGAAGCTTCTGTTGTAGCCGAGAAACAGCTGCGTTGTAATCACCATGTTCTGGTGATCTGGCAGGTTGTTCGGGTTCAGTACGTACATACTGTTTAAAACGGTCTACAGCTCGATCCTGTCCATTCTGATCCGGCTTGTTTTGAGTCGATTGAAATAGATTCAAAAACGTCGAATTTGAACGTTCGGCCTGTTCACGTTCCCGACACATACCAGTTATAAGATCGACTTCGACTGGATCTAAAACTTCACTGAGCATTTCGAGACCGGCAGGAGAAGAGCCTAAAATCAATATTCGAGAACCACAGCGCACAAAATGAATCGTCTGACGTGCATCCAAAGGCCGTTTTCCCAGAACTTCCATCACTTCGCGAGGTAAATTTTTAGATGCAAGAGGAGAATGTTTCTTAAATATTTTTGCACAGACCAGAATAATCGAAATCACAACAAATAGCGCACCTAATGTTCCCCAAAGGGAGGGAGCGCGTTTTTGTAAACGATCCCCGTTCTGACCATTTGCGTTCTGAGTTTGTCGATCCACAGGCGTAATCGGATTGGAACGTGCTTTGTTATTGGTATCATTTGTAGAATCAGCTTTGATTTTAGTCACTCGTGCTGATCGTGAGGTCACTGGCTGGACAAACTGGTTGGAAGCAGATGGAACAGCTCCCCTTCCCTGAGTTCTTTGTGCGATAATATGTCGCGATTGTTGTTTATAAGTCTGCGTTTCATTTATATTCGCTCGTAGCTTACGAAACTCGTTATTTCGCGCAGACGAATTCACATCCTCTGACATTGCACTCGAAAGACAATGCATACTACAGACTAATATTAGTCCAGATAAGTAGAAAAAACGAATCATCAAACCCTTTTCATCGTCAACCGTGTTGATAAACAGGTAATTCCGTTTTCGTGGCTTGCACTTACAACTCTGGTGAAATAATCTCTGCGACTCGCACACAGAAATTATCATTCAGGACCAAGACTTCGCCCCGAGCGATAATTCGACCATTAACCAAAATATCCACAGGATCACCAGCCAATTTATCTAACGGAACAACGACTCCTTCTTTCATTTTTAATACTTCTTCGATTAACAGCTCTGTTCTGCCGAGCTCAATACACAGATCCAGCTCAACATTTTGCAATGAAGAAAGCGCCATTGCTTCTTCAGGGCTACTAGCCATTGATTCAAAGTTTGGAAATTCAAATTCTTTGGTCCCTCCCAAGTCCGCTGGGATTCCACTCCCCGGCCCTAAATTAGGAGAAATCGCAGCCGCCAGGTTTGCTTCAGCCTGATTCAGTAATGCTTCGGTTTCTTCGTGAGAAGAGATAGGCATTCCTGATTGATCACCAGATGGGGAAGCATGCTCATCAAAAAGAGACCCAATATCATCATTATTAACAACTTGACTTTCTGTTGATTCAGTCTCATTAGCTTTTGCCTCAGAGCCACCATCCTCTGAAGCGGCTCCTTGCAGCAATTTTTCGATATCAGAAGGATCAAGAAGATCACTTGTTGCACTCTCAGGTTCTTCTTTAGGAGTCTCTGCCGCGGCATCATCCGAAGTCGTACCTTCCTCCTTCGCATTTAACAGTTTTTCGATTTCAGAAGGATCTAAAAGATCATCATTCTCTTCAGCCACGATTGCGCCTTGATTTCTTAACCATGCATTATTGTGTCATTGTGCGATATTCACTGATAACGATTTCAGTAACATAACTTTTCTTGAGAACTTTATTAATCGCCTCTTTCATCATACGTTTCATCGTACCCAATTGAGGGTCGTTAAGATCCGATAAACTTGATTTGCGAACCACTTGAATGACAGCTTGTTTGACACGTGCTTTGCTTTTTTCTTTGACCATGCCACCAAAATCTGACGCTGCTCCCTCACCAACAAGAGCCACAAGATTAAAAGTAACATGAATTGTTGCACCTGGTTCAGCGATGTTGTTCGTGACACTGAAATTATCAATAGGGACTTCTGCTGTATCGGTCTGTTCTTCAGGCATCGGTTCATCCGGGAGCTCAGTTGGTTGCTCTGGGGCCAGCAGCCAATAAGAAATGCCGATCTGAAGGGTAATTACAAGCAGTAGTAATCCTCCCACCTTCAGTAACTTTGCTTTTGAGTTATTACCTGAGACAGCTGTCTCTTCGGTGGACGCATCTGCTTCCGAATCGACACCAGGATCTTCTGTTTCGGTGTCTGTTGCCACGAGTCTCCTCCTTGAACTCTCGCATTTTGTTTGATGAAAGACAAATCCTTTGTCTTTTTATTCACGTCGCTTCTCACGAACGTTTTATTTCACAGGCAATGGTTTAAATCCAAATGAAACAACAATTCCATTTGGCAGAGTCTATTAATCGTTCTTTATTCACGATTGCCTGTCTTTGGAGAGACTATATACGCATCAATCAAAAATACGTCAACCCGACGATTCAAGTATTGTTCCTCTGGATTTCGCGTAATGGTCTGCGGCTCTGCATCACCAGATGAACTGACGATTAGTCTTTCCGGAGCGATTCCCTTAGATTCCAGGTACTCAGCAACATTTTTTGCTCGGTAAAACGATAGTTCCTGAGAATCTCGGAACTTTGAGTCCTTTGGGAGAGGTTCGGGAGATGCATGACCACGTACAACGAGACGGTTCGGTCTGGATGAGAGAATCTCCGCAATGATATCCAGCTTTCGCTTGATTTCAGAATTTAATTCAGCAGAAAACCTCCCAAAACTAGCACCTCCGCCCAATGTTACTTCCGTTCCGCTGTTGATGCGCTCTACTGTTTTGTTAGGCCCGCCACCACCAGCAGATTTTTCTTTGCCGGCTTTAGTACCCCCATCAGAACTTGATCCCTTAGAAGCCGGCTTTTTCTGATTGCTGGTAGGTTCCAAATTTTTCCCTGGTACAGCAGCAGTACCGGGATCTGAACCAAAGCGCTCCCGCAAGGAATCGAGCATGGCGCGAACACTTCCTTCGTCGGTACGAATTTCACTCATCGATACCAACATGATGAAAAATGTCAACAAGAGAGACATCATATCACCATAGGTGACAACCCATTCTGGAACGCCTGGAGGTCCATCATCTTCCGGCATCGCCATCTGAGAACACTCCTTTTTTGTCATTCATACAATGAGCTAACTTGCAAAACTTGTCACGCAAGTTAATAACGACAGTTCCACATGTTGTAAGAACGATGTTAAGCTGCAGCCTGGCTATCTTTACCAACCCGTTGATCAATCGGAAGGAACGTATTCAATTTCTGTTCGATCACTCGCGGATTATCTCCCTCTTGGATGGCGATCAGTCCTTTGATGATTACTTCTCTCACCTGGAATTCCTGCTTACTATAATAAGCCAGCTTATCAGCAAACGGTAGAAAAAACAGGTTGGAAACAACGGCACCATATAACGTTGTAATTAACGCGACGGCCATACCTGGGCCAATAGCTTCCGGATCATCCATATTCCCTAACATGATAATCAAACCCATTAATGTACCAATCATCCCGAACGCAGGTGCATAACGGCCCACGGTATCCATCAGAGATTTTCCATTTTTATGTCTGCCCGCAACAGCTTCCATCTCCGTTCTTAAAATTTGCTCCATTAATTCCACATCAGTACCATCGACGGCCATCTGGACTCCCAACAAAATAAAGGGATCCTGAATCTCTTCTGTTTTGGCTTCCAAAGCCAAAATACCATCACGACGGGCAATTTCAGCAAATTCCACGATTTGCAGAATAACAGGCCCCAAAGCTTGTTGATTAGGAAAAAATATTTTCTTGACAACCTTTGGAAAAATAAGCATCGCCGCGCCGGGAAACGCAATAAACGAGGCGGCAATAGCTCCCCCGACGACAACAGCAGCAGAGGGAATATCAATAAAGGCAGCAAAGCTCGAACCAGGCGCAATTGCGATTGCCAGCAAGAGCAATGCGATTCCAGCCACAAGTCCGCCAGCTGTTGCCTTATCCATTTCTACTAAAATTCCTGAAGAATGATGACTGTCTGGTGATCTCGAATGAAAAACGCTTTGATAGCAATTGGCCCCAATTAGAGGCCAGGTACGAGGCGGATCGCTCTTGAGTAAGCGATCGAGCGTTTGACTACTTCTTCGACACTCTCTTTTACAATCAACCGATCATCCGATGTCAAAGTAATAAAAGTGTCTGGCCTGCTTTCGATATACTGGATCAAGTTTGCATTGATCACTAATTCCTCACCATTCAGCTTGGTCAATTTGATCATGCTGCCATTCTCCTTAGCACAGCAATATCTTTGTTCGAATTGCAAGGAATTTTCATGACACTTTTACTATCGTCCCAGAACCAGAAGCTCATCTACCAATTGCTGCACCGAACTGATCACTCTCGCATTTCCTCGATAGTTAGTCGAAGCCACAATCAGGTCTACCAGGTTCCGTCCGACATCCGTATTTGACAACTCAATGGAACCGGCACGAATGGTACCTGCACCAAAGTTACCAGGAGTCACCAGGAACGGAGGTCCAGAACTGACTCCCTCCTGAAAGGTTGAGTTCCCTGATTCCAATAGTCCTTGCGGATTTGAGAAACGAGCCAGTGTGACTTGTCCCAAGGTACGAATGATTCCATTATCAAACACACCATTGATGATACCTGTTTCATCAATCACAAAACTGGAAAGTGTCCCTGGATCCGAACCATCCTGTCGATCCAGCTTTAAAGTACTTCCCGCTGATTGAGAGGAAATACCAGAGATATTTGACAGATCAAGTGATACATCCATTTCATCAGCTGCTGACAAAACTCGACTCACTGCAAATGTGGTTGGTGTAAAGTTAGTCACTTTTCCCTTACTATCAAAGGTGATCGTTCCATTTGAGACCGCGATATCACCATCATTATCATCAGCACTCTCAAGGAAGTAACGGAACACTGTATTATTGGACGTACGCGATTCTAAGACACTTGTCATTTTCATCGTAACTGGCTCGCCCAGAGAGTCAAAAATCACAAAGTCGGTAATGGCACTTTCGCCATTTGCCGATTGAGATTCAGTAAATGGCATAGCGACAGTAGCACCATTTGAAGTCAAATTCCCAATCGTAATGTTAATATCATTGACTACCCCGGAGTTGCCAACAATCTGAAATTCGCCTCCCCCTGTAATGGTGACTCCTGGTTGACCTCCCGTACCACCATCATTGGGAATCGCACCTCCACTTTGAATCCCCAATGTTGAATCTAAAAAAGTAGCAAAATCTGCGGCAGTTGTTCCTGCACCTACCACCAAAGTCAACGGATCAAGCGATCTCCCCCCCTTACTGGGCGTAAATTCCAGAGTCTCACCTACCGTAAACAAAGGAGTTCCAATACTGGCTTCTACATCCGTCAATAACGTAGCCCCAGTAATGGCAGCATTCGCATTCCCAGCATCGGTAAGTGCTCCGCTCGTTAATACTGTTCCCAGTGTACCGATTGTTCCCGTAGGTAATAGAGCGCCACCTATATCTACATTCCTGGTGGCCTGAGCTACATTTAAATCTCCCAGGGGAACCTCGATATCTGTTAGAGTGGTAGTCACAAGATTAAAATCTTCATCCACTCCATATCCCTGAACTTTGAATCCACTTTGATTAGTCAATAAACTCTGACTGTTTAATTCAAAGTTACCATTTCGCGAATAAGCCTGACCATCGGGTCCTTCCAGTATAAAAAAGCCATCTCCTTGAATGGCTAAGTCTGAAGGACTGGTACTATTTGTGACACTTCCCTGAGTGAAATCTTTTCGGATCGAAGCACTTAAAGCCCCCAAACCAATCTGACGGGGGTTCGTACCGCCGTTTGTACCAGTAGGACGCGAACCCACACCCAGTGTTCGCGATAACTGAGTGGTAAAGAGCACATTCGATGCCTTGAAACCATTAGTTCCGGCATTAGCAATATTATTTCCTAATACATCAATGCTTGTCTCATTCAGAGATAAACCACCAAGTGATGTATTTAATGCAGATGTCAATCCCATGACTACTCCTTGGTTGAATCAACCAGCTTAAAAAACCTAATCCTTTGGTTCTAATCGCGCAGCATCAGCCAACACTGTGCTACAGCTCTACTTTCTATATCGTCTAAAATAAGCCTGATCATGTTCTATTTTTGGGGTTTTTGATTACGTTTATTTTAGTGCATCGAGAATATGGTCATAAACTTTGAATCAAGCTGCACTTGCAGGCTCTTGAACATTGGTGATTGCAGAAACGGGAAGTTCAGCATCCCCAACTCCTATATACGCTTTCCCATCTCGGACGAAAGCACGGTCAACTATTCCAGCTATAGCAGGCTGACCATCCTCCTGCCCTTCTATTTCTTTACCAATAAGGCCAGCCGCCTGGGTTAGCCCCTGACCCAATGTGATTTCAGTGAGAGTATCAGACAATTCGATATTGGATTGTAATTCTCGCATGCTGGAAAGCTGATTCAATAACTGTTCGTTGCCTAATGGTTCAGTCGGATCCTGGTTTTGTAACTCGGTGATGAAAAGTTTTAAGAAATCATCGGCAGTAAGACCACTAAAGGCCGAATCATCTTTATCAACAACATTGACTGTTGTAGTACTGTTTGTACTACCGACTCCATCAACGGACATTTTATCACTCCTTGATATCTATATCCCTAAAATTTTATTTAGATCTGCACATCGATTTCTTCTACATTCTCTGCCTCGAAGCCTTGAGAACGCATAACTTGTGGGCTATTTTGTTCTACTTTTTCAGTATCTTCACGCGCGACAGTCTCATCCGAATGCGCCCGTTCTTCTTGCCACTGCTCAGATTCATCTGAGTTTTCAGAGAACTGGTTGGCATCAAAATCGTTCGCCGTCTGAGACTGGGCATCCGAATTTGAGGAACGTTGATCTTCACTGGCATCTGTATTGATATGTACGTCAATGCGATCAATCGAAACTCCAGTTTTTGCCAATGCCTCTTTCAACTGAGCGATGTTGTCATTGATCACTTTTTGTGCATGACTGTTTTGCACTTCCAACTTTGCCAGGTACTCACCATTTTTCAACGACACTTCTATTTGGAGTGTCCCTAATTCAGGAGGGCTGAGACGAATTTTTAGTTGCTGTCCCGTGGATTGTGATTGGCGTATAGAGCTGCTAATTCGCTCAACTAATTGCTCAACCTGATTGGCATCTATAGTTGGCCCTACGGAAACGGTACCTTGATTTCCAGCCACCTTAGCAGTCTGATTAAGTCCAACCTGTTGTGAAACGGGCTGGCTGTTATCATTCGTCGGAGTGTTTTCCTGTGAAATGGGGCTAATTTTTGAAGCATCCGATTGAGCTCGAGTTTGGATATCTAAACCTGGATTTAGATTCTGATTTCCGGGTACTGTGGCGACTTCTTCTGATTGCTGATCTACACCTTCGGAATCACGTGCCGTGCTTTCATTCACAATTTTTGTGATATCGGTTTGTTCTGAATTTGCTTCGGGTTGAACTTGCTCAATTACCGTTTCTGAAATCGTTTGAATCGACTCATGGTCTAAGGTCAACTCTGACTGATCAGATTCCTCAGAAGAGGATTCCGATTGTTCTTGATTGTTGGAACGAAGGTATCGTTGTTGCAAGACCGCTTGTATATTGATTTCACTCTCTTCCGTAGAACCTGAGGAATGATCGGAATTTTTCGCTTCAAATTCTTCAATTGCTTCTTTTAATTCTTCTGTGATTTGAATTCCTAGCAATTCTTCTGAGTTCAACAGAACATTTTGTTCGGAGGCTGCTTCATCACCTTCTGCCAATGCCTGAAGTGTGTCATCTAACTGTGAAGTAGAATTCACCCCATTTGTTTTGTCCGCTTGCACTTGCTGATTGATCTCAGTTTGTGACATATCAACAACCTGTTTCTGTAGGAGATCAGCCAGTCCTTCTGGTATGGGTAAAGTCTCTAATGAGTTGGTTTCCGTCACATCAGTCGGCAGACTAATGTCAGTTTGGTCTTCAGCAACTTGGAAATTGGCAGGGGGTTGAATCTCTCCGTCACCAATTATAAGTTCTTGAGCCAATTGCTCTTCACTTTGCGTGGAAAGTGTTGACTCGAATAGAGAGTAAACTTGTCCTTTAGCTTCGTTTTCAGACAGTTTTACTTCTTGTATCGTACTGAGCCCAGATTCTTCAATCGCTTCAACTGATTCTGAATTCTCTTTTGTTTGAGATTCCTGAGCGGATTGTATGGCCTCAGATGCTGACTTTGAAGACCTTGATTCCTGGTACGCTTCGGTATTATTATCTCGGCGACTCTCTCGCTGTTGCACTTGATCTTCACGATAATCAGCATTCGATCTGGAATGGGTGTCCGTTTTTGAAGATCTTTTTTGATCTGATTGAAAATCAACAGATCTCGATTCTGTTTCCTGTCTTCTATCAACTGTCGAATCTGATTGTTTCTTAGACAGGGACTCGCTTAACTGTCTGCGATAAGTAGAATCCGCACTTCGAGATGCCCCCGGATTAATATCGAGATTCGTTTTCCCATATTGACTTAAATCAGGTGCCGGCAGGTCGAGAATGGAAACCTTGTGAGAACTAGACATTTCTCAGTACCTCAGATAAGAAAATGATTCTGTTTACAATCGTTTCGCGTACTTTTTAGGAGTGCGCAATAAAGACCACAGTTGGATTTAACTGTTTCACCAGTATCATTTTCGTCAGAATGAGGTATCAGACATCACGTAAGAATACGTAAAATAAACCTATTTTAGCGAAAAATTGTATTAGGCTTGCGTGGAAAACCTCAATTGTTTTCCGAAAGTTTACCGAGCGTGTCTTCAGAAAGGCTGCGGAACCGTTCATCTTGGGAGATTTGCTTGAATATCTCTTTTCCGCGTTTTATGACCAAAGGATCAGCCATCACCAGGAATTCCTTTAAAAGCTTAGCGATAAACTTCCCATCCATGCCCTTCAGGAGCTCAATATTTTCTTCGGTAGAGAGCTGCATTAAATATTGAACAGCATCACCGGGAGGCAGTGCAACGAGTACACTCTGAGTTTTTTTGGTAGCAGTACTCTGACTTTGCTTTTTCAGGATTTTGAGTTCCTCTTCGAACTCTTTCTTCGCTTCTTCAAAGTTCAGACGATCTTTTTTTAGAGAATCCGAAGACTGAGTGATAGAACTTTTCAGCATTTCAATTTCATCTTCGCGTGATGCTAATTCTAAAATACGCATCTCGCGTTTCAATGTGATCTCGTCACGTGATGGCGACGTTTCCACATCTTCAATAATCGCCACATCATCCAACGACTGCCCCGTAACGATCAGACGAATATCTTTCATTGAATCTGCAGTAAGATGCCCTCTAAACCACAAAAAACCGATGCCCAGTAGTTCTGACATAATGGTCGCTACACAAAAGACACTGACAATAATGGCTAAAGAGCGGATCATCTTGAAACCCTTGTTTGTTGAGTTGCAGCCCAAGTTTCTTCGAGCTCAAATGATTCTTTCCTGGTTTGCTCATAAAGAAACTGCTCACGATGTTTGTCTGACAGCTTTTCCATTGCTTTCACTTCCTGCTCGGCACTTGCGAGTGCCTGTCGGCACGCCTGAATCTGTTTTTCTACAATCTTACGATTGGCTATGATCATCTGAATCTGAGCCTGTAATTGCCCGGCATAGAATCGGAGGCTGGTAGAGCCATCAATGTCAACGGCACCTTTTGATTGCCGTACTCGAATTTCCTGAAACTGTTCTATCCTCAATTCCTCTAAATTCTGCTTCTGTTGGATTAATCGTTGATCTGTCTGTAGTACCTCTCCCAGTAACTGGCGGCATAAACCTCGTTTATGACATCGCATTTTGAGGACAGATTCGAATTGAAACTGAAACTTTTTCATACCGGGTTCGTTACCGCCTCTCGATTAACAAAATGGTCAAAAGATAAATTTCACCTAATCTGTCTTCGTAACTGTCTCAACTTCCTGCTCGCTTTCAGGAACATGACTTATTGACGCTAGTTGACGGGAACGAACAAGTAAATTTTCAAGCCCTTTTGCTGCGTCTTCGTAATTTGAATTTTCTGTGCTTCCCTGTTTCAAATACTCATTCCAGAGCGGTTTTAATCGAATTGCAAGATCGACCTCAGGGTTTGAACCCGCTTGATAAGCACCAATCGAAATCAAATCTTCCGACTGTTGATAAGCAGCCATAAGTTTCTTAATCACTGCAGCCGATTCTTGATGCTCAGAACTGGTGATATCGTTCATGGAGCGACTGATACTTTGTAATACATCAATAGCGGGCCAATGTGATTCATGCGCCAGCTTCCTGGAAAGCATGATGTGCCCATCCAGGATTCCTCGAACAGTATCTGAAATCGGCTCGTTAGCATCATCGGCTTCAACGAGAACCGTGTAGAAACCAGTAATACTACCTGAATTGGTGCGACCACTACGTTCAAGTAGCTTCGGCAGGAGGGAAAAGACGCTTGGAGGATATCCCCTTGTTGCCGGTGGTTCACCAGCAGCTAATCCAATTTCCCGCTGCGCTAACGCATAACGGGTTACGCTATCCATCATGAGTAGTACATCCTGCCCCTGATCGCGGAAGAATTCTGAAATCGCCGTTGCCAGATGTGCTGCACGAAGTCGAATGAGTGCTGGTTCATCACTGGTTGCTACAATGACAACACTACGAGCCAACCCTTCAGGTCCAAGATCACGGTCGAGAAACTCACGTACTTCTCGGCCACGTTCACCCACGAGGCACACGACATTTATATCAGCCGAACTTTGTCTGGCCATTTGCCCCATTAATGTACTTTTTCCGACACCACTGCCTGCAAAAATACCGAGACGTTGTCCTTTTCCGCATGTTAAGAAGCCATCAATGGTTCTGATACCTATACTCAAGGGAGTATCAATCCGCGGACGTTCCAATGGAGAAATCGGTTTCGCTTTCAGGTTTGCACGATGCGATAGCATTGCCTGATTTTTTCCATCAATACAACGCCCCCGGCCGTCCAATACTCTTCCCAGTATCCCCTCTCCCACTGCAACAGCAGGTACAGATTGAATCAATGAAACCCGATCCCCTCGACGAATTCCCGTTAACTCTTCATAGGGAAGTAACAAGGTTTCCTCATCCTGAAATCCAATCACTTCCGCTTCTACAGGTCGACCGTTTTCTCGATCAATAGAACAGACTGCCCCTAAAGGAGCCGGGAAGCCAGAAACAGATGTGGTTAAACCAACGATCCGAGTGACCCTCCCTGTAAGACGAAAAGGTAGTATCTGTTTTATTTGTTGAGAGACATCAAACATAGGTTTCAGCTAGTCCTGATTTTGGATAATTAACTCTTGAGAGATCCTCTCCAATTGAGCTTCAATTGTGGCATCAATGGTTCCATGTTGTGTCTCAATAAAACACCCCCCAGAAGAAATCGATTCATCCTCAATCACTTCACACGTCTGACATCCAGTAAGATTGGTAATAAACGCTTTCGTACCTTCTCCAAGTTGAGCAACATCAACTGGATTCAGATGAAATCTGATGTGCTGTGTACCTGATGCCAGCTTGAGAGCCTCACTCATCATTACGTTCACAGATTCAGGATGAGACTTGAGTTCGTGGCGAATTAGTTTTTCTGCAATGTAAAGGCAAATATCGACAGCCGTAGCATCCCACGTTTTACGCCAGTTTACCTGCTCATTTTGTAGCCCCTCAACAGCGGCCTGCATTGCAGGATAAATTGTCCCCAACCTCTCCTCAACACTTCGATTAGCTATCTCTTCAGATCGAGATTGAATTGATGCTTCCACTTCATGTTGAGCTTCCTCATGGCCTTGTTTTTTCCCTGCAAGAAACGCCTCTTGTTTAATCTGTTCTGCTTCTTGCTGCGCATCGATAATCATCTGACGTGTCTGATTACGTACGGTCAGAATATACTCCTCACAACGTTTTTCGATGTCATTAAAATTGTAAGCAATTTTCGAACCCAGCGACCGAAATGCTTCAGCTTTTAGTAATTTTGTTGTTTCCAGTTCCACCATGCTGATAACTTTTATCAATAAAAAATGAAAAAATGTTCAAATCTCTGCGAGATTATGTTTCGTTAACAATTAATCAATGTTGACTGTAACCTATGTGATATACTGTTCGCTCTCATTTCCAGCAGCGACTTCAATTTCACCTGCGTCTTCTAATCGACGGACACTATCAACAATTTGTTGTTGTACTGCTTCAACATCACTGACTTTAATCGGTCCTAGATATTCCATCTCTTCTCGAAGCATATCAGCCGCTCTTTGTGACAGATTACTGAGAACTTTCTGTTTAATTTCATCAGAGGCACCTTTGAGAGCAATTGCCCACTGGTTGGTATCTACTTCCTTCAACAAGGCTTGAATTGCTTTACCATCCAGTTTGACCAGGTCATCAAAGACAAACATCAAACGCCGAATTTCATCAGCCAGGTCCGGTGTATCTTGATCCATACTTTCCAGAATCCCCTTATTTGTCATACGATCGGTTACGTTCAGAATCTCTGCCACCAGCTCAACACCACCCGCTTTTTCCATTCCCTGACTGAACGTATTTTTCATACGATGTTCGAGACTCTTTTCAACATCACGAATTACTTCTGGGCTGGTTTGTTCCATGTTTGCAATCCGCTTGATCACATCCATCTGCTTATTAGAGGGTAGCCCGGCCAGAACTTCAGCAGCCAGATTACTTGATAAATGCGACATAATCATTGCGATTGTCTGCGGATGTTCTTCTATAATGAATGTCAATAAATTCGCTGCGCCTGACTTCTGTAAAAATCCAAATGGAACAGAATTCATCGTCTGATTGATACTATCGAGAATCGAGCCCGCGCCTTCTTTACCTAATGATTGTTCGAGGAGTTCGTTGACTGCATCCAATCCACCTCGCTCCATATTGGTCTGTTCACTCCGCAACGCTGTAAACTCATTCAAAACGCTTGTTTGTTGCTCTTTAGAAACATCTTGCATGCTGGCTATCATCATAGTGACTTTTTCAACATCTTCTTTGGGCATTAAGCTGAGTACTTCAGCGGCAAGCGCTTTATCCAAGCTCAATAACAAAGTCGCTGCTTTTTGTAATTCATCCATTTTCTTATCCAAAGTCTAAATGATTTTCCAACTTTAATGCCTAAGATCATTTCGAATTAAGTTTTCGATTGAATCCATTTGCTCAATACGATCGCTGCGACTTCTGGGTTATCGCGTACCTGTAGTTGAACTTCATCACGCTGAGTCGGTTCAACGGCCGGTTTTTCTTCTTCCTCTTCTTGCGTAGAGTTGGCTGCCAATTCTGCCAAAGGATTGACTAAGTCCTGATCAACGTCTTTCACTTGAGGCATACTCTTATTGAGCATCCACAATGCCCAGATTGCAAATAAGCCCAAGCCAATCGTACTTCCCCATTGGCTCATAAATTCACCAACACTCTCTGTAATCGGTAATGCTATTTCCGGAACATCTGGATCAACACGTACATAAGAAGAAACACTCACGGCATCAACCGCTGATTGCGAGGGGATGAGCTTTTGCACCTGCTTTTGAATATTTGTCTCGACTTCTGTTTTTATAGCATCTGTTGCCTGTTTGAATGCGGCAATATCAGCTTCTGCTTCTCCTTTTTTTGTACCACGTTTAACGGCAACAGCTTCGTAATAATCCTCTGGAATAGAAACAGAGACTTGCACTGTGCTGGGCATGGCTGCCACAAATTCTTTCTCAGTCCAAGTGAAAGATGGGGCAGTAATCGATTCGTTATTCGTTTCTGTGACTTTCTCATTTTTTTCATTACCACGAGCGACAGACAGAGAGTTAGGCTGATTGGAGCGCGCACCTGGTTCTGATTTGACTGGTTTCGAACTGATACTGCGTTCGCTGGACTGCTCTTTTGACTGCAATGTCACCTTGGCATCGGTACTGATTTCCTGTTTTCGTTCAACATACCGTTTCAGATTCTCAACATCGACATTCACGTTCACAAGGACGTCCGGAATGTATGACAGAGAATCATGTATTTTATCCTGATAGTTTTTAGTATGTTTATTGACCCACGTGATAAATTGGCTATCGAAAGCGTTGTTTTTATCTTCGGTTGTGTAGGATGTTCCCGTCGATTGATCGAACACTGTTACTGAATCAACAGTTAAATCAGGAACCATCGTAGAAACGGCTGCGCGCAGGCTCGTAATTAATACTGGTGTCAAGTCTCTACCAGGACGCGGCTTGACCATTACCGTGGCAGTTACTTCAGGAGTAGTATTATTCCAGCGTAATCGCTTCTTGGAACGAGCCCACATAACACTCGCGTCTTCTATCGCAGGAATAGCTCGAATCATTCGACGTAACTGGTTTCCGAGCGCGATATCACGCATGACCTGCAGTTGGTCCTTGCTGACAAACATGCTTGATTTTTCAAACTGTTCCTGCCATTCTGAAGCCCAGTCAGTCGGTAATCCGCCCCCTTCGATTAAAGCGGCGTTATAGCGTGGGACTTCATTTTGAGGAACCATGATTCTCTGGCCTTTACGACTAAAATCGGTCAAGCCGGCCCGCAACAGAACTTCCTCTGCGTGAATCACTTCCTGAGTTGTAAAGTCTTTCCCGAGCGAAAGGGAGACATAGCTGGAATTTTTGTCTCGAAAAAAGAGCACTCCAAATGCAATCATCATCAATAGTGGAACTGCCAGCAAGATAGCTCGCTGGCTGCCAGACATTGATTGAAGTAACTCATTAAACTGCTGATATACTTTTTTTATGGTATCCATACCGTGCGACCAATCGACTAATCCGTGTCAAAATGGTTTAATAACAAACTGAATTTATTTTCAATCTACATTTGCATCCGCTGAATTTCATTATAAGCTTCCAGAAGCTTATTCCGCATCTGCACCATCATTCGCAGAGCAAGATCTGCTTTCTTAATTGAAGAGAAGACTTCTGCCTGTGTAATGTCTTCTCCTAACAATCCCTTTTCAATCGATTGCTGAGATTGCAACTGAATCTGATTCACATTTTCCAAAGACTGAAGCATCATATCTTTAAAGGAAACATCGCTTGAAACATTATTTGCAGTATTATCATTGAATCCCACTGGCGGAATTCCAGGTGAAAACATATTGCTAATTTGGTTTATGGAATCAGTCATTCTGCTCACTTCCCTGAGATCAGATGAAATTCGGAATTACTTATTATTGGGAATCTGGAAATCACGCCAGAATTCGTAACGAAGTAGTAAACATTTCTTTTGTAATATCCATAGCAGAGATATTCGCTTCATAGGCACGCCCCGCTTCCAATGCATTCACGAATTCTGTCGTAACATCAATATTAGGATATGTCACCAGACCATCCTGGTCTGCATGAGGATGCCCCGGAGTGTATGTTTTTCGTAATTCGCTGTCTGTATCAATTTCAACTTTATATTTGACCCCAACACCTGATCGCTCCTGACCCAGGCTTTGAGTATCTGCCTGAAATGTGACTAATCTTCGGTAGAAAGGCGATTCCCCACTATTAGGATCATGTGATACATTCACAGAGGCAATGTTACCAGCGATCGTATTCATCCGTTGTCGCTGTGCCACCAGACCACTAGAACTGATGTCTATTCCCTTAAACATGTCATGTCCTTTGCAATTATTATAATTATTTATTCTTATTATGATCATTCAAAGCTAGGGACGTTCTGAAATCACCGTCATCAACTGATTCATCTGTGCCATCATGACCTCAACAGCAAATTGCTGCATCAGTGAATTTTTTGTCATGCGCATGACTTGGGACTCCATGCTCCGATTGTTCGCATCTTGAAATGTCAGGTTTTGAGGAGACGCTTCCTGCGCTTCAAATAAGCTTTTAGGAAATAAGTTTTCCAATTGTGATTCAACTGACTGACTATTTGCTAAAGTAACTGGCATCCCTAAAGATTGCGGAGCCGCAGGTCCTGGTATTTTATCTTTCAACTGAACTGCTTCACGTAACGCCTGCTGAAAATCTTCAACGGGTAAGTCACGCATTTTATAAGATGGTGTATCAATATTGGCGATATTCCCTGCAAGAACTTCCTGTCTATGTTCCGCGAACGCGGCCATTTTTTCCAATAAAGGCAAAGAATTCGAATTCAGAATTTGATCTATCATAAAATCCACCTCACAAAATGCTTAAGACACCACGGTCGGTCACGCAGCTCGTTTGACCTTAAATCTTCGTTTCGAATCTGGACCACCTCGAGGCGGATATCCATAAGATCTCAACTTCCCAGAAAGTGTTCGTAGGCCAATATCCAGCATTTGTGCCGTATTTTCACGATTTCCGCCACAACGGGCAAACGTACTTTCTATGAGTTTTTGCTCCATCTCCCGTAAGGTCATCCCGACTAGAGAATCTGTATTTGATATCATCTCTGATCCTATCCAAGGTGATAAACTGGCGGCATCAAGTCGGGAACCGCTGTCAACCAGATTCACATGGCGGATCAGATTTTGTAACTCCTGGACATCCCCAGTCCAATCATGTTTCTTCAACATTTCCAAACCATCTAATGTTAATAGTTTGGGAAGCGTCCCCTCTGTCTTAGCAACTTCACTAATGATATGCTCAGTCAACAACGCCAGATCTTCTTTTCGATCATTCAAACGGGGAACGGAAATTGTTGATTCCGTGAGAATCACTGCCAGTTTTCTCTTAAACTGATTTTGTGATACCAATTCTTTAAGCGAAACATGGCTAGTGGAAATGACTCGACAATTCACATTTTTTTGCTGTTTTTCTTCTGGAGAAAAATATGTTTCATTCTCAAAAATCTTCAACAAAATACCTTGAACAGGTAATGAAGCCAGATTCACCTGATCGAGAATCAAGGTTCCCCCCTCTGCCTGTTCAATACGTCCTGGATTCCAGACAGGCTCGTCTGAATAACTGCTTTCTTCATGTGAATAAAAACCAATCAATTCCCGCTCCACATTCTCTGTAGTCAGAGTATTACAATTCACTTTAATGAGCGGATGAGAATCAATGAACATGGAATCGTGTATAATTTCAGCAATCAGAGATAACTCTGAACCGGGTACCCCTTGCAATAAGACGGGACATTTCAGGTGGATAATATCTGCAATACGATCACGTAATGTTTGAATAACCTGACTATAGCCAATGAGCCGGCGACTGGAGCGTTCATTTAATTCTGAAATCAAGTCAGCACATTCTTGAGACAATCGAGCGTATTTGATAGCAGAATCGAGTAGTCTCCTGATACTATCAACGGAATCCTGGGGATTCAGTTCTGCGAATGGAATCATAGATTCATAGGAAGTCGTTTGACCAGATTTCAAAACCTCTTTTTGTGTTTCATTAGTTAATGCTGGATAAAAAAGAACAGGAATCAAATTCTGCTGATTATCATGATCAACCGAAAGTGTAAACTCCGAAATTGACTTTTGATCAAGTAACACACAAACATCTGCTCTCGCACGGAGCGGTGCTTGTGAAAAATTGACTTCCGCTAAAGGAATTACGGTATACCCTAAATTTGAAAACTGAGCACACACTTCTAGGCGACGAATACGATCCTGAGAAACAACCTGAATCGCTCCACGTGACAAGGAATTTTGTATTTGTTTTATATTCATTATTCAAAACCCATCTAATTGAAAGGTAAAATGATTTGTATTCAAAATAGATCAAACTATTGATCAATATTTAAATGGCGATGAGTGACCGGGGCCAAACTGTCCCGATAGGCTTCGCCCACTCTCTCGCCCTGGTTTAATGACTGGATCTGGTGATTCGTACGATCTCGTCGATCTACCATACATTGGGTACTTGTGTCTTCATTCTTTAACAGCTTTGCAAGAACTTCTTCAGACTCCCGTAAGATCTGTTCGCATACTTCGCGTTGATCAGCTGACAACAAATCTCGCTCACTCCTCCATTTCTCCCAAAGCTTAGGCAATTGTCTGGTGTATTGATCCAGTTGCCCAAATAACCGTTGTTTTTGCCCTAGAACGTCCAGCAAGCCGGAATAGTCATCCTGGTCAATCAAATTTTGCTGCTCAAACGAAAGCTTTAGCAATCTTTTTGAATATTCCAAGCGAACTGAAAATAGTTTGGGATAATCGATCATTTTTAGGGAGGTCAAAAAACTAGATATAATTTTGGTTAAACAAAATCAGGGATACGCCACACGGCGAATAATAATTCCTGAATTGATCTCTATTTTGCGGTTACAACATTAAACACCAGCACCTGTCTCTATTTGATTTGGACGGTTATCAGAATTACGTAGTTCACGTGACCAATCCAACCAGCGGTTCCATTCTTCGCGTCCCAAATTCGTTGCCCTGGACTCAAAGACTTTATCCGGCATCTGTTTCAAAATAATTTTTGCCTGTTCGAGCATACTTTTGGCCTCATTTTTTTTCCCCAGACTCTCGTAACATCCCGACATTTTCATATATGCGATCAGGACTTCCGTGCTTTGAGGATAGCGGTTAACGGCATCATGATAAGATTTGATTGCTTCCTCGTACTTTTCAGTCAGGTACAATAAATGCGCAGTACCAAAACAAGTTGACTTTAGCAATCTTTTTCCCAAAGAATCCAGGCGATCTTCGCTTTCCAGTTTTCGCAGATCACGGTTTAACTTTTTGAGTTGCTGAATGGCCAGGTCCAAATATTCAAACTGTTTTTTTTTCAACTCTTGTCGCGCATTATCTGTTTTTGCATATTTCATTTCTTGAAACGGTTGATCCGCCAAATTTTGAAGAGATCTTGCTAACAGAAAACGCGCTTCATAGACCTTGTCTGATTCAGGGTAACGATCGACATATTCTCGTAGCCGCTTCGTTGCTTCTTCATGAAAGACAATGTTAGCTGCTTCTTTTCGCTTCTGATCAGTCTGTGGTTCTTTCTTTCCTTCTTCTTTTTGAGACTCCGCGATCTTTCCACGATGAAAATTTAGTTTACCCAAAGAGAATAAAGAGTCCTGCCACTGTTTCGCTTTCGGCGTCAAATTGCTTGATTCCAAAATTTCTTTCCAGATTGAGGCAGCCTGATCAAGATCATCTTTCTCAAGATAAGCGATCCCCATCAAATATTTTGCTTCAAATGAAGCGACATCAGTCGGATACCCATTGATGACTCGCTCAAAGTGATCGATCGCCTCATCAAGTTGATCAAGTTCAAGTAAAACTTCACCACGCCGAACAAGTGCCTGTGGCATTTTTTTACTTGGGTTTGTATTAATGAATCGAGTGATCACTTTTAACGCCGTCTCAAAGTCCTGACTTTTATGGAAGTGCTCTGCAGAGATTGATAAAATTTCTCCATAACGATCAGACGTAGTCAGAAGTCTGGCAAGCTCGTAATATGCTTTACCGCTTTGTTTCCAGCGTTCATTCAACTCAGGCTGCATACTTAGCTGCTGACTCACTGTAGATTCATCAAAAACACGTTCCAGATACTCAGCCCATCGGCGATTTGCATTTGCTGCTAATTCTTTCGCTTGAACTGCTGATAACAAAGGGGGAAGGTAATCTGACAATTGAATGGCGGCATTAAAATAGGTCACACCATTTTGAATATTTTTTTCATCAACCCAATCATTCCAGGCATCGAGAACATAAGTCCGAACCCGATCCAGATCAATCCAACGATTACGAAATTCTTCAGGACTCTCAATTGAGCGTAGTGCAGCACGATAGGCAATGAGTGCTTCTTCCGTTCTACCATTCTTTCGTAACAGTTCAGCAAGGTGTAAATAAGCAGCCAGACCTTCATGAGTTCCGGCATAACGATGAGTTGTTTGTTCATATAAATCGATGGCGGCGACTGTATCATTCAACGATTCAGCACACAATCCCATCAAATATGAGGCCTGTCGGGAAAACTTTCGCTCTAAACCCAGATTGTCTTTCACAGGAGCCAGCATACTTAAAGCCTCTTGATACTTTTCTTCTGCCATAAGCGTTTGTGCCTGAAAGACGATTGTTACCTGATTCACAGATTCTTTCTGTTTCACTTTTGACAAAACCTGCTGGGCCTGCTCATTCTTGCCCTGTGCCAGAAAAATCTGTGCCCTTTGTAAATACAATCGATCCCGTGTCAATGAATCCAAATCTTTAAGCTTGAGAGCTTCCGTATTTAACTCGAATGCTTTCTTTAAAACAGTATCCGCTTTATGATCAAGATAGATATCTGTTAGTAACATTGAGGCCTTCAATTTCCCGGGCGGATGTGTCTCAACCGCTTCTTCTAAAAGTGGGCGTGAACTTTTCATAGAACCCAATAAATAAGAACATGTTCCCAGCGCGTAACTCCATTGTGGACGATACTCTTGGTCAATCGCTCTTCTCTCAGCTTCTTTAAGATAACGGCTAGCGATCAAATACTGATGTTCCTGTGATTCTCCGGTAAGTCCTTCTGCATTTTCAAAGGCAACGATCCCAAAAATAAAATACAAAGCTCCTGGAAAATCAGGGTCCTGGTAATCCTGTTTCTTCAAATCGTATGCGATTTTCTGAGCTTGAATCCGGGTATTATTATCTTTTGCCGATTTCAAGATATCTAATGCTTCAGCTAAAATTTCTTTGGGCGTTTTTTCTGGTTCGCCACTAATTGTCAAACAGTAAAGAGATAGCAAAACCAGCACAGAGCCAGCAATTCCCAAAGGCTTCCAATGAGTTCGAGCAATTTTTGTAACTCTGTCACGTAATGAAAGCTCTTCGGTTTCTGCACCTTCTGCAGCAGTTTCTTCAGCACCGTCTGCCGGTGATTCTTTCACCGCAACGTCAGCAACCTCGTCTGATTCTGTTTGATTATTGTTTTCTTCTGCCATGACTTAGTAGCCCATCTTGTAGACGGGAGATTCGTTACACTGAATTGTCAGTTGAAGTGAAAAGCTTAGATCTGTATTGGAATTGGTATTCAGAAATAGTGATAGAATGATCGCGATGACAAACAGAATTCCAGTGAAATGGAATGATTGCCACGCAATTGCAGAATCAAAATTGAGAGTCTTTTTGTGTGAATGTAAAGAAGTGAAAATGAGAGACGTGAATCTTGAGTCTTAATACAAAAAAAGTTGTTTTTTTGTCAATATCGATTCAAGCTTATGAGTCACCACAGCTACTCACAACAAGAAATAGCGCAGAATAGGAAATATAGAAAAAATTTTAACAACAATCAACGCAACATATTGTGAAGCCCGCCCGCAGCCTGTTTGCCATGCTGTCGATAATTTCTATCAAAGGGAACTCTCAGATAAATTAATGTCTGCTTTAGAATCTCTGAAGCTGGAGGGCCTGCAATGGTCCCACCATAATGGTTTGGCCCGACTGACGGTTCATTCACCACAACCAGAACCAGTATCTGGGGATCATGTGCTGGTGCACCACAGATAAAAGAACTCACATGTAACTGGGATGAGTACTTACCAGTTTTGGGATCAGGCTTTTGTGCAGTTCCCGTCTTCCCAAACACAGCATACTCTTCTAACATCGCTTTTCGCCCAGTTCCCCGCCTGACAGTTTCTAGCATCGGCACCCTAACCAGCCAGTCAGCAACTTCTGATGAGACGATGGGAGTCGAAACCAAAGGTCGGACTTGTTCAGGTTCTTCATCAGAACGGGGAAAATGATTGTGATCAATCTGATCTCGAATCAAGCGAGGATTTAGCAGTTTCCCTTGATTAGCGAGAGCCACATGGGCAGTAATTAATTGAATTGGAGTCACTGCAATCTCCTGCCCCATTGGGATGGAACCGGTCGAATAGATATTCCATTCTTTCAAAGGTCTGACGATCCCATTTAATTCACCAGGTAACTGAATCCCTGTTTTCTGACCGAGACCAAACGCTTCGACTGCTTCGAACAAACCGGGATTAGTCAGTCTCTCGCCAATTTTCGCCATCCCAATATTACTTGACTTAACCAGAATATCGGTGACACTCAACATTCCATAACTGTGATGATCGTGAAGCACTCTCTTACTCATGCGATACTCACCATTTTCACAATCAAACTCTTCCTCTTTTTCTAAGATCCCTTTCTCAAGTGCTGCCGCTACAATAAAGGGTTTCAAGGTCGAACCTGGTTCATAAATAGATGCAATTGCCGTATTTTTCCAGGCAGACTCAGAAATGTTCTCAGGATGATTCAAATCAAAGGTCGGAACAGAAGCCATGGCCAGTACTTCACCTGTTTTGACCCCCATCACGATAGCACACGCACTTTTGGGCTGCCATTCCTTAACAATTGCCTGCAATTGTCGCTCGGTATATAGCTGAATGATCGAATCCAACGTCGTTACCAAACTTTCTCCATTACACGCTGCTACTCGAGAATCATTGCGAACTTCAATCACACGCCCATGTGCATCGCGAACCTGAAACCGATAACCATCTTGACCACATATCATGTGATCAAAAGCCTCTTCGATACCCCCCTGTCCTTTTCCATCAATATCCCGGAGTCCCAGAACATGTGCGGCTAAAGCACCTTGAGGATATTTTCTACGATATTCCTGTCGAAAGCCCCAGACATCATCAGAGAGACTGAGCGATCTAATGTCTTGTAGTTCCTGATCGGTTAGACGTCGTTTAACCCAAAGAAAAAGCTTATTCCGATTCTGTTTTAGCCGGTTGAGAAAATGCGCTTCATCAAGGTCAAGCAACTTGCAGATCTGTGCAACATCGTTCTGATTTTCTAGACGTTGCGGAATAACAAATAAACTGCTTGTCACAATCGTTGTTGCCAACAGCCGTCCATTCCTGTCAAGGAGATCCCCTGGCCTGGCAGGTATTTTTTCTTTATAAACCTGCTGTCGAACAACGACAGAAGCAAACTGGCGATGCCCGATGTATTGAAGATAAATGAGCCGCCCGGAAATCACGATCCATGCGAATACCACAAGGATCACAAGGCTCCAGGTTCGCCAACTTATATGTCGATCAGACTTTGTGGAACTCAAAACACTTCTCACTTTTAATAATGATCGTTCGAATCAGATTCCATGCCTGAAGCCAGTTTCCTCGAACCAGATTCAAATGAACCACAATTCGCGGTGACGAAGTTCGCTCATACTATTTTTCAACCACTTTTGAGGAACGATTCAAATGCCATTGCAGTAAAGGCATTTCACGTCGATTCGTTGATGAAGGACGTTGAGTGGATTGCACGTCAAGTTCACCTCGCTCGATAGAATTCAAGACCTGTCCGGGAGAACCGGCCTGTTGAGTAGCCAGTTTCATTTTCGCATGGACATCGACCAACACATCCAATTGATAATGTTGACGACTGACTCGGCGCTTAAGCTCCAAACTCTCTTTTTCAAGCGCAATTCCTATCAGCGATACAGCAACCGCTAACAAGATTGCACTTCCGAAACGGAATAACATCGACTTCAGCCTTTCGAAGCCAGCCGATTGATGATCAATCAATTCACCACTGGTTTAGACTCTGATGAAAAAAGACTAACACATGTGTCTAATTTCACTATCGGCTGGATGTGTTTCCAGGAACAAGACTGACTCGGCTGGCGTCATAAGGGAGCTGTAATTCTGTGCCAATTTTTAGCTTATTTGGGTTCTGCAGTTTTTGACGATTGATCTGATAAATCTGAAACCAGCGAGAAGAACGTCCGAGATGTCTCTGTGAAATATCGGTTAATGTATCATTACTCCCCACACGGTACATCGGACGCCCATCTTGACTGATAAAAAAGCCAGATGGTTTGCTTGATTTCCGCACTGATCCTGTTCCGGAAAACTTACTGGCTACAGTCTGTGTCGATTTGTGCCGCGATTGATATCGAGCATCAATCGCCGTTCGATCCGGGGCAATCAGTTTCGTACCTGGCCTCATTTTTTGTGGATCACTCACCCGATTTTTGTTGATCTCTGCCAGCAATTGAAAATAACGGCCGGTACCATACAATTTCTTAGAGATCGTCCAGAAATTCTCGCCATGTTGTACTGTGTATTCACCGCGTGCATTCATGACAGGCTCTTGTTGGAATGACTCTTCCTGTAAAGCACCAAACTCCTGAGTGGAATTGACTCTGGTTTGTGCAGATCGATCAAACAGCCCCTGAGCCTGGGGCGTTTGTTGTCCTGTCATGGCTCCTGGATTGTGAAATGTACTAGAATCAATTGCCGCTGACGGATTTTTCACCGTCGTGACGCTTTCTGCCTGTTGTGCTGAAAATTCTTCCGGACGAAAATTACCAAAACGGTCTTCACCCTGATTCACAGAGTCTGCATTGAATTCTGAAACTTCTGGCTGTTCGAATTCCTGATTGAACGACTGCTCATTTTGAGCCATCGATGACTGGGGTTCACTCTGTGAGAATTCAGCAGCATTAAAGTCGCCTGCTTCAGCTGGTGTGGAAATATCAGTGATATTGATCTTCGCTGTATTATCAGAAAATTCTTCCGGGTTCTGCATCTGAGCTGAATTTAATTCATTTGCGGGATCAAAGTTTTCAAACTCATTCTCTGCAGACTGCTGTGGTTCTGCCTGCATAGTTTGTCCTTGCTGTGCTACTGCACCAAATGGATCTTCTTCTGCTTGAAATGCATTGGTAGTCACCTCTGCTGATTGATCGAACTCATTACCAGAAGACTGTTCTCTCAATCCCGAATTTCCTGCCTCTGGATCAGGTGGCAATCCAGTTTGTGATTCCAGATTGAAATCGTTAGATTGCTGAGCCGTCTGCGTTGGCTGTTGAGCAAACTGATTCTCTTGTGAAAATGGGTTTTGTTGCTCAGCTCCAAATTCCTGTTGAGAATTATCAAAAGTAGCGGGCTCAGACTGATTCTGCATGCCCTTCTGAAATTCATTTTGAGTAGGATTTTCAAATTCATTATTCGAATTTGACGAGGAATCAAACTGCTGGAATCCATTATCTGTCTGATTCATTGCCAATTCAGAAGACTGTTGAGGTTCAGACCGATTTTCGAACGTGTTTTGGGAAAACTGATCCGCGCCTTGTACTCCAGACTGCTGCATCCCAAAAGAATTATCCTGATCTTGCCCTTCCTGTGGAGTGGAAAACCCCGAATTGCTTTCATTCGAATCAAAACCATTCGACTGATCGACGACCTGATCAGAAGAGGAAGGCTGCAAATTCCCCTCTCCAAAAGGATCTACTTCTTGATTCGGATCTGCTTCTGGCAAGTTCTCCGTGGAATCAACCTCTGCAGGATTATTAACAGCGAGCTCTTCCTGCGGTCGATTAATTTTCTGATAAACAACCAAACCAAAGGCACTCAGCAAGATAAAGATCAGACAAAGTCCCACTTTGGTTTCAATGGCAATCCCAGACTTAGGTTTTTCAATTCCCCAGTCTTCTTCGGTTGTCTTTTCTGTTTTTTTTTCTTCAGCCATGGCACTGAACCAATTCCAATAAAACGTAAAAATTGTTTTCTTCAGACCAATAGAAAACTATTTGCCTGCCAACTAAATTTAGTAGTGAAAATTAAGTCTTGATCGCAACCCTTAACTTCGCCGTACGGCAACGTGGATTGACACGCTGTTCTGCCTGAGTCCCAACAATAGGCTTCTGTGTCAGTCTCTTCCAAATAGCTTGATTCTTAAAAGCCTGCTTGACTAATCTGTCTTCCAGCGAATGAAAGCTGATAATCGCAGCTCGTCCTCCTGGTTTCAGAACCTGTGGTAAGACAGTTTCCAACATGGTTTGTAATTGTTCGAGTTCCTTGTTTGCTGCTATCCGTAATGCCTGAAATACACGTGTCGCCGGATTTTTCCTTGCTGAAGTCAATGCCTTATGCGGGACAGCTTCATGAACGGCTTTTGTCAAATCTACTGCCATCCTGATCGGTGCCGACTTGCGCTGCCTGACAATCTGAGCCGCTATTCTGTGACTGAAACGCTCCTCACCATAAACTTCCAATATTTCACTCAGCTCTGATTCTGAAAGTGTTTCCAGAAGTTTCCAGGCTGGAACTCCCGATCTGGTATCGAACCGTAAATCTAATTCTCCTGACGACTCAAATCCAAATCCGCGCTCGACGTCTCCTAATTGATCTGAAGACAATCCCAAATCTAACAGAATTCGATCAATAGATTTTAGTTGCAGTTCATCCAAGACTCTAGGTAGCTCTGCATAACTCGCCTGTTTGAGATGCCACTGCCCAACTGATGATTTTTCTAACTGTAATTTTTCTTTTGCAAAATTGAGCATCATCTCATCACGATCCAGACCAATTAAGATTCCTTCCTTACCAATTTTTCTCAATATGTGTTGACTATGGCCTCCGGCTCCTACTGTTCCGTCAACAACAACCAGCCCGGGAGATAAATCAAGTTGTTCAATGACCTCACGTAACAGGACCGGTATATGAGTCGTCTTCTTCTGATCACCGGACATACGTGACATTCACTTGGTAACAGTACTAAATAAAAATGATTTATCAATAATCGTACGGCGGCCAGACAGGCAATCATTGTGCGATTGATATTAGTTCTTTGATTTGATTGTAAAGATAGGGGGGTAGAGACTTTTGAAGTGAAACTCTGAGAGATTGTTGCTTAAGAGTTAAGTTGAAGAATCAACTTGAATTTCAAGCCTGAGAAGTTTAGAAAAATTTCGTTTTTTTGACAAGATCAGTTAAAGTTTTTTGAAAGGCGGTTATACAAAAGTGCTAAGTCGTCTGATAGAAAGCAATTGAATCAATCTCATTTGATAAGATTTTAGTAAACCGTGTAAGAATTTCTTGTTCACATCAACTTTCTTTGCTCAAGGAGGGAACCCTGAAGCCATCCGTCTCAAGTAGCTTCCTTTCTACTTAAGTGCGGAGACGAACGACCGGTGGCCCAACCGAAGTATTCTGAGCACACACAGGTGAATTCCATTTCACCTTCAATCCGCGAAGCCCGGTAGCCAGCGGAAGAGTTCCATTATTTCCTCCTTGAACAATACTGTTTTTTATTTTGTTGCTAAACTGCGCTTACTACTAGAAGCCATTCACGAAACGTTCCATCTCTATTCGATTTCTACCAAGGCATTTGACCAAAGGCTTGAGAGGCCATCTCATCAAAACGAGGTCCATGATCCTTAAGGTAGGTTTCCCAACGCTCTGTACTCCAAATTTCTGCATGATCTTGAACTCCAATCAATATCACTTCCTGTTTTGATTCCAGGCTAGCCAGATTAGCCAAACGTTCCGGAATACAAATGCGTCCCTGAGCGTCCACTTCCACTTTCTCAGCCCTCGAATAATACAATCGGAGATAGCGGGCTGCCTCCGGGACATTATTGGAATACTCTTTTAAACGCTCTGCCTGCTGTTCAAACTCCTTCTCAGAAAAAAGCAACAAAGATGTTTCCGTGCCTGGTGCAATATAAACCTGTGTAAATTGTTTGTTGACAAGTTCTTCTTTGATTCGCTTGGGAATTGCCAAACGACGTTTTCCGTCCAGAGTCTTGTTGAAGGTTCCAGTTAACGCCATTGATCCCCACTTGCCACCATTATTCACCACAGAGTGATGAATTTATCAGCCAGATCGGAATCGTCAAGCATGATTGATTCGCTGAGTAGAAAACAAAGAACTCGAAATGACCTAGATACTTATCACGATTGGAATTGTGAATTTTTAGTTTTTTATATTTTATTGATTTGAATCAAAATTGATGCTCGATTTTCGTCAATTCAGCGATGCTTTATCAGTAGGTTTTCGTAGATCTGGTCATATTTCTGGGCTATTGCTTCCCATGTAAATTCTTTTTTGACAATAGTTTGCGCATTTCTGGCCATCTCAAGAGACATTGCAGGTTCATGACTGAAGTCTCGTAATGCCTGTTGAATCTCAGCAGAACTACCCTGAGCTACTAGAACACCCTGTTTACCATGTTGCATTAACTCAGAAACGCCGTCCACATCCGTTGAGATGACAGGCAAACCAGAGGCCATCGCCTCAAGAACCACATTTGGCATCCCTTCCCATAACGATGGAAGCACCAAACAACTGGCTGCCTTCATCAATTGAGGAATCTGAGACTGCCAACCAGCAAAATGAATCCGTGAAGCACACGGCAATTGGTACGATTGGTGTTCCAATTCAGCTTTCAACGGCCCCTCACCAACAAACAGGAGATGAAAATCGGGAGCTTGCTCCGCAAAGCAAGTAAATGCAGTCAGAAGATCGTTGGGGGCCTTCTGAGGATCTAATCTCCCCACGAACAGAATCACCTTCGCACCGGTAGGAATGCCCCAGGGGCTCAAATCTATCGCTTCTGCTCTATCAAACAATTCGAAATCTACGCCATTAGGAATTACCTTCACTTTAGATTTTGAAAGCTTACCCTGCCGAATAGAAAACCGTGCCACCGATTGACTGACACAGACATTCAAATCTACAAGGCCGTTAGTCCAACGATCCAGAAAGAGGTGACCATTCTGTCGTTTTTCTGAAACACGAATGCCAGAAACGACATGCCGTATTCCGGAAATGCGCGCAGCAAGTCGACCGGCTAAATTGGCATGAAATAAAAATGTTTGCAGTAAAACTGGTTTCTGTGCTTTGAACTTTTTTGCCAGTCGCCAGATAATGCGGGCATCCCAAGGCGAATGAACGTGTAAGATCTCTATGGGAATGTCCGCTAACTGGAGTTCATCAGCCAGTGGTCCCGTGCCTGTCAGAGAATAAACAACGGGAGACCATTTTTCACGATTCAAGCGTTTTACAATCTGAACGAGCGCACGCTCCGCTCCACCAGGCTGCAGCCCGGTAATACAAAAAGCTATCGGAGTGGGAAAGACATCGTCAGACAACTATTTTTCCTCTTTAGGAAACAAAAGGTCAGCATCGGACTGATGGAGTCAGCCATAACCTGAATTCTATTGTTCGAAGGCTGAAATTGCCGACAAGCTTAGATTTCGAAATTGTGCTCAATATGATAAGAGAAAATAAAAATCTTCGTTAAAATCCGCCATTTTCAACGGTTTCCAAGAAATTTCAGCAAACAAAATTAATCCCTCTTTAAATTAATCGCTTCAGAAACTTGCTTCATGACCGAATTAAACACATTTGACTACGAACTTCCTCCGGAATTAATCGCCACCCAACCGACACAGCAGCGAGATCAATCTCGGATGTTAGTAGTAGACCGCCAAGCAAATACCATTATCCATAGCTCGATTTCTGAACTACCAAAGCATTTAAATTCTGATGACTGTCTGGTCTTGAATGATACGCGTGTGCTCTCAGCCCGGATATTCGGTGTCAGAAAATCAACGGGTGGTAAATGGGAAGGCCTCTATCTGGGATCTGATGAATCAGGCCAGTGGAAATTGATGAGTAAAACAAGAGGCAAGCTGATTTCGGGAGAGATAATTGATTTGGTACCTGCCCATCCAAGACAGGAACAAAAGCAGATCTCACTTCAAATGCAAAGCAAGGATGCAGAGGGTTACTGGACTGCCGCAGTTCAATCAGATGAAGACCATCATACCATATTGGAACACTTTGGGACGATGCCTCTGCCTCCCTATATGCGACGTGAGCTGGCAACGGATGTCGACTGGGAGCGCTATCAAACCGTTTATGCCAACCAACCCGGCGCAGTGGCAGCGCCAACAGCAGGTCTGCACTTTACTCCTGACCTATTGAATGAGTGTACGCAAAAAGGAATTCAGATTGCGAAAGTCACGTTGCACGTTGGTATTGGAACATTTAAACCAATCTCGGTGCAAACATTGGATCAACACAAGATGCATTCTGAATGGTGCGAGTTATCGGAAGAGTCTGCCGTATTGTTAAACGAAACCCGACAAAAGGGAGGTCGAATCGTTTCCGTGGGAACAACAAGTGTCCGTACCCTCGAAACAGTAGCACAACAGGGCTCGCTCAATGCCTGGCGAGGAGAGACAGACATCTTCATCTATCCACCATATCAGTTTCAAGCCGTCGATTGTCTGCTGACCAATTTTCATTTGCCAAAATCAACTTTATTAGTTCTGGTAAGCGCCTTTGCTGGTACTGAATTAATACGCGAAGCCTACGAAAAAGCGGTCGAAGAACAATATCGTTTCTTTAGCTATGGCGATGCCATGTTGATTTTATAGCCCGTCTTGAAAATTATTGAGGTTTGGCTATTTCTTTGGGAACCTGACCATCTAAATAACGCCAGTTCTTAATAAATGAAATCAAATCTGCCATCTGCTGTGGATTGATGGTCTTCTCCAATCCGACAGGCATTAAAGAGAGTCCACTGGATTTCATTTCTTCAATTTCTTCCTTGAGTACAGTAACCGTTTTCCCTTCAGGCTGCTTTAACGTAATCGAAGCACCACTATCAGAAGAAATAATTCCAGTATGGACGACTCCATCAATGGTAATGATCGTATAACTAAAGAAATTGGCATCGATGGCACGATTGGGATCCAGAATATTTGTGAGAAGATACTCTGGTGTTTTCGAGCGTGAATCACCAATATCGGGTGCGACATTCACACCGATCTCTCCAATTTTGTGACAGGTCACACAGTTCTTGACAAACACCTGCTTTCCATGCAATGGATTCGCCTTCAATTTCAGAGAGGCCTGATAAGCGGCAAGTACTTTTTGGCGGTCTGCTGGAATAGCGGCAGCAAATAGTGCAGCCGCTCGCTTCTTGATTTTTGGATCACGATGTCGCTTCAATCGTGTTGAACGTGAAGGACCCAACTCTGAAATCTTGATCTCTCCCTTTTCGATTGCATCCAGCAGTAAATTAGTTCGACCTTGATTTGCCAGCATCGCATCCAGAATGGCTCGTCTCATGCCGGGTGTCTGTTTTGCATATCCATCCATCAAAACGGCGCCTATCTGATCGTCGGCGTACGGACTGATTGCCCCAATAGCTGCGATCTTAACAGCCTGTGATGGATGATCTTGAATCAGCGAAAGCAGTGTTTTGCCATTCATGTCAAAACCCACGAATTGTAATACAGCAATCGCATTCAGTTTTTGAGTCAGTGGAGTTTTGGAATCAGAAGCAATATCGACAATCTTCTGAAAGAAATCCCTCAACTTCTTCTGATCAGCAATAGATAACTGTTTTTGATACTGTGCGATTGATTTTCCACGACGTCTGAGGCTAGTCCCTAATCCTTCAATGCCCGCAATTTGAAGTTCTAATTGATGACCGGAATCCAAGCCCGCAATCAATGAAAGCGTCTCTTGAATTTCTTCCGCTTTCAAACGGGGTCCGATGGCAGCCGTCATTTCTCGAACCGCATCATTGATACCTGAGTTTTTCGAGGTGGTATTCAACTGACTAAGAAAAGATTCAAGCACCGTCACCGCGGAATCAGAGGCAGAAGAGAGTACGGCAGCGCGAGTCCAGGAATCATTGGCTCCCTTGAGCATCAATTTTGCTAACTGATCAACTATCGCCTGATTATCCTTGGCTTCTCCCAGACTGATTGCCAATTGAAAACGCAACCGGGCATCAGCGGAATCAACAAGTGAGAGCACCTTTTCTTTTAACTTCGGATCTTGAGACAATCGCGGTTCACTTAAACGAACGGCTTGTTCTTTAACACGTTGAGATGAATCTTTTAATGCCGTCTTCAAAACAGATGCGTTTAGTCTTCCCAAACCTTCCAAAGCCCATAATGCATGAATACGTGCATGCTCAGACTTTCCTTCAGATACAAGTTTTTCTAATAAAGGCTGGATTGCAGGATCTTGACGTTCAAAGATTAACCGCGATGCAGTCTCCCGTTGCCATGCATCTCCTGAAGATAGTGCCGCCGCCAACTGTTCAAGAGTCGCATCTTTCAAGGCGGTAAATGCGCCTCTTTTAATCTTAGCTCCTTTAGGAATGATGCGATAAATCCGGCCACGATCAATTCCATCATTCAAATCGGAACGCTTTTTCAATTCCACAGGCATGAACTGAGGATGCTCGATTACCGCACGATACATATCACAGAGATACAAAGCCCCATCGGGGCCATTTGCCATGTTCACAGGACGAAACCACTCATCGCGGCTGGCAAGGAACTCAACCTGATCACGACCATATTTTGAATCATAAGTTGCGCCCTGGGGTGTCATCACATCGCGGTGAACCAAATTTGCTGTCGGTTCACAAGTGAAACTATTGCCATAAAATCCTTTTGGAAACAAACCTCCACGATAAATTGTCACACCACAGGCGGCGGTGAATTGCCCGGCGTGGAGTGTCGAGGTCGTCCAGGTACGACTGATGGCGTAAACTCTTGACGTCTCTGCACTCGGTGAAACATCATGAAAAACCGACTTCACTGCCAGATATGAATTTCGTTTAAGATAACGATTTTCAAGGACGATATGCTTATTGGGATTTCGATTAGAACAAACGAATCGATTACCGTAATCATCAAATGTTAAACCAAATTGTCCAATTCCAGAAATCGATTCATAATGCCCGCTCAGAGGTTGAAAGCGGAAATCAAGCCCATTAATAGGGACTTGTTTCGCTTCTTTTTTCCACTGTGGATGTGTGGCAATTACGGAACCACCTCGAAGACCATTCGCTATATAAATGTGATTATCTAAACCCAATGTGGGATGGTTTGCGCGAAGTTGAGAGTTTTCTTCTTTGAATCCAGTAAACCAGGTTTCAACAACATCGGCTTTATCATCACCATTGGTGTCTTTCATGAATTGTACTTTACCTGCCAGAGTTACAATCAATCCCCCTTTCCAGGGTTGAATTCCCGTGGCAAATAACAGTTTGTCCGCAAAGACCTTTGCAGTCTCGTAATAACCATCATCATTCTTGTCGCGCAATAACTTAATCCGGCTTTTAGGATCTTCCCCTGGTTGAGGCCCATGGGGGTAGTCTGTCATTTCAACAACCCACAATGATCCTGACTCATCAAATGCAACCGCCACGGGATTAATCACCTGGGGTTCGGCCGCTACCACCTGCATTTCGAAATCAGGATGAACCACAGTCTGTTTGAGCGACTCTTCGGGAGATAATGGTGATTTCGGTACCTGAGTCACCTGATCTGCGGCAGACATGAACTGGCTTCCGACACTAATCGCCAAAATCAAACAGCCCACTCGCATCCCGTAAGCTTTTACTCTCGAAATTATCTGATCCCGTCTTAATAAATGTTGTGTTAACATAAAAATCTTGGCTCGTTTCATCTTGAATCACCGTATCAATTAAAAACTAAATTCTTATTTAAACTACGAAATCATATAAACAGTAATAGATCCATCGTACCTGACATGTGAAGGATTCTCTATCTCCCCCAAAGCATGTTTATTGGAATCTATCGAATTTATAAACAATATTAACGTTTAGAGGAGGCCAGAGCGATCACCATTGGCAAACTGTTTAAAAAAATCCATGTATACATCATCTATTTGAGGAATTCCCGGGCTCAGCAGCCTAAATGGGTTTTATGTTCTCTACGAAATCGTTTACCCTGATCTATCACAAAATATGCATGAGATTCATAAATAAACCCCCATCAGAATTATTATTTATCTACTAAAGTATAATATGCAGTCTACCAGCCTGGTTTTAATACGATTCTGCCTCTCAGCCTGGGTTGGAGCAGCAGTCATCTTTGTCATTACAGGGGTTCAAGACGTCACCTATCAGCCGTTTGACTCCCTGATGAGAGATCAACTCATCTCTCTGCACTTCCCAGTTTATTATACGATGGCATGGATCTTATTAGGGGGAACATTTCTGGGTTGTTTGGGAATACGAAATAAAGAGTTGATCTCTCGCGGTAGGGCAAATCTCATTTTCTGCCTGGTGGTGATTATTCTAGGAATGAGTCTGGTTGATTATATCTGGATCTACTCTCCGTTGGAATCAATGATCACTCCCCCCGGAAATCCACGCCCAGCTAACTTTCGCGTGTACCACCAAGCCTCAAAATATGTTAACAGCATCAACATATTGCTGAGCCTGATTGCTGCAGTTTTAATCAATCTTCCTGTGAAACGTCAAAGACCAATCGAATCCTAGTACGAATTCTTAGTCTCGAATATGGAATAACTGCTTAAGCGCATCGAGTAAACCATGCGGGGTCCCTTCCCTCGCTTCATGCCTTAGCACTTCCAGTGGGGGATGTAAAAGTTTATTCACGATTTGTTCGATGGAACGTTCAATTAATTCTTGATCTTTTTCATCCAAGTGCGATAGTTTTCCGAATAGCTTCTCAACTTCCTGCTCGCGCACGTCGTGCCATTGTTCTCTGAGCTGTTTAATAATCGGACCTGTAGCCCGATGATAGACCCCGTGCATGAACCGTTCTGTTTCTTCGTCAATGATTTCCAGCGCTTTTTCCACTTCTTGTTGTCGTGCTCGGCGATTTTCTTCGCACGTCGCTTCTAAATCATCGATATCATAAAGAAAGATATCATCGTTGAGTTCGCCCACAGCAGGCTCGAAATCGCGAGGCGCCCCCAGATCGAGTATGAAAAACGTTTTATTCCCTGCTTTCTGTAAAACGCGTTCAAAGCAGGCCACATCAACAATCGGCTCGGTGGCGCCGGTCGTGCTGACAATCACATCAGCCTCGGCAAGATAGTCTTCCAATTGCTCACAAGGCCTTGCCTCGCCACCAACTTTCATCGCCAGCTTTTGCGCATTTTCAAAACTGCGATTGACAACAATAATGCGTTCTACACCCTCATCTTTTAAATAGGTCAGAGTCTCTTCTGCCATTTCGCCGGCACCAATAATTAAAACCGTTTTGTCGTCGAAGTATTCAAAAATTCCCTTTCCAAACGTTCCGACAGCGACACTGGCAATCGAAACTCGCCCTTCAGCAAGTTGAGTTTCAGTCCGTACACGGGCAGAAACGCGAATTGCCTGCTGGAATAATGCATGTGTTAACGGACCGCATAAGGCATTTTGAGTGGCGCGTTGATACGCTTCCTTAACCTGATTGACAATCTGTGGCTCGCCTAACACCATACTGTCGAGACTTGAAGCAACCTGAAACAGATGCCTTACCGCATCGGGACCTGTTCTCTCAAGAAAATCTTCAAAAAAATCGCTGACTGGAACCTGGTGAAATTCGGAAAAGAATTTTGCCAGGTCCTGATGAGAGGGTCCTGTCTCAGACTCCTGACTGACAGTATAAAGTTCGACCCGATTGCAGGTTGATATCACCACCATTTCCGTATCGGGATAAGATTTTTTCAACTCGGAATAAGCGCTATCCAACTGTTCGTTCGAAGAAAATGCCAGTTTCTCACGAACATCCAATCTTGCTGTTTGATGATTACAATAGACCACTTGCAGGTTCACGAAACGATCCTTCCTGCAGTTGATCTCTGAGATTCCCCAAACGGAGCTGAATATTGCGAGTGCCAGGAATCAAAGTTCAGTATGCGAACATTTGCCAGTATTTGAATACCAATGAAAGTTAAGAGCAACAATCCACCGGTCCAGATAGTTAATTGTGCAATATGTTTTTGATTAGGCCGTTTTGTTCTGAGGATGAAAATCACACTAATCATCATGATCACCCAAACGATTTCATAAACGATAATTACCGGATCAAAAAAGGAGACAGAATGTGGCCCTTTTTGCACATAGACCCCTAAACCAATACCGATTCCCATACCGACAGTTAAAAGTGGAACAGAAATCATTAAGGCCCAGCGATTCAAACGTGCCAGTTTTGCCAGACTGGGAAGGTTGAAACCTTCAGAAAAATTCTGTTTCTGCTTTAATCGACGGTGTTGAATCAGGTACATGGCGCTGATCACAAAACAAAGTACAATTCCCACGCCCCCTAAGACCAGTAAGGAAGCATGCAACATCGCCCAAGATCGAATGGCTGGTTCGACCAGCATATTTGTGTCGTTATCCACAAAGTAGGATGCAATTACTAAAGCCAGAACCAGAGGAAACAGAAATAAACCAATAGCGAGTTCTTTATCGACTAGATTAACGAACAGGAAGATCGCCACTAACAACCACGAAAACACAATTAACCAATCATGCGATGAGCTTAATAATGGTGGTAACTGTGTCTCGCTAGAGCGTTTAAAGATGTAGGCAGTCTGTGCTACCAAACCAGCGAGGGAAGAGAAAAAGATCAAAGATCGAAGATACCTGTTTTTTTTATGCTTGAATCTAGCCACTTCCAACCCGAAAGCAACCAGATAACTGGCCATAAAACAGAAAACCGTAACTTCCGTCAACATAATAGATACTTTAATTAATACGACCCAAGCAAAAATAGAATCACCCTATTCATTACTGATGGATATCAGAATGGCTATCTATTATAGGCCTGTTCAGCAAGTTAAGGGCAAGTCATCTTGCCTCAGATTCTAATTCGTATTCTGATATTTTTTTATGAAGTGTATTCCGGTTAATTCCTAAACGGGTGGCGGTTTTCGTCTGAACACCTTGACAAGATCGTAAAACCTGCAAAATCAACTCTTTTTCCACTTGCGAAACAACCTGAGCATGCACATTGGTTGAGGATTCACCTACATCCCGTAATTGCAAACTCACTAGTTCACGGCACAAAGATTCGGGATCTTGTGTTTTGGAAGGTAGTGAACGAGGAACCGCTCTCCCTGTGACGTGTCCTGGTAATAAATCGAGGGATGGCCCCTCTTCACCCGATAGTACAATTAGACGTTCTACATAATTTTGCAGTTCTCTGACATTTCCTGGCCAGGCATAATTCTTAAAAGTCGACAAAACCTCCTCCGAAAAATGAGGTAATGCAACTTTTTCTACAGCTGAAAACTGTTTTGCAAAAAAGTGTATCAATTCCGGAATATCATCAGCACGATCTCGTAATGGGGGCAAGTCAATCGGGATGACATTTAGACGATAATACAAATCCTCGCGAAATCGTCCCGCTTCAATTTCATCCATTAGATCACGATTCGTTGCCGCAACAATTCGACAGTCTACTTGAATTGATCGTGTATCCCCTACTCTCTCAAATTCATGCTCTTGCAGCACTCGCAATAATTTCACCTGCAAAGTAAAGCTCACAGAATTGATTTCATCGAGAAAAATCGTTCCACCATGTGCTGCTTCGAAACGACCAGTCCGATTTTCTACTGCACTGGTGAAAGCACCTTTAATATGCCCAAAGAGCTCACTTTCCAGTAGACTTTCACTCAACGCACCACAGTTCACTCGGATGAAAGGTCCTGTGGCACGAGGACTTAACTCGTGAACTGCCCTGGCAATTAATTCTTTTCCTGTCCCCGTTTCACCCGTTAATAATACTGTGGATGATGTACTGGCAGCACGACGAGTCAAACGATATACATTTCGCATAGCCGAACTATTGCCGACCATGTCTTCTAATATGGGGCGATCGTCTTCCATTCGTTGTATCAGAAAATCCTATGTATTCGCAGGGAAACAATTTAGAGCACTCAATAAACGAGCAAAAGTGTGTCAGATAAACTCGTTGAGGTTAGCTTAAAAGAGCAAACTTGGACTGAGTCCCGGCTAATCTAGCATGAAAACATTGCACCTACATGCACAAAAAGGTGGCGAACGCTCTACTATGATATTCTGTAACTAGGGACTTAGGAAGAGGCAGACTTAGATTTTTTGATAAACAATAACCAATGCTTACTTCATTCGGTATATTGAGATAAGACTGCTAGCAAAATCAGCAAATCAGCTTAAAATTAAGGCTATTAACTCATTTGGAACCAAAAGCAATGGGCATCTCTGCTGGAACAGGATGATTTTGTCCATCTACCAGAACCACTTTCGGCTGGTGTTTACCAGACCCTTTGACTTTGTACTCGGCGTAGCTGGCAATAATGACTAAATC
This sequence comes from Gimesia aquarii, assembly GCF_007748195.1. Taxonomy (NCBI): domain Bacteria; kingdom Pseudomonadati; phylum Planctomycetota; class Planctomycetia; order Planctomycetales; family Planctomycetaceae; genus Gimesia; species Gimesia aquarii. The sequence goes on from NZ_CP037920.1 coordinate 4,765,307, forward strand.
TTGAGGCTGAACTAAGTGAGCAGCAGCACCATTGATACAAATCACGCCTGAACCAGACTCGCCTGAAATCGCATACGTGGTTAGACGAGTTCCGGAAGTGATATTATAAATTTGCACCTGCTCATACTCTACGATGTCAGCAGCATCCATCAGTTCCTGATCAATGGTAACACTTCCATTGTATTCCAGATTGGCCTCAGTAACCGTAGCGCGATGGATTTTTGACTTAAGTAAAACGCGTTTCATCATTCAAACCTGAAAGAAGATGGACTTCTTTTTGCCTGTATAGACAGACTCTTCGATTATAATTCTCGGCGTATACTAACCAGAGATCTTATTGATAAGCAAGAGTGTATTCATTTGACCATACAGCAAAACCTTAAGACTGCAATGGTGCAATCTCAATCACTTGACTTTCGTTGGTATTATACTCTTGTCTTTTAACCGAGTCATCAATTTTTCGGTCCCAAGGCTCATCAGGACTTGCTCCCATAAACCGTGCATAGAGGTAATAATAGGTGGGAATTAAGAAAAGAACCAGACCTGTTGCTAATATCAACCCGAAAATGAGACTGGCGGCCATCGGAATCAGAATCTGTGCCTGAAATGAAGTCTCTTTGAGTATCGGCGCCAATCCAACAATTGTCGTCATTGATGTCAATAACACAGGTCGAAAACGACGACGCCCCGCATCAATTAACGCATCCTTTAAAGGAAGTCCATCTGCGATGCGGTGATTGATGAAATCGATCAGTACGATTGAATCGTTGACTACCACACCTGTCAAAGCAACCAGGCCGAATAAGGAAAACAGTGTCAATTCCATACCTAGTAGCGCATGTCCAAAAACGGCCCCGATCACTCCAAACGGAATGATCCCGAGAACTATGAGAGGTTGAACATAAGAACGAAATTCTATTGTCAATAACGCAAACATTGACGCCAGAGCAATAAGAAGACCGATGATCAAACTATCTACTGATTCATCTGTTTGCTCTTGCTGCCCTTCCCAGCGTACACGCACATCAGGATATTTCGCCATCAACTGATCCATAAAGCCTCCCGGCTTTTTCAATGACTTGACGATTTCGCTGGCGTTCCCTTTTTTCTCATTCAAATCTGAAGATACAGTGATAGAACGTTGTTGATCGATCCGGTTGATCTCCGAGTAACCTCTTTTTACAGTTACTTCAGCTAATTCTGTCAAAGGTCGTTCCGCGCCGTCTCCTGTACGAATTCGAATGTCATCAAACCCCATCAACGATCGTCGTTCTTCTTCCGGATAACGGACCATTAACTTCACTTCGTGTCGACCACGTTGCAGCCGCATTACTTCTTCACCGTAATAGGTTGCCCGCACAGTCTCCGCCACATCCGCCAATGGAACTCCCATAGCGCGTGCTTTGTCTTTGATTTTAATTTGAAACTCCCACTTTCCGGGACTGGAGTCGTCGTTAATATCTTTGACCCCTGGATATTTCGCAAGTTCCTGCTTTGCTTCTTCAACGGCGGCTTCTAGTTCATCCAGATGTTCTCCATTTGCCAATAGTTTAAATTCAATCGGCTTGCCGCCTGGTCCCATTGAAGGAGATTTAAAAGTAAGACGATCCACACCTGGAACTTCGCCAACTTTTTCTCTCCAGAGTTCGAGAATCTCTTCACTACCGAGAGTCCGTTCGTGGGCTTCTACTATTTCGACACTGACTTTACCAACATGACTGCCTTCAACAGATCCACCAACACCACCGCCTGATTCATCCCGTGTTCCAAAACCCACATTTCTACGGACTAACTTGATGAGAGAATTACCATGCTTCTTCTGGTAGTCTTGATTCAGCTCTTCAAACGCTCTTTGAATATGAAGTGTCGCACCTCCCGTAATTGCTTGAGGAGTTCCATCAGGAAATTCTACGGTCGCTTCTATCATTCGGTAATCAGTTTTCGGAAAGATATTAAATGGTGCAAAGCCCCCCATAATCAATCCAGCAGACAATAGCATCAGAGCCCCAGCAACAGCTAAAGCAGACGAAGGGTAATTCAAAGCAGACCTTAAAACAGGTAAGTAACAGCGGTCGATGAACGAGTTCAGCTTCTTTCCTACAAACCCAATTTTCTTTTCTGAACTCATTTTTCCGTGTGCCAAGTGACAAGGGAGAATAAAAATACTTTCCAACAGCGAAATCACTAACATTGCAATCACAGCAATCGGCATTACCGCAATGAATTTTCCCATAATCCCTGAAACAAACAACAAAGGCATAAACGCGATAACCGTTGTTGTGACAGATGCACAAACCGAAGGCAAGACTTCAGTCGCACCATCAATGGCAGCCTTCAGAATTGATTTACCCATCTGACGATGCTCATAGATATTTTCCCCGACAACAATCGCATCATCAACGACAATCCCCAATGCCATCAAAAACGCAAACATGGAAAGCATATTTAATGTTTGACCGGTATAGAAAAGCACAATACATGCACCAAACATTGAAATCGGAATCCCCAATGCAACCCAGAACGCAAGACGAAATTCCAGAAAGATAGCAAGAGTAATAAAAACCATAAGGAGGCCCTGCAGCCCATTTCTCGTTAATAACTGCATACGATCACGTACGTCAACTGACTGATCTTTCCACAGCTTCAATGAGTATCCCGGTGGCAGATTTGCTGTTTTCACGTACTCGCGAACTTCTTCAACTATCGCCAGCAGATCCTCTTGCGCTGTTCGTTCGATTGCTACAGACAAGGCGGGCTTTCCGTCAATTTCACTGATCATGGTTGTATCAGCAAATTCATCCTGCACACTTCCGAGGTCGCCAACCGTTAAGACAACCCCTCCCTCTTCAGTAACTAAAGGGATCTTTTCAATTTCACTACCAATCAGATGTTTATTCTTTCCTCGTAGTAATAAAACCTGTGAATCGGTAATTAATTTCCCACCAGGTAATTCCAGGTTTTCTCTGCGAACGGTTCTTGCCACATCCTGCAAGGTCAGACCGTATTTTCTGAGTGTGGCTTCGGGAATTTCGATATCAATTTGATAATCGCGAGCGCCTGCAATATTTGCCTGCGATACGGATTTTAACTGCAGCAGTTCATCTCGGATTCGCTCAGTGACAGCACGTAGCTCCCACCCACTGTCTTCATTTTCATTATCAGGACCAATGACGGCCACTTCAATCGCTACCTGCCTGAACGTAACTTGCTGGATTTCCGGATCTTCAGCCAATTCAGGAAAACTGGGGATACGATCAATCTCAGAACGAACCTCATTTAATACTTTCTGCACATCAGGTACATCAGCCCGTAATTCTAAAACCAAAGATCCTGAACCTTCATTGGCAATCGAGGTCATCTTTTTGATACCGTCAATTGAACGAACGGCCTCTTCCATTTTCTGGCAGATACCTTCTTCCACTTCATCAGGACTTGCTCCTGGATAAGGAACAGATACCAGAATAATTTCCAGTTCAAACTCCGGAAAGACTTCACGGCGCATGAACATTAAAGAGACAAGCCCTACCCCCAAAACGGTAACCATCAAAGTATTCATTGCGGGCGAGTTATTGATCGCCCACTTGATGATCGACCTCATTCAACCTCTCCTTTACGAACCAGCATGCCTTCATTCGCTACGCTCAATGGGGATGTGACAACCTGATCCCCTGGTCTCAACCCGGAGGCTCCCAGTTCAACGAGTAATTGGTTAGCACTCGTGTCTACAACGCGGATCTTTTCTGCATGTAGTTTTCCCTCTCTGACAACCCAAACCAAATTGCCGGGGCGAATTGCTGTCTCAGGAATTTTCAATAAAGACACATTGCCTTTGAGGGGAATTTCGATGGAAACATACATGCCACGTGTTAAAGGCGGCGCTCCGACAATCTTACTTGCCGGTTGGCCATTTACCAAAATTTGAGATGGTTTAGGATCTGAAACGACAATACGACAGGGAACAGTTCTCGTTTTTTCATCCAGGCCAATCCCATCATAGCGAGAGAGCTTGCCTTTCCAGATAAATTTTCTACCTCCCAATTCATAAGTGACGTTAACGGGAAGCTGAGGAAGTTGATAGCCTAAATCATGTCGGTTATCCTGAGATTTAGCTGAGGATAGCTGACCTTTTTTTGCAGATTGAGCGGCATGCTGCCAGAGTTGGTATAACTCTTCCATTCGCAGGTTCGAGCGTACTTCCACAGCAGAAGTATCTTCAATTGTAACTAATGGATCGCCCGCTTTAACGTAACCATCTTTTTCGACAGAGTCTTCTACAATAACACCATTAATCGGAGAATAAATGTGCGTACGACTCAGGTCCAGTTTCGCTCTTGTCAGTTGAACTCCCACCAGATCACGGGCGTGTTCCATTCGTTTTCGGCGTGACTTGAGTAGATCTGTCTGGTTGGTTAATTTTTGTAGCGAATTACGAGATGAAAGTTCTGTACGTTTGGCTTCATCATATTCAGAGTCTGAAACGACATTTTTAGTACGTAGTTTTTCTACGCGATCCAGATGTGTTTTCTGTAGGAGCACCTCTTCATGTGCCAAGTCAATCATCGCTTTTTCATTATCGATTTCGACTTCTAATTCATCGATGGCATCCTGTGCTTGAGCAAATTCCTGAGTAAGACGCTTTACTTCCAGTTCATAGTTCTCAGGATCGATTTGAATTAGTAAATTTTGAGTATTCACATCTTGTCGTTCTCGTTCGGTTGCCTTGCGAACAATATTTCCAACTTTACAGCCATTCTGGGTGTAAATCACTTTTCCAGAAACTTCTGCTGCAAGTTTGACCTCTCTGGAGGGTACAACAACCCCATCAACGGTGATCGTGACCCCTTTATCAGAAAAATCGATGGTTTCAGTCGAAACCAATGGCGCCAAACTGGCAAGTGTATTTTCACTTTTCTCAGGCTCTTTTTTCATCGCCATGAGGACAACCAGGCTTCCACCACCAAGGGCGATAATGACCACTGGTAACAGAATGTGTTTGAGCTTGTTGAATAAACTTCTTGATTTTTGAGTTTTCAAATCTGACATGACCATTTTCTATATTGAAACGCGTCACAGTGGTAATTGAAGGAATGAGTCAATTACCGTTTGTGAATTCAAGTAGATGTGTATTATTTCGAACAGGATGATGCCAAGGCGATCATCTCAAAACAACCTGCTAAAATTTCAAATAGCTTTTCTTAGAAATTTTTTATTTTTATTTACTCTATTTTCGTTTGATAAGATTCAGATTTTATGAACGGGTGAAGAAGATTCCATTTCGGACAGAGCCATTTCCTGTTTCAAATTTTTGATTGCTGCAAGAGAAAACTGTAGAACGTGTTCAATTAAACATTCGACATCGTAATGAGTGTTTTTTTCTTCATTGCCTAACATCAAGGTCACCAGACTTTCAGAGACACGGTAAAACTGGCATTGAGCAGCGATACTGAAAACACACTGCATACGACGATACTCAGGGACTTCTTCGCCCAGCATCTCCTGCAATATGGAATCTGCGATATTTACAAAAGGACGAAAGTGTTCTTGAATAAGATGCTCGCAGGCCTTGGTTGGCTCCAATACCTCACGCATAATCAAATGGTTACTCCAGGAATCCGTTCCTAACATCCTCATCACCAATGTAGTGACCCAGTCTCGAAGTTTTTGTTCGGGAGAAGTGTCAGAGGACCACTCTGGAAGCGGTGCACGAGAAATCCCCATCTCTTTTGCGAGACGGATCACTTCCAGATAAAGTTGTTCTTTATCTCCAAAGTAATAATTCACGCTAGCAAGATTCACGTCTGCTTTCTGACAGATTTCGCGCACAGTCGCTTTCTCAAACCCCTTTTCTGAAAAAACGGGCCCTGCTACTTCAAGTAATTTGTCACGAACATTAAATGATGACATATAGAAAGTTCCATCTCTTTTTAGCGCATGAGACTTAACTTGACCACACAATCTAAATCGATAAAGCAATGATATTTAAAACACTGTTTCAAACAATTGTATTAAACAAGCGTTTAAAATCAATTGCAATTTTTAAAATGCAACTTATCTCAAATCAAAATATATACATATGACGATTTCAAAAAAGCTAAAAGAGAGAAAATTTGCGAGACATTCTGAATTCGAATGCGGAAGACGAATATTGAAAAAATGTCGATTCCCGCTTTTTAGCCAGTCAGCCGCTCAGGGCCATCTTCTCGAATCGAAAAGTGTTGAAAACCACTCGCATCCAGGCGCTGCCTTAAGAGTTCTTTCCAGAGCGGTTCTCGGAGACCATTCAATACACCATATAAGACCGTACCGATCGTTAAGCTGGCAACTTCGACCACGCTCATCGGAAGCGAAAACTGCTTTAGGTCTGCGAAGATCTCATCCGCACTACAGTATTCGCCAAATTTATGACCGGAGTACATAAACTCTACACCAGAGAAGTCTTTGCTCCATTCATAATCGAATGGACCAAACTCCTTCCTGCGATGAAGAACCCAAAAACAGGTTCCATTAAAGCGAATACTGTGAGTACCTCTCAAAACTTCTAATCCTTCAACAAATTGAATGATTCTGAGTCTCATTGAAAAATGACTCTATTGTTCTTGAAGAACTAAACCGAACGATCAATCATACGGAATCGACTCATCTTTGCGAAGTCCGTTTTATGAACCCCTGCTCCACTTTTTCTGTCCCTACAAACCTCTGATTTAAACGGTATCCATAAGAGACCCAGCAATATACAACAAAAAAAGACGATCATAAGTCGATAACTCACCAGAACTTGCTATTATTAAACACATACTCAAAAAAGTCGTGCGCATTTAATCAATCCAGGATCCATGAAACAAACTGAACCATACAAGGTCGCGTTGGACATTGTCCGCAAATTACGGAATGCAGGTTACCAAGCTCTCTGGGCGGGAGGCTGTGTTCGCGACCTGCTACTGGGAAAAAAACCACAGGACTACGATGTCGCGACCAATGCTCTACCAGATGAGGTTCGTAAATTGTTTGGGAAACGGCAAACTTTAGCCGTAGGCGCCAGTTTTGGCGTCATTATCGTCCGCGGTCCACATTCAGACTGTGATGTTGAAGTAGCCACGTTTCGTAGTGAAGGCCCCTATCTTGACGGGCGGCGTCCGGAACACGTGACGTTTACGACAGCTGAAGAAGATGCCCACCGTCGTGACTTTACCATCAACGGCATGTTTTATGATCCCCTTACTGAGTCAGTCTATGATTACGTGGGAGGACAATCCGACCTTAATCAGCAAATCATTCGTGCCATTGGAAATCCGCTGAAACGGATGCAGGAAGATAAACTTCGGCTGCTACGCGCAATTCGTTTTGCTTCCACACTTGAGTTTCGTCTGGATCAGGTCACATTTGAAGCAATTCAAACAATGGCGAATGAAATCTGTGTAGTGAGCCCGGAACGGATTTCCGGTGAATTAAGAAAAATGCTGCTTCACCCCAATCGCAGTTATGCAATTGAACTTGTTCAGAGTTCCGAATTGTTAAAATCAATTATTCCTGAATTAGCTCCCTTATGGGAAGATCCAGAAAAACAGCCTTTGTGGGACCAAACACTTCTTCGTCTGAAAGGTCTCACACTCATCAATTTTGAGCTGTCATTCGCTACCTTATTATTGGATTTGCCTCACGAAGATAGCACCCATCAGCTCGATATCATTCATGATATTTGCAAACGACTTCGCTTTTCCAATCATGAAACCTCTCTGATTTACTGGTTGATTCAGCATCGAAACAGTCTGGAAAGCGCCCCATCATTCAAGCTCTCACGACTCAAACGACTTTTGGCTCATAAAAATTGTCCCTACCTGATTGAACTGGTCAAAGCGGATCTTACTTCTCAAAAACAACCTCTGGACGACCTTGAATTTTGTTGTCAGTATCGAGATCATACACCCACTGAAGTTTTGAATCCTCCTCCGCTCATCACAGGCAATGACTTGATTGAGTTTGGAATCAAATCAGGTCCTGAATTCAAGGAACTACTCAATAAAATTCAAGATGCTCAGCTAGATGAAATCATTCATACAAAAGAGGAAGCCTTTGCCCTGCTTTCCCGATTGCATCAGAACTAAACGAGCATTCTACTAATTCAAATCAACATCACACTAAAGGCGTATTTATGACAGACTCCATTCGTATCGGCATTATTGGTGCTGGTGCCGTCTCCGACTACCATCATGTCCCTGGCATTGATCTCGATCCGCGAGCAGAACTGGCTGCGATTTGTGATCCTAACTCAGAACTACTGGCACAGCGCCAATCCGATTGGGGAAAAACCAAAGCCAGCACTAAGTATCAAGAAATTGCTGACGATCCTGAAATCGACGCGGTCATCATCGCCACTCCCAACTTTACACATCATGAAATCGCACTGGCTTGCATTCGAGGGGGAAAACATGTGATGTGTGAAAAGCCCTTGGGATTAAATTATACGGAATCGGCTGAAATGTATCGGGCCGCTCGCGATACCAACCTGCGACACATGACGGCATTCACATATCGCTTCGCCCCTTCCATGCGCTATGTGAAACATCTTGTGGAATCAGGAGCACTGGGGACTCCCCGTCACTTCCGTAGCCAACGCTTTCTCGATTGGCCTGAATCAAGCTGGGGCTGGCGACAAAGTAAAAAGTTAGCCGGAGCCGGTGACCTGTTTGATATGACAATTCACCGCATCGACTTTGCCCAGGATTTACTTGGTCCGATTAAAAGCATTTGTGGTGCAGTTGCGCAATTTGTTCCGCGAGACAAAACTGCAGAAGGTCAACCTTGCGAACCATCTGAAGTTGATGACTGGTCTTCCTTAATCGGACAATTCGAAAATGGTGCAGTTGGAGTCTGGGAAGGGAGTACGTTAATGAAAGGCTATCACAATGATGGTTTTGGTTATGAATGGGCAGAAGTAAATGGCTCCGAAGGTTCCGCCGCCTATCAATTGACAGACCCCAATAACATCTTGATCGGTAAGCCTGGACAAACGATGGAAAAACTTCCGGTACCGGATGAATTTCTGGTTATTGAAGGCAGTCCACGCAAGCCACATGAGGGTGTGCCTAGTACCGTATTCCGTTACGATTTGGTCTACGAATTTGTGTCAGCCATTCTGGAAGAACGGGACGCCATCCCTGGTTTTGATCATGGGGCTTCAGCTCAACTTGTCGCTGACTCCGTACTGGAATCGTTTGAGAAACGCACATGGATCGACATTCAATGCAATTTATAAGTTTCAGAATGTCAGTTGATAGCGAATCATCCCCGTGGGAGAGACATCATAATTGCCGTTGTTCGATAAATATTCCAGCTTACGATTAAACACATAACCAATTTCAAACTGGCTCACCATTCCATTGGTATGCTTTGTCTCGATTCCGCCAATCAATCTTAGATCATTGTATGTCACAACGTCATCAACTGCCGTTCCTGCACGACGAATCGCCCACGAACCACCCCCAAATTCACCAGCCACATACAACCAACGTTCTCGCGCCTCACTCTTCTCGATACGATAAGTGAACTTGGGTTTTGGAAAAATAAGCTCAAGACGTGATCCTTCACTAAACCACATGATCATACCGGCAGCAGGTAATAATTTGAGATCTTCACGATCGATATAAACCACCCCAAACACAAACTGTTTGGAACGTGAGTGCATGTAATAGGCGAGCCCTCTTCCCGTAATTCTGAGAGAATCAGTCGTCACGTTTTTAAAATCGCTATAAACCCCAGGTGCTACTTCGAGTTCATATGACCATTTTTCGTTGAATTTATTAAACCAACGAAAGGCAACCGAGGTATCGTAGACCCGAGCCGGTAAATCAGTTCGTACAGGACCATCCAAATAATGCACGCCAAACCGGGGTGTGATGGTGAATCCTTCATAGCGAGGTAGTTCCAAAGCTTCGGATAAACTCAGGCTGAAAATTCCTAGATCATCACCTGTACCAGGTAACCAGGTCACATTGGCCGTGGCACGTTTATGAGAAATTAATGGCACAAACGTTTCGCATTCGAGACATTCATCTTCCGACTCACTCCAGGAATCGTCGGATTCCAACAATTGGGGAGGAATTCCTAACGCCTCACGGGCTTCTGCGTCTAAAACTTCGGGAACTTGAGGCGACTGGCTGATTTGCTTGATATCCTGATCACGCGGTGCAAATATCGTTTGGTGACGACGATAAGACTCAAGATTTGTTGCTTTCTTTGCTCCCAACTCAGAAAGTCTTCCCTGAGCATAAGCAAAACGACCAGTCACACTGCTCAATACAATCACTGATGTAACTATCAGGAGAAAAACAGCCTTCAAAGACTGAAATGGCATAACTGAGTCTTCCAAATGAATAATTAACCAGGTACGTAAATTCTATCTGGTGGAGTTCTACCACCATGGGTAGTTGTCAGAACTAATGGGGAGAGGTCAAAAGAATAGAGAGATGTAGAGGCAAGAAATATCAAGGAAACACAAATGGGTCAACCCGAATCCAGAGTATACGCTTCTCTTAAGGACTCTGAAAAATGCCCTGCTCTGATCGTTGCCCCCTGTTTCAATAGATGTTAGAATCAGATACCGAAGACAGGAAATATACATAAGAACAATACTATACTTTCATTTTTACCAGGAATACACAAGAAATGGGACGTGTTGAAAAAGGGCGCGAACTGGCCCAACGTCGAATCCGGAAGCATAAACTGAAACAACTTCGGGAAAAATTCGCCAAGGCAAAAGACTCTGCGGAAAAAGAAGCGATCAAAGAAAAAGTTCGCAAGATCAGCCCTTTTGTTGTATTAGAAGAATCTGCCTGAGATCCCTTCTTATTATCGATCATTGAAGTAGACGCTCGCTTTATTGAAGTGAGCGTCATTTTTTCTTGCGCTGAGGGGATAATTGAAATGACTGACTTCAATTCAACTCACAACCGAGCAGTCTGGTTCGATATACCCGTGGCTGACCTTGATCGAGCTGCAGCATTTTATTCAGCAGTTCTTTCGGTAAAAGTTCATTGCGAACAATTCAACGAAACTCGATTCGGCGTTTTGGGTCATGAGCAGGGAAATGGCGGTTGTTTGATCCTCGATGAATCGGCAATCTCGGCTGACAAAGGGATCCTAGTTTATATGAATGTCGATCATCGTATTCGGGATGCCGTAACGCAGGCCGAAGCCAAGGGAGGAAAAGTGATCGAACCGATTCACTCTATTGGTCCGCATGGCTTTCGGGCTCTCATTCTCGACAGCGAGGGAAATCGTCTCGCGTTACATTCTAATTCTGATAAATAAAAAATCACAGCTTAAGAGACTAACCCCAAAACTGTGATTCAAATAATAACCAAATTGATCTTGAACCGTTACTTTTCAGAGAACAGGTACAATCCTTCATGTGCATTCACATAAATTGTGGCACCTTCTGAAAATTCTCCCGACAGTAACTTATTCGCAAGTTCATTCTGGATATTCTGCTGAATGGTACGCTTTAAAGGACGCGCTCCATAGGTGGGGTCATAACCTTCTTCCGCTAACAAATCTTTAGCGGCATCAGAGACTTCCAATGTATATCCATTCTCTTCCACTAAAGCGGCTAAATTCTTTAATTGTAATTCCACAATCTGGCGAATTTCTTCACGTCCGAGCGGATGGAAGACAATCGCTTCATCAATTCGATTTAGGAATTCAGGTAAAAACTCGCGCTGCAGTGCATCCATCACACGGCTATGGATCAACTGCTCATCCTCCTTACCAGATAAATCCATAATCGTCTGACTGCCAATGTTAGACGTCATCACGACAATTGTATTTGAGAAATCAACAGTTCGCCCGTGGCTATCTGTCAATCGCCCATCATCGAGTAATTGCAAGAGAATGTTAAACACATCACGGTGTGCCTTCTCTACTTCATCCAACAAGATGACAGAATAAGGCTGGCGTCGTACCGCTTCCGTCAATCGCCCCCCTTCTTCGTAACCGACATATCCTGGAGGCGCACCAATGAGTCTTGCCACGGAATGTTTCTCCATGAATTCACTCATGTCGATGCGAATCATGTTGCGTTCGTCATCAAACAGAAATCCGGCAAGTGCCTTACATAATTCCGTTTTTCCCACCCCCGTGGGTCCCAGGAACATGAATGAACCGATGGGACGACTCTGATCCTGTAAACCGGAACGAGAACGTCTGACCGCATTGGAAACCGCTTCAACAGCTTCGTTCTGATTGATCATTCGCTGATGGATTTCCTCTTCCATTCTCAGTAATTTTGCCCGTTCGCCCTGTAACATTTTCGAAATGGGAATCCCGGTCCACATACTGATCACCTTAGCAATATCTTCCGGCGTCACTTCCTCACGCAACAAGCGTTCGCCACCGACATCGCCGAGTTCTGTAACCCGTTCTTCCATTTCTGACAAGCGTTTGCGAGCTGTATTTAACTCCTGTTCTGCATTATAAGCAGTTGTAAAGTCTTCATTGGAATTTGTTTGTTGCGCTCGATTAAATGCCTGTTCATAAGCTGTATTCAATCGATCAATCTCTTCCTTCAATGGCTGTAAACCAGACAAGGCTTCCTTCTCGGTTTCCCAACGGGTCTTTAGCGCATTGACGCTCTCCTCACGGTCGGCGATCTGTTTTCTTAATTCTTCCAGACGCTCTTTACTATCCGCCGTCGTTTCCGTTGCCAGAGCCGTCGCTTCAATTTGCATTCGAGTTAATTGACGAGTTGCCTCGTCAATTTCAGCAGGCATCGAATCCATTTCCATCCGCAAATGGCTAGCTGCCTCATCCACTAAGTCGATGGCTTTATCGGGTAGAAAACGATCGTTGATATAACGGTCCGATAATGTCGCTGCATTGATTAACGCATCATCCATAATGCGCACTCCATGATGCGTTTCGTAGCGTTCTTTTAAGCCACGCAAGATGGAAATTGTGTCTTCCACAGTCGGTTCCTGTACCATCACCGGTTGAAAACGTCGCTCTAAAGCAGGGTCTTTTTCGATATGCTTGCGGTATTCGTCGAGAGTCGTGGCTCCCACACAATGCAATTCTCCGCGTGCTAATGCCGGTTTCAATAAATTGGAAGCATCCGCGCCCCCTTCTGCTGCCCCTGCTCCCACAACTGTATGCAATTCATCAATAAACAGGATGATCTCCCCCTTGGCCTGTTCGATTTCTTTAAGAACTGCCTTCAAACGATCCTCAAATTCACCACGGTATTTCGTGCCCGCTATGAGTGCCCCCATATCTAGAGCAATCACCCGTTTATTTTTAAGATTCTGGGGGACATCGCCAATCACAATACGATGTGCGAGCCCTTCAACAATTGCTGTTTTTCCAACTCCCGCTTCACCAATCAAAACCGGATTATTTTTTCGACGACGGGATAAAATTTGAATGACCCGTCGAATTTCCTGATCGCGGCCAATCACCGGATCGATTTTTCCCTGCCGTGCCAGTTCCACAAGATCTTTACCGTATTGCTCCAGCGATTGGTATTTTTCCTCGGGACTTTGATCAGTCACTCGTTGACCACCACGTACGGCCTGCAAAGCCGACAACACATCGTCTTCTTCAATGCCATTTAATTCCAAAAGACGTTTTGCCTGATCATCTACAGTAGTAAAAGCCAACAGCAGATGTTCTGTCGAGACAAAATCATCCTGCATCTGATCAGCACGATCCTGAGCAGCCTGAAGGACCTGAAGCAACGCCTGACCAATACCCACCTGAGACATGGCTCCGGTTACTTTAGGAAGGCGTTGAATTTCGTCATCTACCATTTTTTGAAGCTGAGGAAGATTGGCACCAATCTTTTGAATCAGAGGTTTCACAACACCTTGTTCTTCGTCCAACAGCGCTTTGAGCAAATGCAAAGGCTTAATTTCCTGTTGGCCAAAATCTTCAGCCGTTTGCTGGGCACGCTGTACTGCCTCTTGAGCTTTTACAGTCAACTTTTCAAATCGAAACGCCATAATGCTCCTCCAATTCTTTTCCAATATTGCGCAGCAACTCAACAGCTTGGATTATCTTTCTGAATAACCAGCTGACAAGTAATGTTTTTAGGAATTTAGTTTTTTGTTTAAGGAACAGGCCCAGTGAGGTGGGAAAAAATGAACCTGCTAATCTACATGACTACAAAAAAATTATTATGTAAAACAAAATATATTAAGTAGGAAAGGTCTTATTTACTCAGAAGTTGGGAACTCAGAATGAAACCTGAGCTCCCGTCTCCTATTCTCGATAAAGCACTAAAACGAAATCTGTTCTAGTCTTTTTTCTCAAATTCTGCATCAATTACATCTTCTTCCTCAGCGGGAGCAGCAGCGTCTCCGCCCTCGGCGGAAGTACCATCGGCTCCTGCAGCTTGGCTCTCTTTATACATCTGCTCTGTGAAAGCATGAGTAGCCTGCTGTAATTCCTCGCAGGCAGTGTTGATCGCCGCTGCATCTTCAGTACCGATCGCATCGTTCACTTTTTTCACTGATGCCTCAATCGCTGACTTGGAAGAATCATCAATTTTCTCAGCGTGTTCTTTCAACAGTTTCTCTACTTCATAAATCAGTCGAGACCCATTATTCTTGGCTTCAGCCAACTCGAATTTCTTCTTGTCTTCATCGGCGTGGGCTTCTGCCTGTTTCTGCATCTCTTCAATTTCGGTTTCAGACAAACCACTGGACTGTTCAATCCTGACAGAAGTTTCCTTACCTGTAGCAACATCTTTTGCCGAGACATTTAAAATTCCATTTACATCAATATCAAATACCACTTTAATCTGTGGAACTCCACGAGGTGCTGGTGGAATTTCTTCCAGATTAAACTGCCCCAACAATCGGTTGTCGGTAGCCATCTGCCGTTCTCCTTGGAAAACGCGGACTGTAACGGCAGTTTGGTTGTCGGCAGCGGTTGAAAATACTTGGTCCTTGGTCACAGGAATGGTTGTGTTACGTTCAACCAGTTTCGTCATTACGCCGCCTTCGGTTTCGATTCCCAAAGACAGCGGAGTGACATCCAGCAACACAACATCCTGGACATCGCCAGAAATAATACCACCTTGAATAGCAGCACCAATAGAAACCACCTCGTCAGGATTGACTCCCTTGTGTGGCTCTTTCCCAAATATTTTCTTAACGAATTCCTGAACTTTGGGAACACGCGTTGATCCACCAACCAACACAACTTCATCGATTTGGCTCGAATCAAGTCCTGCATCCTTCATTGCCTGCTCGACTGGCTTCCGACAGCGTTCAACAAGAGGATCGATCAACTTCTCAAACTCAGAACGGGTAATCGCCATTTGTAAGTGTTTTGCGCCTGAACTATCCGCAGTAATAAACGGCAGATTAATATCTGTCGATTGTGAAGAAGACAATTCTTTCTTTGCTTTTTCGGCGGCTTCGCGCAAACGCTGTAACGCCATCGCATCATCTCGCAGATCTATTCCCTGCTCCTTCTTGAACGCATCTGCAATATGATTGATCAACTCTTCGTCAAAGTCGTCTCCCCCCAGATGACCATCACCGTTCGTACTTAGAGTTTCAATGATTTCGTCGCCGACTTCCAAAACGGAAACGTCAAACGTTCCACCCCCAAAGTCGAACACGACAATTTTTTCGTCGTTCTTCTTTTCCAAACCGTAGGCCAGTGCAGCGGCTGTCGGCTCATTGATGATACGCGAGACTTCCAAACCAGAAATCTGGCCCGCGTCTTTGGTCGCTTGTCGTTGAGCATCATTGAAATAAGCGGGAACAGTAACGACCGCTTTGTTGACTTTATGTCCCAGATAGCTTTCTGCGGCTTCTTTCAATTTCCGTAGAATCGAAGCTGAAATTTCTGGCGGGGTGTAGGTTTTACTACCTGCCTCTATTTTGACATAGTCCTCAGGTCCACCAATAATTTTATAGGGTACGATCTTTTCTTCACTCTGTACTTCATTGTGCCGACGTCCCATAAATCGCTTTACGGAATAAACGGTATTCTTGGGATTGGTCACAGCCTGACGTTTTGCAGGCTCTCCCACGAGCGTCTCTCCTTTATCGGTAAAAGCGACAACACTAGGGGTAATCCGATTCCCTTCCAGGTTAGGAATCACTTTGGCTTCCCCACCTTCCATAATCGAAACCACTGAGTTTGTAGTTCCCAAATCAATTCCGATGATCTTTTCACCTTGAGACGACATTCGAGTTTCCCCTCTTTCTTTATTCCTAATTCAGATCTGTACTAGACACAGTCTCAAAACGAAATCCAATGTCATGTACATCAATCATGTGCTTCTTATGATTTCAATCAGTGAGCTAGCTGGAAACCAGCTGATTACTTACTTAGCAATGTACGTGCCAAGCCGATTTTAACATCTAACACAAAACTCTAAACAACTTAATAATAAACACTTACAAACCAAATAGTTTTCGCTAACCGAAAATTCAAACCATAAAGAATGCCATATTGGCACCCTCAATAACCAAGCCTGCCTGCACGTCAGAATGACATATTGGCAGTTTATATAAACAAGCTCTTAGAATAAACGCTAAACACTTCAGAGGTAAGGCTCAACCGCTTGACAGCCCTTAATTACGGCGGTACAAACTAGAACAATTGAAGACTAAGTTGATTTTTTTTGAAAATCAATTCAAACAGTATATAAAGTTTTCAGTTTTCGTCTGACAACCTAAATGCTTGTTAGGTAATGTCTTACAATTTTTAAAAAAGATTATTGATCGGGAGAAATCCCAAACTGAGAAGCTCTGAAGGGATTGTAATCCAATTGTGAAACTGGCAGTAAGCATCAAGGCACGACCAGGGAGGGCATGTGATCTGGCTGCGGTTAATTTTCTGAGAGACAGAAACGAGACTCACATCCTGAAAGATTCCGATGGCCAAGAAAAAAGCGGTTAAAAAAGCCACCTCAACAAGCAAATCGAAGGCGGCAGTAAAAAAACAACCAGCCCAAAAGCAACCAGCACGAAAAAGCAGTAGCAGTAAAAGAAACCCGGCCTCAATACAGTCCGAGTTAAAGAAAATTGACCGTGAAATTGTAAAATTGGTCAACAAACGCTGCTCAATGACGATAAAACAGATCAAGTCAGATCCTGATCCACGGGCTGCCATGTTTGACCCCAAGTCAGACGAAGAACTTCGTGAATTCATTGAAAAGCTGAATTCATCCGGTCCACTCACAAATAATGCGGTTCGAGGAATCTTCCGGCAAATTTTAAGTTCTGCTCGCAGACAAATCCACCCACAGCGAGTTGCCTATCTTGGACCAGCGTATAGCTATACCCATTTGGCAGCACTGGAGCGTTTTGGTGAAGAAGCTGACATGGTTCCCGTGAATACTATTGGTGCTGTCTTTGAAGAAGTAAATCGGAGTAACACGGAATTTGGTGTAGTACCTATCGAAAACAGCACTGATGGACGTGTTGTCGACACACTCGATATGTTTACCAGACTTCCTCTCAGAATTTGTGGAGAAGTTCTGATTGCTGTTCATCACAACCTGCTAGCACGTTGTGAACGTAGTGAAATCACGGAAATCTATAGTAAACCACAAGCACTTTCCCAGTGTCGTGAGTGGCTTTCGAGAAATATGCCCCAAGCACACTTACATGAAGTGACCAGCACTTCAACTGCAGCCCAACTAGCTGCGACGAAACCAGGTGCAGCTGCCGTTGCCAGCCATCAAGCGTCAGTCGAATATGATCTTCAAATTATCGTCGAAGGAATAGAAGATAACACCAACAATGTAACCCGTTTTGCTGTCATCGGCGAAGAAGTCTGTGAACCAACGGGCAAAGATCGAACTGCCATTCTGGTGCAAATTGCTCATAAAGCGGGTTCGCTGGCCGATACCCTGCAAATCTTCAAAAAGAACAAAGTCAATCTTACCTGGATCGAATCTTTTCCCTTGCGAGGTGAAGAACCAGGATATCTCTTCTTTATTGACTTTGAAGGACATATTCAGGAAGCCCACATCAAAAGAACCATTAGTGAACTCGAAAAACGAGTGGTGCGTCTGGAAACAATGGGTTCTTATCCACGCAGTGGCATTTTGGAATAACCCCCTTTTTTTCTACCAGTTTCCTCGATCTTTCCAGATAATTCATGAAATCGAGCCAATAAGAGCTACATTTCAGGTTTTTCAGCTGGGATCCTTGAATCACTGCTTCTGAATCAATAACTTATCCAGCACGAAACGTCCTCTCTGAATTCAAAATTCCGTATGCCGATGCTCAACAATACGGATAATTTCTCCTTCTCTTTCTCATTGAAAGCGAAAGAGAATACAAGAAATGTTTAAATGACAGAGAACCTTCAGCACATTACTTCATTTAATTACAGGATAAATCATGCGTCGCTTTCTTGTAGCTGGTAACTGGAAAATGAATACTACCAAAGACTCCGGATCACAATTGGCCCAAGCTTTGGCAGCTGAAGTTCCAAAAGAAAAGACAGCAGTTGAAGTGCTGGTTTGCCCTCCCTTTCCTTACCTGAGCACAATCGGTGATATCGTAAATGGAACGGGAGTCGGTTTTGGTGCTCAAAATTGTTATCATGAATCGCCAGGGGCATTCACGGGCGAAATTTCAACTGAAATGCTCTCTGATGTGGGTTGTCGCTCAGTCATACTGGGACATAGTGAACGACGACATATCCTCAAAGAAACTGACGCTGATATTAATTTAAAAGTAAAAAAAGCCCTCGATGCAGGACTTCAGGTTGTTTTGTGCGTCGGAGAGCTGCAAAGTGAACGTGAATCTGAACAGACCGAGGCTGTCCTCGACACCCAGATGACAGGTGGCTTGGAAGGTGTTAACTCAGCTGCCTTCGACAAAATTGTGATTGCTTATGAACCAGTCTGGGCAATCGGAACTGGCTTGACTGCCACTCCCGATCAGGCAGAAGCGGCCCATCAGTATCTCAGAAACTGGCTCAAAGATCACTACTCTGCAGAGATTGCTGATTCAACGCGAATTCTCTATGGGGGCAGCGTCAAACCTGATAATGCGAAAGAATTACTCTCTCAGGAAAATGTGGATGGAGCCCTGGTTGGGGGAGCCAGCTTGAAAGCTGAGCTTTTTATCCCTATTATTCAGGCAGCCGTTGAACTAGCAGAGAGTTAATTTAAGCTGGCAATTTCTCTCGATTCGTCTCTACTCGAGTTACAGAATCGATTTACAGATCGTAGCTTACTAAGGTATGATACGCTGAAATTATCGTTTCTTCTCAGAAAATCGCCCACACTATATTAAATAAATTTCATTTGAAATCGCCACTATAGGATAACACAATGCTGCTTTCATACTTGATGATGACCCTGTTGATGTTCTTAGGGATTCTTTTGATCATCATTATCCTGCTACAAAAAGGACGCGGTGGTGGATTGGCAGGTGCCTTCGGTGGCTCTGGTGGACAGAGTGCTTTAGGAACCAAAGCCGGTGATGTGTTTACCAAAATCACAGTCATCATGGCAGTCATCTGGGTCATCTTAGCTGGTGTATCCGGAATCGTGGCCAGAAATAATTCTGGCAGGTTTACAGGAGGCTCTGCGGCTGTGACTTCTGATAAAACAGAAATGAAGCCAGGTGAAGAGAATGCTCAGGATCCACCAATGACTGAAGCACCAGAAGATCCAAAATTCAATACAGACCTCAAAGACAAAAAAGAAGCTGAGGCTCCCTCAGAGTCACAGACAAAACCAGCTCCAAAAGCTGACGAAAAATCATCCACAACGAAATCAGAAGAAAAAACGGATACAGCCAAACCCAAAGATGCCACTACACCTGCAGAGAAAAAACAGGATACCCCTGCAGAAACTGAGAAGCCTAAGTCTGAACCAAAATCGAACTAGTCTTCGCGGCATAAATGAAATCAATTTAATGAGAGACTGTTCTCTTAACTTCCATCGATTCCTGTTTTCAGAAAAGAGTGTGTTGTGCTGCTAGGCATGACTGGTTTTGGAAGTTCGACAGCAGAAGATGACCGATTATCGGTCCAAGCTGAAATTCGAACTGTCAACAACCGTTATTTAAAAATATCGACCCGTTACCCGGATTTTTACGCAAAGCTTGGCAGTCAGATTGAAAAGCAATTGCGAAGTTCGATTACGCGCGGAACGGTTAATCTCACACTGAAAATCAATCATCTTGATCGAACGAGTGATTATTTACTGGATGAAGAGGTTGTCAAACAGTATTGGGAACAGCTGAAAAATATCACTCAGGCCTGTCACCTTCCACTTCCGGATGATCTTAATAGTCTGCTTTCCTTGCCTGGGGCTGTTCTTGACAACGACTCGAAATCACACACACCTGAATCGGATTGGCCACTGATCGAAAAAGCACTTCGGGAAGCATTGGAAGATTTAACAGAATTCCGCAAAAAGGAAGGTGAGTCAGCACAAGCCGATCTTCTTGCCAGTAATCAGATAATCTGTGAACAACTAAAGATCGTAAAAGAAATTGCGCCACGTGTCGTTACCAACTATCGAGATCGTTTGCATCAGAGACTAAGCGATTTGCTCCAAGACCAGGAAGTCGACCTTGATTCAGACAGCCTGATTCGGGAAGTCAGCCTGTTTGCAGATCGCTCTGACATCAATGAAGAACTCAGTCGTCTGGATTGCCACCTGGAACAATTTGATACAATATTGAACGGCTCAACATCCCAGGGTAAAAAGCTGGAGTTTCTGGTTCAGGAAATGTTTCGAGAAATCAATACCATCGGATCTAAAGCCAATGATGTTGAAATCTCGCATGCTGTGATCGAGATGAAACTTGCTGTCGAGAAGATTCGAGAAAACGTTCAAAACGTAGAATAACATATAAATTTGTCCATAAATATTGAATATCGAGACGACACAGGGATCGCTCTGGAGTTTTGTAACGTGTCAAATCCTCAAGCAGAAATACCAATCGTCGTACTCTCTGGACCGACTGCCAGCGGTAAAACCACGATCGTAAAACGGCTATTACAGGAGTCTCCTGTCAAATTGATCAAAGCCATCTCAGCCACGACCCGTCCAATACGTAACGGAGAAATTGATGGCCAGGACTACTATTTCCTGACGCCAGAAGAATTTGAGGAACGACGGAAAAATAACGAATTACTTGAGTGCGAACAGGTACATGGGTTGGGATACTGGTACGGTACGTTAAAATCGGAAGTAGATCGCGCAGCCAAAGAAGGTGGCTGGCCCTTTCTCGAAATAGATGTTCAAGGTACATTGAAGCTTAAACAACAGTTTCCACAGACAATGACGCTGTTTGTCAGAACAAGTTCTGATGAAGAATATGAAAAGCGAATTCGGGATCGAGGAACGGAATCAGAAGAAATTATCGAAAAACGGCTCGCAACGATCCGCAAGGAGTTGGAGCTGGCCGAGTATTATAATCATGTCATTATTAATGACGAACTGGATCGGGCTGTCAATAAAATTGGCACCATCCTGAAACAACGGGAG
Organism: Gimesia aquarii; assembly: GCF_007748195.1. Classification (NCBI taxonomy): domain Bacteria; kingdom Pseudomonadati; phylum Planctomycetota; class Planctomycetia; order Planctomycetales; family Planctomycetaceae; genus Gimesia; species Gimesia aquarii. The sequence continues at coordinate 4,786,782 of NZ_CP037920.1, forward strand.
CAAGAAATCAATGCTGGAAGAATTTAAGGAAGAAGAGATCGTTAACAAAGTTGGCGGTCGGTTTAAATTGTCTTCGCTTATTCAGAAACGAATCGTCGCTCTCAACCGAGGGGCACGACCACTGGTTGAGATGCAAACTAAAAATCATATTGAAGTGGTCGTCAAAGAGATCATGGAAGATAAGATCTATCTGGATCAATCAGGCGAAGTTGCGATCAATGATGATGGAAGTCCATTAGATGCAGTCGAATTTGATGATGCAGGTCCTACACTCGAAGATCTGATTTAATTGAATCATCAGGTCCATTTGCTCCGGAAATCTACCCATGCAGGGGCGTGAAATTTTATTAGGTGTTTCAGGCGGGATTGCCGCTTATAAGACAGCTGACCTTACCAGTAAACTGGTCCAGAAAGGGGCGGCTGTCAGTGTTGTAATGACCAAGGCGGCCGAAAAGTTTATTGGAGCAACTACGTTCGAAGCATTAACTGATCGTCCGGTATACCAAGGTAGTTTTTCCCCTAGAGAACATTTCCAGGGAGAGCATATTGGCCTGGCCCGCCGAGCGGAACTTTTTGTCATCGCACCGGCAACAGCAAATGTCATTGCTCAACTTGCTCATGGTCTGGCCGAGGATCTCCTTTCAACACTTACATTAACCTGTACTGCTCCTATCCTGATAGCTCCGGCGATGAACGCGGATATGTGGGCCAAACCTGCGGTGCAGCGCAATCTGAGCCAGATCAAAGAGGATGGAATTCATATCGTAGAGCCGGGAGAAGGCTGGCTCAGTTGTGGTGTCATTGGAAAAGGCCGCATGGCAGAGCCCGCAGAGATTTTAACACGAATTGAAGAATTACTAAATTGATTCAAGACATTCCTGGTCATTTTCAATTCGCTTGAAGTAAATGAAACTCATGAGAATTCTTATCACTGCTGGCCCCACCCGTGAATATCTTGATGACGTACGTTATCTTTCCAACGCCAGCAGTGGCCAGATGGGATATGCTCTGGCACATTCTGCGATTCAAGCCGGACATGAAGTTGCCCTTGTATCTGGACCGGTCAGACTGCCTCCACCGGAAGGATGTGAAGTCTACCATGTGGAAACGACTGATGAGATGTATGCCCAATGCGAAAACCTCTTCCCTGAATGTGATGGGGTTATCGGAACAGCAGCAGTCTGTGATTATAAGATTAAAACCCGAGAGCCAGGTAAAATCGCCAAAACCGGTGAAGCGATCACTTTGGAACTGGTAGAAACGATTGATGTACTAGCCGAACTGGGGACACAGAAAGGCCACCGCTGGGTGATAGGCTTTGCTCTGGAGTCACAGGATGCTCGCTTCAATGCAGTCCGCAAACTCTACAGCAAAAAATGCGATGCGATTGTCCTCAACGGCGTGAATGCCATCGGTTCCAATGAAAATTATGTGGAAGTCATCGATCAAAGCCAGGAAACCGTCGCCACTTATTCTGGTGAGAAATCTCTGGTAGCAGAATCACTCATCTCCTGGGTACAAGCACACATCGCTGGAAAATAATGTGAAAGCCGATGCTATCAATCTAATGATAGAAACAGGGGACGGCAACAGGACCTGAACTCAGAAGCCCCGGTACCAGAAATGACAAACGTTATAATCTGTCCTATCCGCACAACCAGTCCTTTCAACTTCGACTGTCTTTTCTAACCCGACCAACCCGCGCGTATGAGGCAGAAACGCAACATAGTTTGTTGAGTTTTTCCGACATGACCGTCGTTCGTGTGCTAGGTTTGAATAGTTAAGGAAATCAACATCTAGCAGAAACCATACTTTTGTTTGGTACGTCTCAATTCCCCCTGATTGAGACAATAGTCGTGAAAATGTTCCCGTTTGTTGATGTTCTTGGGTTTACTCACAAACGGGAACAATTTTCTTTCCATGCAAAAATCTAATGCCTTCTGAAAAAAGTAAGCACTTTTTTGCGTTCGCTTTACGCGCCGTTGATTCCATTTTTAAAATAAATTGGTCTCCATTTTTTGTATAGATTTGCAGGTTGGTCGTCATGATCGACATTCAACGGTTCAAAACAGATTTAATTGCGCTCGGGTTGCTGGCAGTCACAGTCTTTCTCGGACTGAGTCTCTTCAGCTATGACCCCGCTGATCCTCCTGCGCAACTGGTCTACCCTGTCCGTGAAGCTGCTCAAAATCTATGTGGAACTACAGGAGCCCATGTCGCTCATCTTTTGCGAACTGGCTTTGGTGTAGGTGCCTGGGGAATCTTTCTAGCGTTGATCGTAATTGATATGCGTATGTTTTCACGTCAACAGGCAGTTGGCGCGATGGTAGAACTCTTTGGACTTGCGCTGATTTTAGCCTCGGTCTGTATTGTCAGTCAAATGATGTTAGGCAATAACAGCACGACACCTCTTATTGGTAGTGGTGGTTATATTGGTGCACTTGGATTCTCATTTTTGGAAGCAAAATTTTCTGTTGCTGGTTCCTTAATTCTGTTAGCTTCCATGTTTTTTGCAGGGCTCTTATTAACAGCCGATACGATGCCTGTCCGGTTTCTTTTTTCCTGTCTCTCATTTCCGTTTCGAGTTTTAAGCCGCGACACTTCAGAATTTGAGGAAGCGGCTGAAGAAGAATATGAAGAGGACGAGGACGAAGATGTCATCGCTGAAGATGAAGAGGAAGAGTATGAAGAAGAAGTCGTTGCCGCTCCAAAACTGAAAAAAGCCAAAGTACGAAAACCGATCAAAGTAAATCCACCAGCGGGCCTTCGCTTGTCACGCGAGCCTCGACCCATCGAGCAAAAAAAAAACAGCTCGTATAAGTTGCCCGGGTTAGAACTCCTGGAAGAAGCAGAAAACTTTCCATTTGAGTTATTAGCGAAAAAAGCGGAAGAAGCAGCCGAAGTTCTGGAGAATACATTCGCCGATTTTGGCTTGGATATTCAAGTTTCTGAAATCGATACCGGTCCAGTTTTAACTCTATTCGAACTCAATTTGAAACCTGGATTACGTGTTGCCAAAGTGACAGCACTGGCTCATGACCTCGCGGTCGCTTTACGAGTGCCATCAGTGCGAGTTGTGCCTTCTATCCCTGGAAAAAATACAGTGGGTGTCGAAGTTCCTAATGAAAAGCAGGTCATGGTACGTTTGAAAGAACTGATTGAGGCCTGTTCTCAAGAAGCAGATCGCAATCGAATTCCACTTTTCATGGGTAAAGACGTGAGTGGCCGCCCTCTGACTGCTGACCTGTCGAAACTGCCTCATCTATTGATTGCAGGACGTACCGGAACAGGTAAAAGTGTCTGTCTCAATACACTCATTCTTTCGTTACTGATGACGCGGACTCCCAACGAAGTCAAGATGTTGATGATCGACCCCAAAATGGTGGAGTTAAGTGGTTACAAGCGAATTCCCCATTTGATGCACCCCGTAATTACCGATATGAAAAAAGCGGAAGCGGTTTTGGCGTGGGCTGTCGACAAAATGGAAGAACGCTATGACCTTCTCGCGCGTTGTGGTGCTCGAAACATTGAAAGCTTCAACAAACTCGGAAAACAAAAAATCTTAGAGCTGGCTGACATTGATCCTGATTCAGAAGAAGCACAGCAAATGCCAGAAAAAATGCCTTCCATCGTGATCGTTGCGGATGAAATTGCTGATATGATGATGACATCAGGTAAAGATGTGGAAGCACACATTATCCGTCTGGCTCAGAAATCGCGGGCTGTGGGCATTCACCTGGTACTCGCAACTCAAAAACCAACCGTCGATGTCATTACAGGGCTGATTAAATCTAACCTCCCTGCCCGAATTTCGTTTCAGGTTGCCAGCCGTGGTGATAGCCGTGTGGTATTGGATGAAAATGGTGCTGATGCTCTGCTCGGCAATGGTGATATGCTCTACCTGGCTCCCGGAACCAGTAAACTGACTCGTGCTCAAGGGGCCTACGTGAGTGATGAAGAAATCGAAAATGTAATTGACTTCTTTGGCGATATGGAACCAGAATACAGTCCTGAACTGGCTCAAATCACAGCTGCAAACTCAAAGAAGAATAATGGTGGTGACTCTGAACGTAAAGAGGACAGCCTGTATAATGAGGCAGTTGAAGTCGTTATTCGCGAAGGTCGCGGCTCTGTTTCTCTATTACAACGAGCCCTTGGGGTAGGCTATGGTCGCGGTGCCCGTTTGATCGATTACATGGCAGAAGATGGTATTGTCGGTGAGTACAACGGCTCACAGGCACGTGAAGTCTTGTATACAATCGATGAATGGGAAGCCGCGAAGCAAAACGACTTCCAAGACGATTATGAAGAAGAAGAATACGAAGAAGAGTTCGTATAACGTGGCATTTCGCCCTATTCTTCTTTACTTATTGCCTTAAAAGATGTCTGAAGTCGTAAATTCTGTTTGACTACCACAGCCGCTCTGCTTATGATCTTTCCATTACAAAGCGCATAATTAGCCATTTTCACTAGGATTTGAAGGTCTTTTCGTCAATGATGCCTGTTTCAAATATCGTCTGCGTCAGCAGCATTATTATTATTTGCGAAATTACAGGCTCACTATGACTTGAGGATCATTATCAATTTAACAGATTTTCAGAACCTCAGGTCACAACCTGAGGTTTTTTTATTGCATTGACCAAGACTCATTAAGGACTGTGACAAGATAACCTGAAAGAAAATAACAGGAGATCATTTCATAGTACAAAACGTTAGCATTTAGTGTGGCTCGAATAGGATACAGTCTAAATCAACCAGCGACTCTTCAATTTTCAAAGAATAACAGAAAAAGAAAGCCCCTAAAGATGGCCCGAATTCAGATGTATGACACAACTTTGCGGGATGGCAGCCAGGGAGAAGGCATCAACTTCTCATTGGAAGATAAGCTGCAAATTACCGTAAAGCTTGATGAAATGGGCTTTGACTATATTGAAGGTGGCTATCCTCTTTCAAATCCCAAAGACACAGAATATTTCCAGCGCGTCGCAGAAATGGATCTGAAACACGCTAAAGTCACAGCCTTTGGAATGACACGTCGTAAAGATATTGCCGCAAAAGATGATGTTGGCATGCAGGCACTCCGCGACTCCCAGGCACCCGTTGTCACTATCGTCGGTAAGACTTGGGATTTGCATGTCACAGAAGTTCTACGGGTGAGTCTCGAAGAGAATCTGGCCATGATTACAGATTCAGTCTCCTTCATCAAATCATGCGGACGTGAAGTGATCTATGACGCGGAACACTTCTTTGATGGATTTCGAGCGAATCCGGATTATGCTTTAAAAACGATTAAGGCAGCTGCCGAAGGTGGCGCAGATATCATTATCCCCTGCGATACGAATGGCGGAAGTCTGCCTGAAGTCATTGCCAAATATCTCGACCTCGTTCGAAGTGAGTTGAATACCCCCCTGGGCATTCACTGTCACAACGATTGTGATGTCGCAATAGCTAACTCATTAACTGCGGTAGAGCATGGAGCCGTACAAGTTCAGGGAACGATCAATGGAATCGGCGAACGCTGTGGAAATGCTGATCTGATTAGTGTGATCGCCAATCTGGTCACAAAACAGGAAGGTCATTCGGTTCTACTTGACAACAATTTACATAATCTGACCGAACTATCGCGCTATGTTTACGAACTGGCTAATATGAATTTTCGATCAAGCCAACCGTTTGTTGGCAGTAGTGCCTTTGCACACAAAGGCGGCATGCACGTTCACGCCGTCAATCGTATCGCCAGAAGTTACGAACACATCGAACCGGAAGTGGTAGGTAACGAACGGAAAGTACTCGTCAGTGAACTGTCCGGCCGTTCCAACATTGTCGCAAAAACGACAAAATATAAACTCGATCATGATCCAGAGCTTCTTACCAAAATCTTGGAAAAAGTTCAGGATCTGGAAAACATCGGCTATCAGTTTGAAGCGGCGGAAGCCTCGTTCGATCTGCTCGTCAAAAAAGTCGCAGGAACATTCACACCTCACTTCGAGAAGATTCATTATCGAGTCAACGTTGAATCAGATCACACTCATGAACCGCTTACAGAAGCGACCATTAAACTAAACGTCAACAGTCATCAGGAACATGTTGTCGGCGAAGGCGATGGTCCTGTCAACGCATTAGACACGGCACTCCGCAAAGCCCTCTGCCCTGCTTACCCAGCACTCGAAAAGATGCATCTGGTTGATTACAAAGTACGTGTCATCAACTCTGCAGAAGGCACTGCCGCCCGCGTACGAGTAGTCATTGAGAGTAGAGATGAACATGATGTCTGGAGCAGCATCGGAGTCAGTGAAAATATCATCGAAGCGAGTTGGCTGGCACTCGTAGATAGCGTCGAATATAAGCTCTATAAGGATAAAGGAACTTTTTCCGACTAGAATGAAGAAACCGCGACCGTCAATAATGCCCGCAACAACTATTTTTGCTATATCTGAGTCTGATCAGTCATGTTTAGCTGCTCCGACAGGCTCTATTCATTGACGAATGATACTCATACATCAATCAGGTCCCTCAAACTTCAAACAAGACTCAATAGTAACTCATGACCGAATCGCTTGACAAACAATATCATCCTGAGAGTGCACAAGAGAAATGGTATCAATTCTGGGAAGAGAAAGGCTATTTCCACGCCGAACCGAACCCGGAAAAACAACAACACACGATTATGATTCCTCTTCCCAACGTTACAGGTGCCCTGCATATGGGGCACGCGTTGAATGGAACTCTGCAGGATCTGATTACCCGCTGGCGTCGGATGGAAGGATATGAAGCGCTCTGGATGCCAGGAACCGATCATGCTGGCATCGCGACACAGGCAGTTGTTGAACGTCGCATGAAAGAAGAAGAAAATCTGACTCGCCACGATATCGGACGTGATGCATTAGTAGAACGTATCTGGGAATGGAAAGACCAGTATGAAAAACGAATTCTAAATCAATTACGTAAACTGGGAGCCAGTTGCGATTGGCAGCGTACGCGTTTCACACTGGATGAGATGTGCTCCAAAGCAGTGAGACGCACATTTCTGAAACTCTTTTCTGATGGTCTGATTTTTCGTGGTAAACGCCTGGTAAACTGGGATCCATTCTTGCAAACCGCTGTTGCCGATGATGAGGTGTTTTCAGAAGATGTCGATGGACAGTTCTGGACGTTCCAATATCCGATAGTCGATAGTGATGAACGGATTTCCTTTTCCACCACACGCCCTGAAACGATGCTCGGTGACACCGCGGTCTGTGTGCATCCTTCAGATGAGCGGTATACTCATTTAATTGGAAAAAACGTACGCATTCCATTAAACGGACGTGAAATCCCGATTATCGCAGACGCTTTACTGGCAGATAAAGATCTGGGAACCGGAGCCGTCAAAGTCACTCCCGCCCATGATCCGAATGACTATGCTTGTGGATTGCGAAATGATCTGGAATTGATCAACATTCTCAATCCTGACGGAACCATCAACGAAGCCGGTGAAGACTATGCAGGCCTAGATCGTTATGAAGCACGCAAAAAAATCGTCGCTGATATGGATCAATTGGGCTTCTTCATTGAAGTGGAAGACCGTCTGATTCCTGTCAAACATAGCGACCGTTCGAAAACTCCGATCGAACCTTATTTGTCGGATCAATGGTTTGTCAAAATGGACACCTTGGCTCAGTCGGCCATCGATGCTGTTGAAGATGGTCGTGTGCGATTCTTCCCCAGTCGTTATTCCAAAACTTATCTTGATTGGCTCAAGGAAAAACGAGACTGGTGCATCAGCCGTCAACTCTGGTGGGGACACCGTATCCCAATCTGGTATTGTGAAACCTGTTCTGAGGAAGATCTCAAACAGGCATTTGATGATCGCTATGATGTGAGCTACCGGCGTGATGATGAAGATACCTGTTGGCTCATCTGTAGTGAAACTGATCTAAAAAGTGATGAGCTGGGAGCCGACCATCAATTAACGCAGGATGAAGATGTGCTGGATACCTGGTTCAGCAGCGCCTTATGGCCACATGCCACACTTGGCTGGCCTGATAAAAATCCGGACCTGGATTACTTTTACCCGGGAAGTGTTCTCGTCACCAGCCGGGATATCATCACACTCTGGGTTGCCCGAATGGTGTTGACCGGTCTCTATAATATGGACGACATTCCTTTCAAACATGTCTGTATCCATCCTAAAATTCTCGATGGTTTTGGTCAGACAATGTCCAAATCAAAAGGAAACGGCGTAGACCCGATGGACCTCATCGATAAATACGGCGTCGATGCTGTGCGGTTTACAATCGCCTCATTTGCTGGAGAAACTCAGGATGTCAGACTGCCCGTCGGATACGAAGATCCGGAAACTGGTGAAGTTGTCCCTCAAACTCTGAAACATCAGAAAACCATTCCCGCGGGTGGTGAGAAACCACGTATCAAATTCCCTAAGAGCGGAAAAACGTATCAGTACACCAGTCCCTGGTTTGACCCCGATCCAGGAGAAAAAGTAGCCCGCATCGTGAGTGAACGTTTTGAGTATGGCAGAAACTTCTGCAATAAACTCTGGAATGCGAGCCGCTTTGCAATGCTCAATCTTGAAGGATACACCCCTGCTCCATTAGATGAAGCTGATTTAACAATGGAAGACCGCTGGGTTTTGAGCCGTCTCTCCAGTGTTGCAGAAGAAATGACAACCGTTTTAAATCGTTATCAATTTGATGTCGCAACTCGCGCCATTCGCGACTTTACCTGGAACGAATTTTGTGACTGGTACCTGGAAATGATTAAACCCCGTCTCTGGGATGAAGATCAAAAACCAGCCGCTCAGCGAGTATTAGTAGGCGTACTCGATTCACTACTGCGGCTGCTCCAGCCTTTTGTACCATTCATTACTGAAGAGCTTTGGCAACGTTTGAATGAGATTTCCCCCGAACGCGGATTATTCAATCCAGAACCGGCGGCAGAAAGTGTGACGATCGCTGACTGGCCAGAACCACCAAAAAACTGGCAAGATTCTCAGTTGGAAAAACGCTTCGAACGTCTGCAGGAAATGATCGTCGCCGTTCGTAATATTCGTGCCGTTTACAAAATCTCACCTTCAGTATCACTAAAACTATTCCTACGCTGTGAATCTGAGGTGGCTGATGACATGCAAAATGTTGCCAGCCAATTTGATAATTTAGCTAAAACACTATTGGAGTCGGCCGGGGCTGACGTACAACGTCCCAGCGGTTCGGCCACGTTTTCGCTAAATGATGTAGATGGCTTTATCTCACTGGAAGGTGTGATTGATTTAGAAGCAGAACTGAAACGCCTGGAAGTAGAAGCAGAAAAACAAAAGAAACACATCGAAGGAACTGAGAAAAAACTGGCCAACAAGAACTTTGTTGATCGAGCGCCGGCTGAAGTCGTTGAGGGTGTAAAAGAAACCCTAGCTGGATTACAAAAAAAACATCAAAGTATCCTCGAGACAATCGCACAATTAAAAGAAAAATAGTGAAAGTTTCCGGCTATCATTTCATTAGAATCCTGTTGTGCTGCCATTGGGCGGTGTATAATAATGACACTAAAATAAAGACGTTCTGATTCAGGAATATTTAACTCATTCTGGTTGGCTGTGTTATTTTCTCTGCCCGACCACAGGAGGTTCTCTTGCTTGTTGAAATGGAGTTATCTCGCATTATTATCAGCGAGATTGGTGACCAGCAGGTGATTTATCTGCGCGAAGTGAATGGGGAACGTATCTTTCCGATCCTGATTGGTATTTTTGAAGCAACTACCATTGACCGTCGTGTGAATCAGGAATTCTCACCTCAGCGTCCCTTAACACATGACTTATTAAAAAATACGATTGAATCACTGGGTGGGAGACTCACTGACGTTGTGATCACACATCTGGAAGACCACACTTACTATGCAATGTTGCGGGTCGATCAGAATGGAGAATTAGTGGAAATCGATAGTCGCCCGAGTGACGCAATTGCTTTATCAATTCATTACGATCCGCCAGTGCCGATCTTCGTCCATGAATCCGTGCTGGAGCAGACTTCCAAGTAAACCACTTCAGGAATTCTTAGTACACTGCTACAAAAAAAGGCTCTTCCAATTACGACCTTCGGAAGAGCCTTGTATCGATTTTCAGTATCTACTAGTTGCAATCCGCAACCAATGGTCCAGCCAATTCATCTAAAATAATCAGACGACCGGGTTGCTTTGTCATGTATGTGGAAGGAATCCAACTCGTCGGTTCGTGTCGTAATGTCATCCAGACACTCATTCCCTGCCACTGCATCCCCCGTGAGAAAATCCCATCACAGCCACCGATAATCTTATCGGCGTTCAGGAAACAGCCAGGGCCAATCGTGTTAGCATATGCAGGCACGAGAGTCGTGCGACTTTTGAAGCTTGTCACTGCATTCTGTTCGATGGTGAGCGGATGCAATTTTGCACCGATCCGGTGAGTTTGAGCCTGCCACTCCTCTTCAGAATTGAACTCACCTGCAAAATGAGGTTCCCAGAACGCGATGTGGCAAACTCGACCGATGCCAAAAATCACGCCCAGTTTTGCACCCGCTGATCGCAACTCACCAATTTTATCGGCATAGGTTGGTAGTACATCTGCGGTAGCAAAGTGTCGTTGGTTCTCAGGAACAGTCAAATCACCCAGGGGGCCATAAAAGGCATCCTTCATTGCGAACTGAAATGCTCCCGGATTGGTAGGAGGTAACGTGTTTCCATCCGCATCACTCCATTCATCCATGTTGAATCCATAAACATGATCGCAGGAAACGCCCCACTCTTTCAGAAAGAAAACAGCCCAACGATACATACCCATTGGTCCCACAGGCAGAATCAACGCCAGTTTCTCTCCTGCATCGCGTGACTGCTTAATCGTTAATGCAATTTCATGGCCCATAATTGTATCGAAGTCGGTTACACTTCCACACATTACTGGTTCGAAGTCTTTGTGCCACCAGGACTGGCGATCTGTAATGGACGCCGGATCCGCATTCATGCATTGATCAATTTTTGCCAGATCCCAGCCAGCTGGAAAATAACCTTCCATCATGGAACCGGCAATCGTACTCATTAAATCCATAACTGTTCCCTTCTCAATCCAAACTCACAATTTTTTCAAACTCTGGAAAACGTCAAAAACTCCTAATTTCTAACGATTATTTCAAAATTCGGTTTCAGGCGTGGATTTTAGCATAGACAGAAAATGAAAACAGGAAACAAAAGGCTATGATTTCATAAACAAAAGAATAATTAAACCAACACTTTAAGTCCGATAAACATCTTGAATTCTCTCATCGAAATAGTTCTAATAGATTTGCTGAATTGATTGTTCTCCCAAGCAATCAATCCTGCCTGAAAATGACCTTCCTTACAAACCGAATATTTTATCTTTACGATAATTATCAACCTGCCTGATTGAACAACAGAGTCCTCTCTGTTGTCATAAACAAGGGGCTTTTATTGATAAATGTCCAGACTTACTTTTTTGGGATTGAAAGCGATCCCTGTATAGTCCGATGGATATTCTATTGAATAACCTCCCTTGCTGCGGTTCATCCAACCGGAGAAATAAAAACGATGAAAGTACTGATTGCCCCAGCCTGTACAGCTCTGGCTATGATTATTGGCTGGTTAGTTTATGAACAGTCTCTACAAGAGACTCAGACGGCTCCTAAAACCATCATCACCCAACCCATTGCCGTGCAGGTGACCCGTTCCACCGAAAAATCTCTTGAAAAGCGCATTAACCTCGTAGGCAATCTTGAAGCTGGATCACAGGTTGAGATTCGGACCAAGCACAGCGGGTACATTAAATCGATGCCATTTAATGTAGGAGATCAAATTAAGGCAGGGGATATCATTCTGGAGTTAGATGACTCTGAAAACCAGGAAATGGTCATTAAATCAAAAGCCGCACTCACAGTTGCGAAAGCACAGTTGAAGGCACAAATCACCGCTCAAGAACTGACTCAAAAAGAACATGAGAGATTATTACTGCTTAAAAAAACAGGAGTCAGCACGGTACAGCAAATGGAAGAAGCGGTCGCGAATATGGCCATCGCGAAAGCGCAGACGGAACTCGAACAAGCAAGAGTTGAACAGGCAGAATCGGGGCTTGAGCAAAGCCGCCTGCGTCTGCAGGAAAACCAAATCCTGGCTCCGACAAACGGCTTTGTGGCAGAACGTCTGGTTGACGTTGGCGATTTGGCCAAACCCGACGTTGCTTTGATGAAGATTGTCAATCTGGATACGGTCCGCACGATCGTGCACATCATCGAAAAAGATTATGAAGATGTCAAACTCGGCCAGAAAGCTGTCATTTCCGTAGACACCTTCCCCGATAGAACATTTTCCGGCCATGTTTTACGCAAAGCACCTGTGTTGGATCCACAGACGCGGACTGCTGCGGTATACATCGAAATCCCCAACAAAGATTTCTCATTGAAACCGGGCATGCATGCACGTGTTCAAATTGTGTTTGAACAACGTCACAAAGCCAAAGTACTACCAGTTGCTTCTCTGACGCGCCGCAAAGATGGGCCTGGATCAGCAGTTTATATTATTGATGGAAACCCGCCGGTTACTGAAATCCGTAATATTGAAGTCGGCATCAATGATGGTGAACTGGTCGAGATTCTCTCTGGAATCAATTCGGGAGATCTCGTGATAACGCTTGGAAATCGACTTGTCGATGAAGGTCAAACAGTCACTCCCGTTGAAGTCCCCATGGACGAGGTTCTTCAATCACCACTGCCTTTGCCGCAGAAAACGAATTTGTGATTTAGACCATCTTCTTTTATGGAGATGATCAATGATTGAAGATTAATATATGTCCCTGACACGACTGGCAGTTCACCGACCGATCACTACACTGATGGCCTCTCTGGTATTGGTCATGCTGGGTTGTGTTTCGTTGTCACAACTGGCAGTGGACCTGATGCCGGATATTCAAAATCCAAGCGTGAGTGTGATCACGATTTACAAAGGTGCCGGCCCCAGTGAAGCAGAAACGCTCATTACGCGCCCCATCGAACAAACTCTCAGTTCAGTCGCCGGCGTGGAAAACATTCTCAGCAGCAGCGTCGAGGGAAGCAGCACCGTTCGCCTGCAATTCCAATGGGGAACAGATCTCAATCTAGCGATCAACGAAGTCCGTGATTCGCTGAATAAGCTAAGAAATTCCCTTCCTGAGGGTGCTGAGGACCCTTATATTCGCCACTTTGATGTTGCTGATAGTCCAATTATCTATTTCGGTCTCAATAGCGATCTCGACCCGATTACCCTGACCCGCGTCACGGAAAATCAAATTATTCCCCAGTTTGAGCAGTTGGATGGTGTGGCCCGAGTGCGCATGCGAGGAGGGATTGAACGGGAGATTCAGATCAATCTGGATCGTAGTAAACTTGAATCTCTGAACATGGGCGTCAATGAAGTTATCAATGCTTTACAGCAAGATAATATCAATCAACCCGCAGGAAATTTTGAAGAAGGACATCTCAATTTACATATTCGCAGCCAGGGAGAATTTACCAGCCTGGAACAAATCGAGAATACTGTAGTACGTGAAAAAGCAGGCGCGACCGTTCGCGTGCGTGATGTTGCTGATGTTGTCGACGGAGAAAAAGAACGTACCGAGTTAACTCGTATGAACGGGCAGCCCGGTATTCTGCTCTACGTTTATAAACAGTCTGGCGCCAATACGATCAGTGTGAGCGACCTTGTTCGAAAGCAAATTGAGCGCGTTAATAAATCGTCTTCGGATGTAAATCTCAGTATTCGTGTTGATAAAGCTGAATTTATTCGACAATCAATTGCTAATATTCAAGAAGCGGCTCTTTATGGAATGGGCCTTGCGTTTCTAGTACTCATTCTCTTTCTACGAAGCTTTCGTAGTATGCTGGTGATCGGTGTATGTATGCCTCTCTCCGTTCTGGCGACATTTATTCTGATTTACTTTCAAGGTTTCACTTTGAATATCATCTCCTTTGGCGGCCTCGCTCTTGGTGTCGGTCTCCTGGTGGACAATTCGATTGTGGTTCTGGAAAGTATTTTCCGCAAACGGGAAGAAGGACTTGATCCTATTGCAGCTGCCATTGAAGGAACAGCTGAAGTTTCTGCTGCCATTGTTGCCAGCACATTGACGACACTCATTATCTTCCTGCCGTTGGTATTTATTCAGGGCGCGACAGGAATTCTATTACATCAACTGGCGTGGGTTGTTTCGTTCTCGCTAATCTGCTCTTTATTTGCTAGTCTGACACTGACTCCCGTGATGAGCGCTTACTGGATTCCGGCCGAGACAAAAAAAGTTCGCTCCAAATGGTCCAAACCTTGGTTTGCCACCATCGAAACCTTCCATAATACAAATCATAAGATTCTACTGTTTCTGGAACGAATTTATGAGCGAATTCTACGTTTCAGCTTAAAACACTCAACGATGACCGGTTTCACTTTATTAGTATGTTTTACAGCGACTCTAGGCTTATCTCCACGTATCAAAACTGAGTTTTTACCGAAGACAGATGAAGCAACCGTCAATGTATTTTCGAGAATGGCAGCCGGTATCCAACTCAAAAAGTTGGACCAGCAAACACGTATACTTGAACAGGCAACAATCAAATCAGTTCCAGAAGCAGTCGCCATCGCCTCATTCATCGGTGATAGTGCGGATGATGCAGACCGCTGGAATCGAACTACGTTGCGAATTCAACTCTCACCTCGGAGTGAACGAAAACGAGGTATCGAAGAGATTCGAAAAGCCCTCGATGATGCTATTGGTCCCGTCCCCGGCATGAAATTTCAGGTGAAAGCGCAAACGGAAATGATGCTGATGAGAATGATCAGCCGCAGAGGTGGTGGTGATCTAGTAGTTCAGGTTGCCGGGCACAATCTACAGCTATCACAAGAAATCGTAGAACAAGTCGTTGAGGTCATGAAACAAATCCCCGGACTGATCAACGTTGAAGCGGAAATCTCAGACCAACGTCCGGAATTGACCGCTTCTATTGACCGAGATAAAGCTGGGCTTCTCAAAATCAGTGTGCAGGATATTGCACAGACCCTTGAAACTACGATTCAGGGAACTGAAGCAACTCTCTACCGCGAAGACGGCGATGAATTCTCAGTAGTCGTTCGGCTTCGTGAAACAGACCGCGATCGTCTTTCAGATGTACAACAAGTGGGTGTCACAACAGAAACAGGTCGTACGATTCCACTTAAAAATCTGCTGCAATTTAAAACTGACGAAGCACCTGTTGTGATCGAACGCCAGGACCAACAACGTGTCTTAAGAATCTTTGCTGATGTGGAAGGCAGAGATCTGGGAAGTATCGTTCCCGAGTTAGAACAGCATTTGAACTCCATACAAATTCCTGCAGGATTTTCAATTCGAGTCGCCGGTGACTGGGAATCACAACAGAAAAGTTTTGATGCATTAAAGCAAGGATTTGTCCTGGCCATCATATTGATGTATATGGTCATGGCTTCACAGTATGAATCGCTGAGAGATCCATTTTACATCCTGTTCTCTGTTCCACTTGGAATGATTGGTGTGATCTGGGTCTTTGTGTTTACTGAAACGACATTAAATGTTCAATCCTTCATTGGCATCGTCGTTCTTTCCGGTATCGTTGTGAACAATGCAATCGTGCTTGTGGATTACATTAATCAGCTCCGTAGACGCTTTCCCGACAAACCGCTTTCCGAACTGATCATCCAGGCAGCCACTCGGCGATTTCGCCCCATTCTGATGACCACTTTGACCACAGTTCTGGCAATGATCCCCATTGCACTGGGCTGGGGAGAAGGCGGGGAATTACAGGCACCAATGGCACGTGTTGTAGTAGGTGGACTGTGTGCTGGTACGATTATTACGTTACTCGCCATTCCTTTGATTTATCAGACATGCACAGGATCTGTTACAAAAGAAGCGAAAGAAAAACATCAAGTATGCTCTGAGAATCCCCCCCTCGGTCAGGCAATAAAATCTACCTGAATATGCTGGCAGAGCCCATCTACGATAGCATCAAATCAGCCAGAATGTCTATAATAAGCGTCTAAAGGATGAGCAGACATTTCCGCTTCAGTTCTTGTGTTGCATACTACAATCAGATTAGCATCTATTTCATCTGTGGGCCCTTGGACAGTCATTCCGATTTATGATGAATCAAAAACCTTCTCTCATTTCTGAACCGATTCCCTACAATACAATTTTTCCCTGGTTGCATCTATTTCGCATCTTTCGACTGGCCGTCGATTTTCAGAAAATTATGCTAGCTTCGGCAGCGTTTCTACTTTTGCTCCTGGGAAATCACCTGTTTAACACTCTTCCATTTGCCCCTCCTCAACAGGTAAGAGATACAGAGCAGTTACTTCCGCAAAACATCCAGTTTTATCCACAAGCTTCGGATCGTTTTCTGCAACAGCGGCTAAATAGCATCAAAATACTTGGAGAGAATAGCAACTACACAATCTTTCATGAATTGAATGAAAGAACATTGCTGGAACCAATGTCATCTTTTACAAGGCCCGTCTTCACTCTTTTTAATGTTGGAACCAATTGGAGTTCCCTCGCTTACGCTACGACGCAACTACTCTGGGCCGTTATCGTATGGTCCCTGTTTGGCGGAGCCATTACCAGAATTGCCGCCATCCAATTTGCTCAGGATGAACATATCGGACTCCGCGCCGCGTTACGTTTCTCATTGAAACGCATTCTTTCATTGGTGAGTGCTCCCCTGCTCCCTTTCGCCGGTATAGGATTTTTCTGGGTATTGTGTCTACTCATCGGCTTGCTCGGTTATATTCCAGGAGTCGGGGAAACCATTGTCAGTTTGTTCTGGGGTCTTGCCTACCTGTTTGCATTTGTAATGAGTTTGATTCTGCTGGTTACCCTAGCGGGCTGGCCTTTGATGATGGCCACGATCAGTGTCGAAGACAGTGATGGTTTTGACGGGTTGAGCCGTATCTTCAGTTACCTGTTTGGCCGAATCTGGTATTTCCTCTGGCTCGTGATTGTCACCCTTTGCTATGGTGCTGTTTGCCTCTTCTTTGTGGAATTACTGCTCACATTTATCACCTATCTCTCTTACTGGGGAGTCACTTGGGGGCTAAGTGATGATACAACCAATCAATTATTCATGCCTAATCAGAATTCGCTCGCGAGAACCATTACTCTGGGATGGGGAAAGGTACTCAGTATTTTATTTTCCGGATTCATCATCAGTTTTTTCTGGTCGGCAAATACTGTTATCTATTTTCTTTTACGAAAGTGTGATGATGGGACTCCAATCGATCACATCTACAATGCAGATGCGGACGAAGAACAAGCAGCTGATCTCCCCTTAGCGGGCGTTGCTAAATCAGAAGAACCAGTGATTGAGCGACCTGTAAATCCAGAGCAATCAGAAGAAAAACCGGAAGACGAAGAAACGTCTTAGAAATAAGATATCAAGGCTAAACTAATAGATAAGATTAATCTCTCTCAGATCAGATCCGGAAAGACGTCAGCACTTTTCAATACCGTTTTACCAGCGAAATAATCCGGTACCCCAGGCAAGGCCTGCTCCAAAACCACTAAGTAGGACGGTATCGCCTCGGTTAATCAGACCGGCTTGAAATGCTTCATCAAGTACAATTGGAATCGATCCCGCAGAGGTATTTCCATACTTGCTCAAGTTGTTAAATACCTTTTCGCGAGGAATTCCCAATTGTTCACAAGCCGAATCAATAATTCGAATATTGGCCTGATGCATCAAAAACAAATCGACCTCATGCACACTCATACCAGTTTTGGTTAACATCAGGTCAATAGAGTCGGCGACAGTTCTGACAGCCCATTTAAAGACACTACGACCATCCATACTTAAAAAATGGCGACCATCTTTGATGTCTTCTACTGTAGCAGGATTACGTGTACCACCGGCAGGACGATCTAATAATGAGGAACCGCTGCCATCCGAACCAGTCTGATAGCAAGTTAAACCCTGATGTGGATCCCCTTTCGCCAGCAATACGGCGCCTGCCCCATCGCCAAATAGAGGAGCAACGCGGCGATCATCAGGATTAACAATACGACTATTACAATCTCCACCAATCACCAGAGCCAATTTACTGTTTCCTGTTGCCACGTATTGAGCGGCTGTGACGAGAGAATACATGAATCCTGCACAAGCGGCTTGTAAATCAATTGCGGGCGCATCAAGACCTAATCGATCCTGAACCAGACAAGAAACCGAAGGACATTGATAGTCGGGTGTAAATGTCCCGACAATCAGCAAATCAATGTCTTCAGGACTGACACGTGCAGCACGAATGGCTTTTTGTGCCGCTTCGTAACACAAGTCACTGGTCGCCATTTCTGGAGGGGCATGACGGCGTTCTAAGATACCAGTACGTTGCTCAATCCATTCCGGATCAAAACCATAACGCTCCTGCAGGTCTTGATTGGTAACGATATTATTGGGTACGTAAGATCCACTCGAAACAATTTGTACTCCCAATAATGAATTAGTTCGTTGACTAATCACTTGGCGACCACGCTTACTCTCTATTTTCTTTTTATCAGATGACAATTTCACCTGTTGATTCAGAAGCCCAGACGCATCCAAGACTGATTCAAGATCGGAGGAATTGACTTGATTTTTGGTTTTATACTTTAAAGAAATTTTGTGCATTATTCTGACATCCTTATTCAGCATTTACTGACCCCTGAATCAATTTCAGAGCCCAGCCTCCATTCAACACGAATCCTATCGTGATGTAGCACAACTCCAATAGAACAGGCCACTTTCACTAAGTAAACCTGTCATGAATACGATTTTGCACTGTTCACTAAGAACACTCAAGATTTTTTGTGAGAATAGAAATGATCGAGTCTCACTAATACATTGATGGTCATTATTATCTAATCATTCTCATAATGTTCGCAGAGTATAGCGTTTCATAAAATTGGAAACTAGCGAAATATAGAAAATTCCAGCTAACGAATAAGATAGGTAAAATACCACCGCCTTCAAAATGAACATAAACACACATATTTCAGGCAACTTCTTCATCCAATTTATCATTACAAATTCGATAATAGAGATATGTTTCGAATTCCTCTTCCAGATTATCTCCCCTTTTCACTTCGATGCTGATTCCATACCCACGGATTTCGAGTATTCGTGTTCTGATTGCCGCTCCTACTTCAGAATCACAAGATATGCTTAAATCCCCTGATAAAGGGGGAAACAGCCCGATATGCACTACACTCACTTTCTGATTCCTAGCGAACTGAACCAGGGTGCCCCCCTCAATCACTTCAGAACCATCGGGTTCCGTCATACGACTCATCCACTGTGAACGATTTTCCTGCTCTTCGTCAAACTCAATGACTTCATGAGTAGAATCAGTAGATAGTTCCGGCAATACCTTCAATAATGCTTCATTACTCTCATCGATCAATGCAGGTGTCTCGACGCTCGTTTCTTCCGTAACAAGCGTCTGCTTTGGGCTTGAGATGTGTCTTTCCTGGTCATGCTGCGAGAATTGTTGTCCTTCTTCATGTTGAAGCTCGGTTGGAAAATTCTCAGAAGCTGCCAACGCTGCCGCCTCGCGTTCAATCAGCTCGTGAACACCAGCAAATGCCAAAAAGTAAACAGTAATCAAGCCCCATCCACCAACAGATGTCAATTGTCCGTCTGGAAGCGCTGCGAACATTCCGCCTAAGACTGGTAGAATCAGTACCAGAGTTAGTGAATACTTCTGACTCTGTGAAAGATCCATCAACCGCTGAGAGCGTATCAAAAGTAGAGTGGCTAAAGAGAAACACGACAGCAGACCGCCTAATGTTACCAGAGGTAAAAAGCTCTGCTGAACTTGAAAAATGCCAGTAGCGCGCATTAACAGTAATACACTGGCAAGAATGAAACTAACACCAATCATAAAAAAAGGGAACAGCCATCTCAAACGAGATGACTTTCCCTGAATGGTTCTATTCTTAATTTGATTGATGCTGCGTTTTGTTTCTTCCATGTCGAGCATCCTCCATTCTGCTCGGCGAGAGTTGACTCAGAAATCAGCGGAACCTCAATCACGACATCGCGAATTGAGGCTCAGGCACTTCGTTTCCCAGGCCAGCAGCGTCTCTCAACTCAGCAGCTTTGTCTGTTGCTTCCCAAGTGAAATCGGGATCGTTTCGACCAAAGTGCCCGCCCCAGGTTGTTTTTCTGAAGATGGGACGACGCAACTGTAAATGATTAATAATCCCCTGTGGCGTTAACGGAAAGATATCTCTGACCAGTTGAGAAATCGTTTCTTCCGGAATCACCGAGGTTTCCTTTGTATCTACATAAATACTGGTCGGTTCAGCAACACCAATCGCATAGGAAAGCTGAACTTCACACTCAGAAGCCAGACCAGCGGCCACAATATTCTTCGCGATATAACGGGCCATATAAGCTGCAGAACGATCCACCTTGGTAGCATCCTTACCACTGAATGCGCCGCCACCATGACGTCCCCAACCACCATAAGTGTCGACAATGATTTTGCGGCCTGTCAGACCAGTATCTCCATGAGGCCCCCCAATCACAAATCGACCAGTAGGATTGATATGATATTTGGTCTTGTCACTCAAAAAATTTGCTGGAACAATTTCCTTGATCACATTTTCAATGACGAAGTCACGAATCTCTTCCTGACTGACATTTTCAGTATGCTGAGTTGAAACAACTACGGCCGAAACACCAACAGGCTTGCCATCTTCGTATTCAACAGTGACCTGGCTTTTACTGTCTGGCAACAACCAGTCGACTTCACCATTCTGACGGATTTCAGTCAGCTTATTCAAAATTCGGTGAGAAAGGGCAATCGGAACTGGCATGTATTCTTCAGTCTGGTTACAGGCATATCCAAACATGAGGCCTTGATCTCCTGCACCTTCTGCATCAACACCTTGCGCAATATCTGCACTTTGTTGATGAAGCTTTACCAGAACTTCACAAGTATCAGCATTAAAGCCGATATCTTTACTGGTATAGCCAATATCCCGAATCACATCACGTGCAATTTTCTCATAATCCACTTTTGCATTACTTGTGATTTCTCCTGAGAGCACAACAAAGTCAGTTGTGCACAAAGTCTCACAAGCGACGCGCGAATAAGGATCGCCAGCAAGCAGTGCATCCAATATCCCATCTGACACCTGGTCAGATACTTTATCAGGATGCCCCATACTGACCGATTCACTTGTGAACGAGAAGTTAGCCATGCGTCACTCCACCTTTTTTGCATTGATTAAAGAAAGATAGTCAAAAATATATCTCGCCCGATTTCGGGATCACTTTAGTATCCACTCATCCTTGAAAGATCATACCAAACACACTCTTGTGAACCTGACCTTTGCGAGTATTATTGTTCCCGATTGTAGAGCCCCTGAATGAACTCAACAAGAGTTTCTCCCCTCTAGCTTAACGTTTTGAACAAGGTTTCTCAAAAAATCAGCACTATTTTCATAGATGATCAGTAGAATATTTCCCTGCATTCTAAGCCGCACGTTCACAGCTAGTTACCTTAGTGTTCATGAGGAGAGGAAGAATCAAGTTCACAGTCCGACTTGTTGCACCACGTTGGTCTAAGACAAATTTTTGTGCCCGCTCTCCCTGACTTGCTGCCGTTTGAGGATCTTTCAACCAATCCAACAGAGTGACGAGCAATTCATCCTGGTCATGGACCACTTTAGCTGCCCGATGTTGGATCAATGCATCCACCACATCTTTGAAGTTCCAAGTATTGGGTCCGAACATCAGAGCAGTACCATAACCGGCGGGCTCAATCATGTTTTGCCCTCCCCGCTTCGTCAAACTTCCCCCAACGAAAGCCACATCCGCCACCCCCCAACAGGCTTTTAATTCTCCCAATGTATCCAGCAAACCAACGGCCGGTGCTTCACTGTTGGAAAAAGGAAGCAACGTACTTACATCACCCTGTCTTTGTTCGCTACGACGAATTAAGGGCAGGCCATAACTTTTTATCATTTCAGCGACTTCTTCAAAGCGTTCCTGGTGCCGGGGAACCAGAATGAGTCGAAGACTCGGAAAATATTTCCTGGCTTCCAGATAAATATCCAGAGCAATACGTTCTTCAGGAGACTGTGTACTACCTGCAACCAAAACAGTCTGTGCTGTATTTAACCGAAATGTACTTCGGAGCTCGGCTGTTAACGGATTGTCCCGCTCAACTTCAATACCGTCAAACTTTATGGAACCAGTAATATGAATACGGTCTGAATTACCTTTGAGACTTCGAAACCGCTCAGCATAATTCTCTGTCTGCGTTGCAATCAAATGGAGCCGATTCAAGAGAGGACCGATCAATTTGCGAATCCGCCAATATCCACGAAAACTCTTTTCGCTTAAGCGACCGTTGATAATAGAGACTGGTATTTTTAACTCAGCAGCAGCGAGTACAAAATTTGGCCAAAGTTCCATTTCCACCAGAATCACCGCCGTTGGTTGAATTCGCTGAAGGGCACGCTTGACTGCCCATGAAAAATCGAGCGGAAAATAACAAATACGATATTGGGGAAATTTCTCTTGAGCGACAGTAAACCCGGTATGAGTTGTCGTCGTGATGACAAACTCCACATCTGGAATCTGCTCTTGAATTTGATCTAATAACGGTGGCAGTTGAAGCACTTCACCGACACTGACGGCGTGAAACCAAAGACAGGGACGATCTTCATCCCGACAAGGCAGGTTTCCCAGAAACTTCTGACTCCAACCAGATCGATATTTCTTTTGAACCAAAACCCGATACAGAATGATCGGGAAAACAACTGCCAACAACAGGCAATAAACAAGGTTCAAAAGATAAGAAATTAAACGCACGGGATTCCATTCCCTTATCAAATTCTGGTGTTGCCTGAGCACATTACTGTTTAAAAACTACAGGTTCTTGCCGCAGCACTTTTTATATTTTTTCCCGCTACCGCAAGGGCACGGATCGTTCCTGCCTACTTTGGGTTGCTGATTCACAATCGGATCAATTGTTTGCTGTGATGGCTCTGAAGGACTTCCCGATTCCTCTCCAGACTCATCATAACCATAATCATCTGAGACCTCTTCATGTACCGTCGAAGTGACCTGCCATAAAGAACCAACAAAATCAGGACTCTGTTTTTCCAATCGGAAGATGGCTGAGGTGACTTGCTGACCAATCCGACCCCACATCGCATCGAAGGCCTTCATCCCTTCGCGACGATATTCTACCTTGGGATCTTTTTGGGCATAACCAACCAGACCAATTCCGGCCCGTAAATGGTCCATGTAATACAAATGGTCTTTCCAAGATGTATCTAATACTTCCAGAATGAGCGAACGTTCTGCCTGACTTAGTTCGGGGCGATACCGATGATTGTAAGCTTGATACAACCGTGTTCGAATCTCATCATCAGATAGAGGTTCTAGCTCTTCCGTCGTTAAATTCGTCTCCAGTTCCTGATTGGCCCATTCAACCAGTTCTCCTAACGCCGGATTGTGAGAACCTCCATGAACTCCATTCCCGGAAGCAACAGTGGCTTCTTCCGAGTATGCTTTAGTAAGAAACTGTTCGATCTGTGAAGAAGCTTCTCCATTGACAAAAACTTTCTCACTTTCAGTGGAAAGAATCTGTTGGATTTCATTAACGGGCTTACCTTTCAACGATTCCAATTCCAGATTCGTTTGGAACCTTGTATTAGCCCATTTCACCAGTCCAATACGACTATTCGCTTCATTACCGGGCTGTTGATTTCCGAGGAAATTATACATACCAACAGTTACAGGAAACGTCACTTCTTTTTCGCGGTATAGTTCTTTGACTTTTTCAAGGACCTTCTCTTTGGCTTCAGGAATACTCAGATCTTTAAAATCCTCAGGATCGGCGGTAATCCCAAACTGATAATCCAAATATCCAACTAGAGAACGCGTACCCCAGCTTGGATCGAGGAAGGTCTCTAACGGTGAAAAATCAATGCGACCAATGGCTTTCTGTGCATGATCGTATAAAGTCTGATGTAGACCATCTTTGCCGCTTTTCTTCAACTCACGCTCATTCAAATTTAAGCTAAAGTGAGCGTTGGCCCATTTAGCGAGTGCCTGCCAGTTCCAATCATCTTCGTACTCTTCTGGCAAGTTCTCTTCAATCTGTTCGGCAATTAAATCATCAGCTTGTCGACTTGCTTCATCTTTGAGGTAGCTGACTAATTGCTCAAACGTCATATCCCGAACACTGACAGCTTCGACGTCAATATGCGCTTCCTGACCACACCAGGCTGCGATCGTATCCCAGCGGTAATTACTGTCGAGCAAGCGATCGGTTTCTTCATCTACCTGTCGTTCGATCATTTCTAAAATCAAATCGCGGCAATTACAGCCATCCAGGATTTGTTGTCGGTAGCCGTAGACGTTTTTACGTTGCTCGTCCATCACTTCATCGTATTCGAGCAGATGCTTACGCTGTTCAAAATGGCGTTCTTCAACCTTTTTCTGAGCACCTTCAATCCGGTTTGAGACCATGCGGCTCTCAATCGCTTCGCCTTCTTCCATACCCATGCGGGACAAAATCGACTTGACCCAATCCCCCGCAAAGACCCGCATCAGTTTGTCTTCCAGAGAGAGAAAGAAACGACTGGAACCCGGATCTCCCTGACGACCAGACCGACCACGTAACTGCAAATCAATACGGCGGGAGTCATGACGCTCTGAGCCGATCACATGCAATCCGCCCAGTTGGGTGACCTCTTCCGCTTCAACATCCATGCCTTCCCGTTTTTCGATTTCTTTGACAAGCTGATCCCACTCTGCTTTAGGAACCTGTAAACGAGATTCATATTTCTGACTCAATTCATCCCAGGCAATATGCTCGGCACTACCCCCCAGGATGATATCGGTACCTCGACCGGCCATATTGGTCGCAATCGTGACGGCCCCTTTGCGCCCCGCCTGTGCGATAATTTCCGCTTCGCGCTCGTGCTGCTTTGCATTGAGTACGTTATGCTGTATTCCATATTTACTCAATTTATGGCTGACGATTTCCGACTGTTCAATGGATACCGTTCCCACCAGAATGGGGCAACCTTTTTCATGCACTTCGCGCACTTCATCAGCAATCGCAGTCCACTTTTCTTTCTCAGTCTGATAAATCACGTCGGGATGATTGATTCGCTGCATCGGACGATTCGTAGGAATGCTGACCACATCCAGTTGATATATCTTCCAAAACTCTTCCGCTTCGGTCATAGCGGTACCAGTCATCCCCGCAAGCTTATCATAGAGTTTGAAGAAATTTTGTAAGGTAATTGTTGCCAGAGTTTGCGATTCTTCTTTAATCCGAACGCCCTCTTTGGCCTCCACAGCCTGATGCAAGCCATCGCCCCACTGACGTCCCGGCATCAAGCGACCTGTATGATCATCGACGATAATCACTTCGCCCTGTTGAACGACATAATTCACATCTCGTTTATAAAGATGATGGGCTTTGAGTGCATTATCGATTAAATGAGGCCACTCCATATTGCCGGCCGTGTAAAAACTTTCCACTCCAGCCAGTTCTTCCGCGTGTTTGACACCTGCATCAGTTAAGTGACATGTATGTTCTTTTTCTTTGACCTCAAAATCGACGCCCACTTTGAGCTTCATTGAGACGGAATTTGCCTTGGAATATTTTGTGAGATCATCCTGAGCCGGCCCGGAAATTATGAGTGGTGTTCGGGCTTCATCGATCAGAATATTGTCAATTTCATCGACAACAGCATAATGAAGAG
Source organism: Gimesia aquarii (assembly GCF_007748195.1). Lineage (NCBI taxonomy): Bacteria > Pseudomonadati > Planctomycetota > Planctomycetia > Planctomycetales > Planctomycetaceae > Gimesia > Gimesia aquarii. Next base: position 4,812,559 of record NZ_CP037920.1, read on the forward strand.
GCCCCTGTACCTGCAGCTCTTTCACAGGTTTCATATTGTCGCGCAGATAATCAAAACCGAATTCATTATTCGTTCCATACGTAATATCACAGGCGTAATGCTTCTGCCGTTCTTCAGGTCCCATTCGAGACTGAATGGCACCGACGGTCAATCCCAGGGCAATATGAATCGGCCCCATCCACTCCATATCACGTTGCGCAAGATAATCGTTAACGGTTACAATATGGACCTTGCCGGACAAGGCATTCAGAAACGCGGGTAAGGAAGAAACCAATGTCTTCCCTTCTCCCGTTACCATTTCAGCAATCATGCCTTTATGTAGAAAGTAGCCTCCAATCATCTGCACGGAGTAATGCCGCATATTCAAATTACGCCAGGCAGATTCCCTAACCGCGGCAAATGCATAGGTCAGAATATCATCCAGCGTTTCACCGGCTTCCAACCGCGCGCGCAATTTCGATGCGGTCTGTTTTAATTCTTCATCAGATAGTTTCTGTAATTCAGGTTCGAAGCTATCGATTTCAGCCAGCATCGAGCCAGGTACAACTTCATCGTTGCCTTCTTTGTCTCTGACGAATCCCAGTTTTCGAATTTGTCGCTCGTTTGATGAACCGAACAGACCCGTTAAAAATCGTTCGAACCATGCCGTTACAACAGTCAGCCATTCACCTAGTTTGTCAAGGAATTCCATTTTTTAACCTGAACTCGAATTCTCGAAAATAGTCTATCTATCGCCTCTGGTTCATTTCACGCTGACTGTCATACTGGCAGTAGCAACGTTCCATTCAAGAATTGACAGAGCGCGTATCGCCAAACGATGCCCTGTAACCAGAATACATGTAATTTCTGTAAGTTCTTCTCTTTCCGAAGTTTATTTATTTTGAAAAGTATGGTCAATGGCGGTATTTGCTTCCTGTTTGACCATGGCTTCGGGAGATTCAGAGGCTCACTCATACTGAAATGCAACCAATGTGCCAAGTCTGGGGCATTTGTAATATCTACCTCTGGATCTTTTAACCGAAATGCTTATATTTTCATGGGATGGATCAGAACCCAACCTTTCAACTGATTCATACTTAAACCCTTACGGAGATTACAGATGTATAATGGACCTGATTCAGAAAAATACCAGGCAGGTAATCCTCCCGCTCCTCCTGCAGACAACTCCGAAATGATCATCAGCTCCGATACTTACCGAGAAAACCGCATTCCCGCTGGTCAAACTCGAACCCGAAAATGGCCGGTCCTGCACGCAACCGATGTTCCCAAGATCAATCTCGACACCTGGAAACTGGAAATTAGTGGTCTCGTCAAAAATCCCCTTTCTTTTAACTGGAATGAATTTCAACAATTACCGCGCACACAAGTCTTCGCAGACTTCCACTGTGTGACCCGCTGGTCCCGCTTGGGAAATCTTTGGGAAGGTGTCTCCGCGAAAGAAATCATGCAACGCGCCGGAGTCCAACCTGAAGCCCATTATGTCATCGCCACCGGTTACGATGATGGCTGGACTACAAACCTCCCGCTAAAGGATTTCCAATCGGAAGACGTTCTCTTATGTGACAAACATGACGATGAGCCTCTTGACCCCGATCACGGCGGGCCTCTGCGTTTAATTATTCCCCTCCTCTACGCCTGGAAAAGTGCCAAATGGATTACAAAAATCGAGTTCGTCGCCGACGACTCGCCCGGCTATTGGGAACGCGGTGGCTATCACAATCATGGTGACCCCTGGGTCATGAATGAAGACAACCCCGACGGCGAACGCTTTCAATCAAAAGATGACATCCCTCCCGGCTTTTTTGACTAAGTAACGACGTTCAATATTTTCACCCAAAAAATCCCATTGACAATTTCGGGAACCCCCGAATGGAATTCCCTTCCTAAAACGGTGACCACTTTTCTTCTTGACATCATCGCGCCGTTCTCGAAACTCTGTGATCTGCGTCGCGCGCGCGTGGAAATTTTTTCTTCGCGGTGAATACTTCTGGTCCTGTTGATTTCATCACTATAAAAGTCCCTTGTTTTTGATGATTGGATCATGAACATGCTGAACAAGCTCTTCATCATCACCCTCATTTCAGACTACTTTCAACTACATTTGCATCATCAACACCGCTCATATCGGTCAAACTCAAGACAAAAATGCGCAAATCTTTCTGGCTTGACTGGCCCACGCCATTCCAGATCATGTTAGATATTCGATCACGACTAAATCACGTTTTCATATTTCTGAAATGATCTGAATACACAAACGAAAAACACACAACCTTGCGATATACACTCTGTTACTAGAGTTTTTTTGCATTGTCATGTGACCACAGACATATTCTAACCGATATGACGACAACGCCTGAGATGAATATCTGCTGAGCAGTCGGATTAACATGCCACTCACAGCTACGCTTTTAAAGCACTAAATAAATCCATTGATTAGCTTGTCCTTCTAGACCACAACCGATGAATCTACTTATACGATCTTCAGGTAAATGGATTTTTTTCGAAAATAAATGAACCAAACGGGAACTGATTACGACTATAGTCACAGTTCCATGACACGATCACCCAACCAAATCCTTGACGAGTTGCTAGTGCTGAAATGCCAGGATGGTGACATCAAGGCTTTCAAAACTCTTGTCTCTCGTTGGCACAACCGGTTGCGGCGGCATGCCTGGTATTTAACTCAAGACTGGGAAGCTGCGGGAGACATCGTTCAGGATGCCTGGTTGGATATCATTCGTACCATTCGTCGGTTGAAAGACCCATCGTCATTTCGGAACTGGGCGTACCGCATTGTGGCGAACAAAGCAACCGACTGGGTGCGACGCAAACAGCGACAAAGAACATTGTGGACGGAAATAGCGCACCAAAAAAAGAGTGCGGGTGACTCCACAGCGCAACAAGGAAACAAGTCACATGTGCAGTCAATAATTCAACAAGGTATCAAAGCATTGTCGACAAGCAGCCAACAGATTCTTTCCATGAAATATATGGATCACATGTCAACACAAGAAATCGCACAAGCGTTAGGGATCCCGGTCGGAACTGTCAAATCGCGGTTACATCATGCCCGGGAGCAACTGAAGCAAGTCATACAAAGGAGCGAATTATGAAAGAAATTGATGAACAGATTCGGGAGGCACTCCAGGCTCAGCAGGACGAATTGAATGATGGATACAATCTGGACAATGAAGGTATCTTGCAAATGTTTCGAGGCCACTCAAAGTGGATCACCATCACCTGGTTTAGCCTGATGGCGGTGACGGTTACCGTAATGATCGTTTCTGCAGTTCAGTTCTTTCGGGTTGAGAGTACCCGTGCCATGATTGCCTGGGCCACTGGTTTTACCGTCTGCTTCATTTTTGAAGCGTTAATTGAGTTTTCTTTTTTAGCAGATTGTCGGAAGAACGCACTTCAATGTCAGATAAAACGACTGGAGTTACAGGTCGCAACTTTAGTCAGTGGAATGGAAAACAAAGAAGAACAGCCAGAAGACGAGAAGGCGTAATGGCCTTTTAAGTCACCCTACTCCTGACAGAGCCTCTCAAAATATCCAATCATTCTAGAGAATAGGCATGCACCGCCTCTGTCACACTTGCTGAGACAGAGGCAATTCAGAATTACTCATCGAGATTGAATTTCATGACATCCGACTCGGGATCACCAGTTACAACAACAGAAAGCTCTGTTGCGTCGTTATACTTTGCAGGGATCACCTGCTCGACTTCGTCGATTTGTTCATCGGTATCAGGGTCGATCTTTTTCTTGCCTGTTGGTTTGTGCCAATAAACGGCAACACGGTAGGACGCCTTGTTGGGCCCCTTATCAGCAGGGATTTTAAACGCTCCGTTTTCAATAGGCCCACCAGCAGGGTTGGACTTTCCATCTTCTGGAATCAGGGAGATCATACCGTTAGGGATTGGTTCGCCTCCAAAGTTCACCGTTCCCGAGACTGGAAATCGTTTCTCCCCTGTATAATCAGACTGACTTCCACATCCCAAACAACCTGCAATCAAGACAACCAGTAATGCTCGAACAACCACGCCCATTTGATTCATCCGTAAGTGCCCTGTTAAAAATTGAGAATAAAAAATATCAACCAGCTCGACTGAGCTGGTTGAATTCAAAGAAGTTTCAAAGTCCAATTTAGAACTCTCCGACAACCTCATCGTCATCGATAAAGAACAAATTCTGGATTACAAATCCCGGACCAGCCATGTTGACATTCATCCCCAAACACGTGGTAGTCGAACCGGCTGCAGGATTGTGACTGATGTTTTCACTAATGAAACGTACCGCACCATCTGCCATCAGGAACTGGGCTCCCCCTTCATGGTTACTACTCATTCCATGACGTGTACAACCAGTGTCACCTGATGCAGCGTTATTAGCTGAAGTCGTTGCGGTCGGAGTGTTGATGGGCCAGTTGACACGGAACTTGTTGCCAGCGTCTGTAACACCACTGCGTCCCCAGACAATCGCACCTCCAAAACGTTTGCCTGCGGGATTGCGTTTCAGGCGACGTTCTGCCAATAAGAGAGTGTTACTGGTTCCATCGGTGATGTCACGAATACGAATCTTGGTATTGCCGCTCCCGATGCGATCATTCACAACATAATTGGATGTGGAATAATCCTGGTGCATATCGTTAAAATCTTTTTTTCCCGTATCCGAGGGACACCTATGGGCGGGAACGGGATCATCGAGTGGTGTGGTGCCCGCAAAATTGGCGCCGCGATTAGGCATCCGGCAGCCATCTGGATTTAATATGTTATACAAGGGAGCCTGATCCATGTAGGGTAGTATGAAAGTTCCCCAACCCCATGCACGGTAACTGTTGTCAGAAAAAGTACCTCCGTTTGACATCGTCACACACCGGGTCGACCAGCCAGCGCCACCGGGACGGTTAATAACCCCGGGAGGAAACACATTGTGAACATCGTGGTAGTTGTGAAATGCCAATCCAAACTGCTTCAAATTATTCTTGCAGGTAGATCGTCGGGCCGCTTCTCGAGCCTGTTGGACGGCTGGTAATAAAAGTGCAATTAAGATCGCAATAATGGCAATGACAACCAGCAGCTCAATTAACGTAAATCCAAATCTTCTGTCTTTTAATGAACTCTTCACCACAAAGTACTCCTTTAGAAATAGAGTTAAACTTTATTGCCTCTTTAGAAATGAAGGAGAGGCTAATAAGAAAATTTCTTAGAGATGCTCTGTTCAGATTCATGACTGTTTCTAAAATTACATTAGGAACAAAATATTCCTTTAATTAATACATCAGTTTATTAATATACACATGATTAATAATTAATCTACAAGTGTTTGGTTCAAAATGAATTTTTCACTAGTGATTACATTCGAACCTGATCTTTAGTTTCGTTAATAAAATAAATAGTCACTTCAACTCTTAAGACCAAGTAAACAGATTTCATTTGATCTTCCAATGAGACAGACTTTTTGACGCGTGAGTTACACTACTTCGATAAACGATTCAACGTTTGTGGGAACCTGATTCGCGCAGTAGCAACTTTTCAGAGAGTGCCAAAGTTTTTCTCAGAGTTCATCCTGGACTGTAAATCAGAAAGCAGAACGAATTCTGTGTTTACGCAGAGTCTGTAGAGCCCTGTTAATCTCACTTGTTCTAAAGCAGAAGGCCCTCTGATGAGACATGAGACTCGCTGACAGATTGGTCCCAGTGTTTGATACGACTATCGTGATCCCAATGTAAAACCTTCTGCCAGTTTCATTGCTTTTGCTGCTGCGAATGTTCCCCGGAACCGCATTGCAAACTGAAGGTATCTCTGCTTTGCAACATGGGGCTTGTCTTTGAGAAACTCTTCCAGTTTGGTTAACTCGGCAAGAGCGACTTTCTCTTTTTTTTCTTGCCGTTTCGACTCGAGAGACAAGGCGAGTTTCGTTTTTGCCGAAAGAGGGTAATCAAATGAAACAAGAAGTTTTTTTGGAGCCCCCTCTCTCACTTGTTCCTCTAAAATGAATGATTTTCCATCAATCGTCAGCATGACTTGAAATGGCGTGACTGTTGGACCTCCATTACAACGATAGTAATGCACATAAACTTGATACTCTCCATCAGGAGCTTTTCGCAAGGGCCAAAAGATATTCTCAACGGGCTCAATTGAAAAGGGAAAACGGACATTCATATCAACGTCTAAACGCCCCTGACAGATTGACGTTTTATGACGATACCAAATATGCTCTTTTGATGGAGGAATGACGTGTAAGTCGATGTCATTCACGTCTTCCCAAATCAGCGATACTTGAACTGCACCCGTCTGAGCATTTTCCCGTTTGAGGCGACTCTTAAAGACAGACCGTGCATACCCAGACCCCTGCTCTAAATCCCCTTCCCTGCCAATTCCTATACCTCGCGCCATGTGATCAATTGCGCGATCCACTTGAGACTCTAAATTTTTCAGACCATGTTTTGGAATGACATTCAGATCAATAAAATCGGTCTGAGGGACTTCAACATTGAGTTCAACCAAGTCGATCTTGGAATCAATCAGGGCATCTTCTTCATGTTCCACAAGCACTGTTGAGATCTCGAACTGTGGTTGATCTATCGAACGCAATATAATTAACCCCATGACCAGGAGGATGAAAAAATGGACTACGAAGCTGCAAGCTAATCCCTCCATCCAGTGAGTCTGTTTAAAAAAGAATGAATCTTGATCATCCATCAGAAACGGCTTAAGTGAAGACGACTTTATCGGACTGAATCTGGTAGCTCTGAAAGGTCTCTGAAATCTGCGTTTCTGCGGTAAACATTGAGCAGTGCTATCTATTCCCTCTTGAGATTGGTCAAACAGTACTTTTAAACGCCCCGCAGGATACCACTCTCCAGTGCTTCCCATTTGCACGCGTGTCTTGCGTGTAACACGACCAATATGAATGAGCCCTTTCATTTCAAGCAGGGTAAAGGGACCAAATCTGGTCGATTTATTCTCGAAGAACCAATCTTGTGCCATGAATTTTGCTCTCATATCACGCGACATACGCGTCAAAACTATCCATACACTACCATATAAACATTATAACACCACACTTCTCTCTGTGTCAAATAAGCACCGCTCCATCAAGCATCTCTGAACCTGTTTCTGATGTATTTGTCGTAGGGTATAGCAAAAGCAGGGTTTACCATCATTTCCAGATTAGGCAACAACGCGAGGTTTATAGAATCAGACTTTTACAAACCAGTCTCGAACAAATTTTTCCTTCAGAGAAACTCTCATAATGAAATGCTCTAAACCAAAGTTTGCTTCATTAGTGAGAGACAGCCTCTTGAACCAAAAATGTTGGTATGTGAGTTCTGGCGCAGTTGGAACCACTTTTGAATTAGCATTGGGGAAGAAAATCTTACGATGTCAACGGTTGTTGAATTTAAGTCACCCTCAAGAATTTCGAGAGTATGAAGGGAGCGCCAATCTGCTGGTCTGGTGTGCCTGGAGGCTTGATCGAGGCATGAAGACCGTAACAAGCTGGGACGACGAAATCGAGACGGTCGTGGAAGGACTATCACATTTGACCGGCAAAAGAGTAATCGACTTGGATATTCAGACTCCAGCCTGGGACTTGCTTCTTAAATTTACCGGTGACTACTCACTAAAAGTATTTTGCGATCATGTACCCGGAAATCCCAGCTGTCAAGATAACTGGATCCTTTCGATACCGCAAAAAACATTGTATGCTGGCCCAGGTCAATATTATGGTATAGAACGGAAAAACTAAAAATCGTGCTGATTAATATCAACATAAACTTAAATAAGTTCAACCACTTTATTAGAAACCAATGATGTCCTATGTCTTATCGCCTCAGTAATTTTTCACTGTATCTGATTTTTTACAGCCTCTTGATTTTTTCGATAACGAATCCCGCATTCGGTGATGCCCCCGTGAATGGCAACGCCGTCATCAAGCGAAAGGCGGGATCTTCTGAAATTGTGATCACAACAACCAATCGTTTAGCCGGTGCGATTGACTCACTCACCTGGAACGGAAAAGAATTCATTGACAGTTTTGATCATGGCCGACAACTGCAGTCCGCGGCCAGCTTTGACCTTCAATCGACAGATCCATTCTGGGCAGAACGTTATAACCCCACAGAAGCCGGTTCTCGTTCCGACGGGACAGGAAAGACCTCATCCAGTAAGCTCCTCTCGCTCCGCGCCACAGGAAACGAATTGGAAACCACGACACGCATGGCGTATTGGCTGGCGCCCGGTCAGAAGTCATCTGGTCGGCTAGCGCTCAACCAAAAAATTCTTTCAAATCATCTCGTATCCAAGCACGTCCGCATCGGCTACAAAGATCATGATCAGGTGATCGAATATCAGACGACTTTCACGGTTCCCAAGGGTGAGCAACACACTTACGCTCAATTCGAAGCACTCACCGGCTACATGCCCGCCGAGTTTGAGAAGTTTTGGACTTTTCAACCTGCAACGGGCAAGCTGGAACCGCTCAGCGATGGTCCTGGCGAGCAGAAACTACCCGTCGTCATGAGTACCAAAGACGGCGAGTACGCGATGGGTATCTTTTCTCCCGATCAACCCTCAAAGGGTTACAGACATGCGGGATATGGGCGTTTTCGCTTCAAGGCAGCCAAAGTCGTCAAATGGAACTGTGCCTTCCGCGTACGCGACCAACAGGGAATTAAACCAGGGGAATATTCCTTCCGCATGTTTGTGGCTGTCGGTACTCTGGAGGACGTCAGACAATCACTTGTGTCACTCACTAAAGAGTTTTGAAGTGATTTGGTTACCTTGATTCATTCAAGATCTTTGGGACGCAATCAATAAATAAAGTGTTTGAAATAAAAATGGAGCGTAATTCGATGAGCTGTCAATGGTCTGTTAAGCATTTGAATTTTCTACTACTAATACCCTGCCTCTTCATTGCAACACACGTCCAAGCCCAGGAGATCGCTCCTGCTGATCTGGAAACGTTTGTTGATTCCGTCGCAATGGAATCGATCGAAAAGCAAGCCAGTATTGGCTTGAGCATCGGCATTGCGCGCGGAGACCAAATTGTTCTCGCCAAGGGATATGGATCTGCTGATCTGGAACTCGATGTACCGGCAACAGAAAAAATGGTCTATCGAATTGGCTCGATTACGAAACAGTTCACCGCCGCTGCAATTCTTTTGCTCGTCGAAGAAGGAAAAATCAAACTCGATGATCCACTAACGAAATTTCTGCCCGACTATCCCACTCAATCGCATGTGGTAACTCTACGGCATTTGTTGCAACACACTTCAGGAATCAAAAGTTTCACGAGCCTGCCTAACTACCGTCAATTGTTGTCTCAAAACGTAACGCATGAAGATATTTTGGCACGCTTCAAAGAGATGCCGTTTAATTTTGAACCAGGTACGAAATTCAAATATTGCAACTCAGGTTACTATCTGCTGGGAATGGTCATCGAAAATGTGTCTGAACTCTCTTACGACGAATTCTTACAAACACGAGTCTTTAAACCATTAAAGATGAATACAACTTACTACGACAAAGCCAGCCCAATCATACCGAATCGAGCCAGCGGCTATTCTCGCTGGGGTGGCAAACTCCGCAATGCGGGATTTATCAACATGAAGCAACCATTTGCAGCAGGTGCGATGGCTTCAACCGTGACTGACCTCATTCTCTGGCAGCGCGGCTTGCACAACAACAGCCTGCTCAAACCCGAATCATATCAATTAATGACTACGCGAGGCACACTTTCTGACGGTAAAGCGATCAATTATGGGCTGGGCACCTTTATACGAAAGATTAACGGCAAGCAAACCATCGGTCACGGTGGCGGCATTACGGGCTTTCGTTCCGACCTGATTTATTATCCGAAGCTAGACCTGACGATTGTCGTGCTCGCTAACTGTGATCGCACAAATCCCGCCCGAATTTCAAAACAAATCGCCGCTCACTTGATCAAATCAAAAACAAAAAACCTGGAAAAACCATAATAGTAATCCAGCATGCATCAATTTAGTTTGCCTGACAAATAAAAAGGACCCACCACAGGTCTAACCTTCCTGCGGTGGGCAATGTCGCACTGAATTTCAGTCGATGATTGTTGCCGGTATCCGTTTAAGCCATCGTTTAGTTTAATCACTTGAATGGCCTTACCATTAGGCCTACTCCTCCAATATTTCAAACGTTAATGGCATGTCTGACAAAAGTAAAAAAGTGGAGGAGGCGAGAATCGAACTTGCATCTTCAAGCATTTTCATCCGGCATTCGAGACAACAATCAGTGCAAATGAGTCTAGAGTGATAATCTAAACTTCATTTGTGTTCGCAACACTTGCCTCTACCTATTGGGCTATCTCGCCGAAAATAATACAAATGGCGAGAGCAGGATTCGAACCTGCAACTGACAGTGGCGAAGAATTCAATCTTAGTCTGATACTGAATTTTGCACTCCATGTTTGAGTGCTACTCTTTGTGAGATCATAACACATACAAAACCGTTTGCAATCCCATGCTGGATCGATTGAATCGAAGCGACTGAAAGGTACAATCCGGTGCATCTCCCCTAACGATATTATTGCAGAATTGGCAGACGCATAAAGGAATGCTTCTGCCACACACTGGTTTCATTCAGATGGAGGTGTCACATCAAACAAGAATTTGAATAAAGGTTGAGAAACATTAACGGATGTCACTTCCGACATATTCGCCGTCTCGCGTGCGAATTTGACAGCATCAACAATGCGGCCAACACGTTCAAGTAAGTTACTCTTCTCTGTCGCTGGAATCGCACCTGAAAATTTGATTGTATTCCATTTACCAACAACGACATCCTCGCTGTAAGTCTCGACTTGTGCTGGATGATGTTCTGTCGCTTCGGCCTTCACATGGTTTCGCAACATTTTCTTCGTCTTATTCGTTTGTGCAGCTTCAGAGGCATAGCAATTCGCGGCATCTGACCACTCCCAGTTCTCAGCAGGATCGAGTGTTGGCAACGAAGAAACAAACGTCTGAACGTCATGTAACTGTTTCTCAAGAAAAAGCATATAGGTCACGGGGACATCGCTCAGTATGGTCTGGCCATCAACAACTATATCGGCAGTTGCTTTGGTGTTCGCCCAATCTTGTGTCGCCACGATGTCAAATAATCCTGCCAAAGATTTCGAGACTTCTTCGATCGCATTGGGGACAGAATACTGTATATTTTTCTTTTCTGGTGGAAATGTTTCGCCCTCATCATCCAATGGCTGATAGGTACGAGTAATCCCGTCAAACAAAGCAGACTTTTGAACTTTTTTGTATGTCTCTGTAATCTCACGAGTGGTCTTGGTTTTCTTACCATTCGCAATGGCAATAATCTGATTCAGTTTCGACATTCTATATTTCCTTAATTTCGGTTTCACTCTAAATCAACATTCAAATTCGAGCAAAACACCAAATGATTGTCAAGGAGGTCCTGTAATTTGCAACTCACATTAGTATGGATGACACTTCTCGTAAAACGACAAAGTCCCATCGTGTCGATATAAAAAAGAATCAGAAATAAGAATCGATCTTAAAAAGGATAATTCACTGAAGTGATTATCCCCCTCAATATCAGTCAATAACTCAAACCTGAGGTGCAGCCGCGATGACTTCTTCGGAGACTCCTGAAGCGTATTTCATGAAGTTATTATTGAAGGCGGTTGCCAGTTTGACTGCGGTCTCCTTGTAAGCACTTTGATCGGCCCATGAATTATGGGGCACTAGAAGCTTGTCATCTACACCCGGGCACTTCGTAATCGTAGCCATTCCAAAAATAGGATCGATCTCTGTGGGTGCATGATTGAGAACCCCTGAATGGATGGCATCAATGATCGCCCGTGTGGCTTTCAGGCTGATGCGTTCGCCCACACCATACGCGCCCCCATTCCAACCGGTGTTGACCAACCAGACGTTTGCATTGTACTTCTTGATTTTCTCCGCCAGCAGATCCGCATATTTTCCCGGATGCCAGACTAGGAACGGTCCGCCAAAACAGGGAGAAAAAGTCGCCTCAGGTTCTGTGACTCCCATTTCAGTGCCAGCAACCTTTGCAGTATATCCGCTGATGAAGTGGTACATGGCCTGCTCAGGAGTCAATTTGCTGACAGGAGGTAGCACACCGAATGCATCGCAGGTGAGGAAAATGACATCATTAGGATGATCGGCAACACACGGGATTTTTGCACTGGGCATGTATTCTATCGGGTAAGCACCACGTGTATTTTGTGTGAAGCTCGTATCATCAAAGTCCACATGATGATCGGCTTCGTCATACACCACGTTTTCCAGTACCGCGCCGTAACGCAATGCCTGAAAAATTTCTGGCTCATTTTCACGTGAGAGATAGATCGCTTTCGCATAGCAGCCACCTTCGATATTGAAGATACCATTGTCGGTCCAGCAGTGCTCATCATCGCCAATCAAATATCGCTTGGGGTCGGCTGAAAGCGTTGTCTTTCCGGTTCCTGAAAGTCCAAATAGTACTGACGACCGCCCCGACTCGCGATCCGCGGTTGCCGAACAATGCATCGACAAGATTCCGCGCTTGGGCATCAGATAGTTCATGACGGTGAAGATTCCCTTCTTCATTTCGCCTGCGTACTCTGTGCCCAGAATCACAATCTCGCCATCCTCAACACTCAGATCCACGCTTGTCTTAGAAGTCATGCCGGTTGTGAATCGATTCGCGGGAAACGTTCCAGCATTGTAGATCACATAATCAGGCTTGCCGAAGTTTTCCAGTTGTTCCTCAGTAGGTCGAATCAACATGTTATGCATAAAAAGAGCATGATAAGGACGCGAGCAGATCACACGAACTTTAATTTGATATTCAGGATCCCAACCGGCAAAGGCATCAATCACATATAAATGGGGGCAGATATTCAGATAGTCGGTTGCCCGTTCGCGGTTGCAGAAAAAGGCATGCTGATCGAGTGGATAATTGACATCTCCCCACCAGATATCCGCTTCCGATTTTTTATGTTTAACGACCCGTTTATCTTTGGGAGACCGACCTGTTTTGTCGCCAGAATAGGCAATCAGTGCTCCGGTATCCGAAATCGAAGCTCCCGGCTCATAGCGAATGGCTTCTTCATATAACATCGAGGGATCAGGGTTCCGCATGACCCATTCCACGTTAATTCCATGCTCGGATAGATCAAACGACGACATGTATCACTCCATTTAGTTTATTTAATTTCGAATCACTTTAGCATTCTTGTTAAATCAGAGTTTGGGAACACCCCTGATTAAAGCTAATCCTGGCAAGTGTAATCTCTCTCCGCTTTTTTCCCAAGAGCGATTCACACCTTTAAGTCCGATTTCCTGAAAGCATCAACAGATAGTAATCACCAAAATATCACTACTGTGCCGCCAACCGTTTTAGTTCCGGCTCCATGCGTCGCATCGCTTCTTCGAAGTCTACGATTGGATGATATCCAAAGTCATGGCGGGCACGGCTGATATCGTAATAATGGGAACTACTCAATTGGGAAGCTAGAAACCGGGTCATCGGAGGTTCACCGGGTAAATGTAATATACGAAACAAAAACTCCAATACGCCCCCAATCCGTTTGGCGGCTTTGACGGAAATGTGTTTTTGAACCGGCGGTAAATCGGCTGCCTGCAATAATTGATTGATCCATTCCCATAATAAAACAGGTTCCGGCTCGTTGATAAAATATGCCTGCCCCCCGACAGGCGAATCATGAAACAATCGCGCGGCGGCCTGTAGATGAGCGGCAGCGGCGTTTTCCACATAGCTCATCGAAATCAGGTTCGTCCCCTGGCCCACCTGTCGCAAGCGGCCCGATTTCGCTCGTTTGATCAATCGTGGAATCAAGTGATTATCACGAGGTCCCCAGATTAAGTGCGGTCTTAACGCGACTGTCGCCAATCCGTTTTCCCCATTCGCAGCCAGCACTGCTTTTTCGGCCAGCATTTTGGTATGCGGATAATGACAGAGGTACTGATCGCTATAGGGCAGATATTCATTCGCGTTTTCATGGGCAGCACCATCATAAACCACGCTGGGCGAGCTGGTGTAAATTAATCTGGTCACGCCTTCGGTTTTGCAAGCGTCCAGAATGTTTAGTGTTCCCTGTGTGTTAATACTATGAAAATAATCCCACGGCCCCCAGATACCGGAAACGGCTGCCGTATGAAAAACGGAATCGATTCCTTCACAGGCCTGCTTCACAGTCGCGGTATCTCGAATGTCCCCCTGCACAGTTTCTACATTCAATTCTTTAAGACGTGTATACTCTCCGCGACAAAGCACACGGACTGTTTCCCCCGCTTCCACTAACTGTTCGACGATGTAGAGACCAAGGAAGCCGCCTCCCCCGGTGACGAGTATATTCATCCGATTTGTTTCTCTGCCCAGGGTACTAGTTTTTCACGAAAGATTTTTACATTATGCCGAATATCAACGGGTAGAGAGCGATGGAATAAAACCGTTTCAATCGACTGCGTTAATGAATTGGCCTGCCCTAACGCCAACAGCTCCTGAGTAAGTTGTTCACGGTCTGGCTTGCTCTCAGGAAATTCTCCCTGCTCCGGCTCAACAATCATCACCGGTTTCTGATTTGGTTTCGCGCCGACTCCGACCAATGCACTACGATAAATCCGTGGGTGTTCATTAAAGATTGCTTCACAACGAATGGTAAACATGGCTCCTTGTGTGGTTTCAACGATATGAGCTTTCCGACCACAGAACCAGAGTTTTCCTGCTTCATCACGATAACCAACATCACCCATGCGATGCCAGAACTGTTCTCCATCTGGAATTTTTGCAAGCCGTGTTGCCTCTGGTCGCAGAAAGTATTCTCGCGTTGCCATCGGACCTTGTACTATGATTTCCCCAATTTCACCTGCAGGAAGCTCTGTAGCTTGCTCAATAGATTCAATCGGCTCATTGTGAATCTCAATAATCTTAACCTGGACGCCCGGAAACGGAGCGCCCACACAGGTCCCCGCCCCTGACCGGGTCTGCTCTGAGGTTTCTTCAATCACTTCCCGTCCACAAATCGAAGCCACCGGCAATGATTCGGTTGCACCATACGGCGTATTGATATCCGTTTCTGAATTAGAAAAGGTCTGTCGCATGCGTTCAATTACATGCACCGGGACCGGAGCCCCTGCTGACAAGATTCGTTTGAGTGAAGGTAGTTTTACTTGATGCTGTTCGCAATACCGGCCAATCCGATTCCACATGGCGGGAGATCCAAAGGCCTGTGTCACTCCTTGATCCTTTATTTGTGCAATGATCCTGACCGGATCTACAAGTGCCGGCTTGGTTGGGTTCATATCGGGAATCACCGTTGTCACTCCCATTGCCGAATTAAAGAGTGCAAATAATGGAAAGCCTGGTAAATCGACCTCACCAGGTTGAATCTGATAATAATCCCGCAAAAAATCAACCTGTGACCAGAACATACCGTGTTCGTATGCCACTCCTTTGGGAGGACCTGTGCTGCCACTCGTAAAAATAATCGCTGCAGGATCAGTCAGTGTTCGCTGGACCATTGGTAACGGCTTCCAGTCACCACCGAGTAACCAGCGGTAGTCAATGCCTGACGTCAACACCGGTTTTCCCACAGTCACATTCAAGTGTGCTTTCGGAAAAGATCTTTTTTTGAATTTGCGAATCATTTGAGCCAGTGGGATTGCAACAAAGCCTTCCGGTTCTACTTCCGACAAACAACGAATAATATTTTTTCCCCCCATGCCCGGATCGATAAGAATGATCACAGCTCCTGCTTTAAACAAGGCAAACGTCAGCGCGATGAATTCCAGGCTGGGACGTACCATCAATGCCATTCGGGTTCCGGGTTTCACACCCAGTTGAATCAGGCCGCGCGCCAGGCGATCACTTTCCTGATCAAGTTGTTGAAATGTCAAACTACTGTAGGTATAGCGCCCCTGGTGATCCTTTCCTGCAGGAAAGACAACCGCTTTCTGATAGGGATAAACTTGAGCTGACTGACGAAGCCGCTCAGCAATATTGCGTTGTTCAGACATGAATCGAAGTAAAGCCGAATGTCAAAAGAGGTAACCTTTATCACTGGCGGACTAGAATTTCGCCCTTGCCAAGTGCGAGAAAATCCCCACAGTATCGTCGATATTCACGATCAAAACAATCTTCGGGAACGGGAAAACCGGAGGATCTCAATTGTCGTAAGAAAAAGAAGAGCCAGGTTGGGTGGTACACACATGAGAACTTAAAGGTCGGTAAGAATTCCGGTTCATTTGACTCACCGAATAACGCAATCGTGCCTCGACGCATACCAGCCCCTATACGTCTACCGATAGACCCAAACGAAAAAATAGAGCCGGCAATCATATCGAAACCAATCGCATCGCCCGAGGTACCCCCAATGGCGATTGTCCCTCTGCGCATACGGTGACCTGCTTCATGACCCACGTTACCATGAATCAAAATCGTACCGCCATTCATTCCCCGTTTACTACCAGGATAGGCAGCCCCTACCAGATCACCGGCATTGCCTTTGATACACAGCGTCCCGCCTTTCATCTCAGTCGCAATCCAGTCAGAGACATTGCCCTCCACCAGAATCTCGCCACCAGACATTTCTGCTGCCAGGTGCATCCCGGCATTGCCTTCAACGCGAATTCGTCCTGCAACCAAACCTGCACCAATATGCTTTACTCGAGAACAATCGCCCGACCAGACAATGAGGTCTTCTTCCGCAGATGATTGTTGCACGTCAAAAAAGTCGTCAACTGTCAGTTTTCGATTACCATGTAACACGGGTAAGGCACGTACTTTATCAACCGGTTGCTGACTCACCGATTCATGATTGACGGAATTCACTTCAAGAGGCACCTTGAGTGTTTGCTTGAGAGTCAGCGTAAGAGCCATTCGGGAGACATTCTTTATCAACTATGCGGTAGTTTTTCCCATATTGGCCAACCCTTCGATGAAACCACGTGCAGACAGATAATCATTGGGAAGCATGTTCCGAATCTGACCGCGAAGAATATTCTTCATGACTTGCGCTTCATCGCTAATTTGCTGAGACAGGGTCGAAGTCACACCTGTTGAGTTTCTTAAGGAAAACAATTCCTGAATTTTTTCACGAGATGCCTTGTATTCCTCACCCATCAATGATTCAGGCCAGTTAATCTTGCCTGTCGCAGGATTGAATTGACTCGCGGTCAAAGTTGCTTTGTCCTGGGAAGCACTCGCATTCAGATAGGGGCTTAGACCTGACTCACGCATTTTGCGATTTTTCTCAGCCTGTCGATCTAAAGCTGCCTGTCGTTGTTTGGCTCGTTCTTCATTGATCTGTGATTGCAACTGAATCGATTCTCTCTGTGCCTTTTGTCGGGCAATGTAAGTCTCTGCTACTTTCTTCTGGTTGTCGATATATTTACTGCGTGCATCTTCATAATTGACCATGGCCTTGGAACGATCGACCTGTGCTTGTCCTTGTGCGCGAATTAAAGAAGACCCATCATTCCAACCACCATAATAGCCGCCGCCATAGTAACCACCACCATACCAACGATTACCGTAAAACACGGAGGGGCTGTAGTATCCCCCATAATTGTAAATCGTTCTTCTCGGGAAGAAGGGACCAGCAGCCTGTAGCATTGAGTACCCTGCAGAAGACAAAAGGATTATTAAACATAATCCAGAGAGGGCCATTTTGCGTATCACTGTTCTCATCTCTCACCTCAAAGCATAAACTGATAACGGAACCTCATCCCGCGGGAATTTTTCAATCCCTGCGAACAAGCTTATATGATTTCCTGATGAAACTGAGCAGAATTACTTGATTTTTGAACTCAGATCATGATATCTATTATATTATAGTTTAATGTTCTCCTTTCTATTTCGCCAGTCTTTCTTGAGAAGGTAATGTGAATTCTTCACCTTTCGGAAAATCTGGCTTTTGCAACGATGATTAGCAGGAACGATACTCATGCGTCAGTTACTAACCGCAGGACTTCTTTTCGGAATTTGTTTGCTCGCTTCTGACTTTGCTATGGCGCAAACTCCTGATATCAAATTGCTGATTACTGACTTAAATAGCGAGAATGAAGAGAAGCAAGCGTTAGCCGCTCATACGTTAGGAGAACTGGGGCCTATTTCCGAACCAGCAGTTCCGGCCTTAATTCGTGTAGTTAAAGGAGGCTCAGTGGCTTCTCGTAGTGAAGCCATCATCGCATTGGGAAAAATTGGTCCTGGTGCCGCCGCTGCGGTTCCTGAACTGACAAAAATCCTGCGTGGCCATTCGGTTATTCTGAAATTTAATACATTGCAAGCCTTAAGGCTCATTGGTCCCGCTTCAAAACCTGCAGCGAAACAAATTGCCACTCTCCTGGAAAGCAACAACTCTTACATCAAAGTAGCTGCAGCCTGGGCACTTTGGTCCATCGACCCAGATAATAAAGCAAATTTGGATCAAGTTATCAAAGTGCTATTGAGTAGTCTGGATATCCCCATTAACGAAGTTCGATCAGACGCTGCTGTAGCTCTGTCAGAAATTGGTGCCCCCGCTGTAAAACCGTTGCTGAATAAATTGAAATCAGAATACAAAGCCAATCATACAGATCAGTGCGAGCAAATCTGCGATGTGATTGCTCAGATGGGTGTACAAGGTGAAGCAGCGATTCCCACTCTTCTTAAAGCCTTGAAGTCAGAAGACACCGATCTCGTCTGGCGTTCAGCCCACGCTTTAGGTGCCATCAATGCGAAACCCAAAAAAGTTGTACCTGCTTTAATCACTTTGTTAAATAACACATCACCAGAGATACGCGCTCATGCTGCGCTTGCGCTGGGAGATTTTGGGGCAAAAGCGAAAGCGGCTGTTCCAGAATTAATCAAACTGCTTTCTGACTCTGATCTGAATGTCAAACTTGATGCGGCTGCGGCATTGGGAGAAATCGGTCCAGATGCTTCTGCCGCCGTCCCAGAACTTTCCAAAGCGATGCAGGCAGGACCGACAGCTCTGACACTGAATAGTGCCTCTGCATTGGCGGCCATCGGTGAAGCCTCTGTACCAACCTTAAAAAAACTACTTGACGATAATTCTCCTTTGAAACTTCTGGCTGCTCATGTTCTGGGCGAAATTGGAGGCTCCTCCGAATCAGCCATTCCGGCACTGCTCAAATTGATTGACTCACCAGATGCGAATCTTCGTGAAACAGCGATTATCAGTCTCGGAGACATTGGTCCGGCTGCGATCAAAGCAGAACCACAGCTTCTAAAAATCATGGAGACTGGAACTGGCAAAACCAGAAACACGGCCGTTTATGCACTCTCAAAAATTGGAAGTAAAAAAGCATTACCACTTTTCAAGAAATATGCTGCTGCTTCAGATGAAGATGAAAGATTTCGGCTCGTTTGCTCATGGGCACTGGTTAGAGCCAATCCAACTGATCCTGAAACAGTGAAAGCGGCATTACCAGGATTGATTAAAGTTCTCGCCGATGAGAACCCTGTCGTGCGTAGAGAAGCAGCCAATGCGATCTCGTTGAGTGGTCCTCTCGCAGAGTCCGCCACACCGAGTCTGAGTCAGGCACTTAAGAAAGAACAGGACCAGCGAGTCGTCGCTGAATTGATTACTGCTTTAGCAGAAATTGGTCCACCAGCCGCTTCCGCCATTCCCTTGATCACTCCTTACCTTGACTCTCGTGATCCGATTTTACGAGTCGTTGCTACTTATGCGATGGCTCGATTTGGTAAATCGGCGAAATCAGTAGTCCCTATTATGGAAAAAGAACTCGCAAAGCATGACGAAGAGGAAAACGCCGTTACACTCTGGGCATTAACAAAAATTGATCCCAGCCCTACCAGAGCCAAAGCTGCCGCCCCGATTCTGACAAAACTCGTCACGGAACACCCTGATCCCAACGCGCGCCTGGAAGCGGCAATCAGTCTGGGAGAATTTGGAATCAATACCCCCAAAATCAAAGCGGCTCTGGAAACCGCAAGCAAAGATCAGGATCCTCAAGTGAAAAAAGCGGCTGAAGCTGCACTCAAAAAACTGAGTAGTTAGTTTTTCCAGCACAAACATGTTGATTTTTTTCAACCAAAATCAGTTTGTGTTGCAGAAAAACAACAAAGCGACGTAATGCAGGCGTCTGGTTGGAAGGGTTATCCGAAATAGAATTGTTGCATTCAATCGAGTTCTGTTTTTCTTCCTCAAATTCTGAACTGATATCCTTACAATCCCGTTGTTCTGATCTAAAGTGCCCTGTTCCAGTCAGAAATGTAGACTGTTCGTTTACTTTAGCTTTGATGTGGTATGTTTCTTGCGGCCCATTTGATTAAGGCAATCGTTTTACTGATTTAATTCTCTTCCCATTTTTGTCATAACCGGAGGTTCTATGATCACAGTTGCTGAAATCAACGACATCGATCAACTAGATAATTTTCGGCTGGCATGGCACGCCCTGCTGGGAAAGACGAAAGGTGCGACGTTTGCGCATTCTCCGGAATGGCTGGAGCATTACTGGGAACACTTCGGACAAGGACTCAAGCTAAGGGTCTTGCTAATCACATTAGGCAACAAGGTCATCGGCATTGTACCTCTGGTTGTAAAACCAGTCACAACCAAATTAGGTACGATACGTGTGCTGACTTATCCGCTGGATGGCTGGGGGGCATACTATGGACAGATTGGTTCCAATCCCGCTGCTACAATGGTCACTGCAATACGACATATCCACGGCTCCAAGCGAGATTGGGATCTCATCGACTTGCGCTATATCGACCAGGATGGCCATGATCACAAACGTACTGCCAATGCCTTAAGATCTGTTGGATTTCAGGGAAGTGAAGCCATCTGGAAACAGCTTCCACTTGTAAACACACAAGAGACAAATTGGACTTCTTATCTCGCCAGTCGATCATCAGAAACCCAGCACATCATTAAATCAGCGGAACAAGTCATTTCGGCAAAAGGCCATGTTGCCTTTTATCGATCACAAATGGAAGACCCGACAGCTCCCGGCTGGAATCCACGCTGGGATCTCTGGGCACATTTTGAACAAATGGATTTTCGTTTTGGTAACCAGACGACAATCGCCGGTGGTGATTTTTCCAATCAACGAAAACTAGCGTTCTTACGAGAAATTCACGGACCTGCGGTTCGAGCAGGAAGAGCGCGAATTGATGCATTGTTTATTAAAAACTCTCTGGTTGCTTGCGCCTATGGACTACAACATGCAGCAGGAACAGACTATTTGGCGCTCGGTCGGCAGGAAGATGCTCCCCGCGAGTCTGTGACGTATTTAATAACACGAATGATTCAAGAATCGATACATGAGCAAGAACATTCTCTGAATCTGGCGTTACTTGGTACAGAACTAGCGGGAATATGGAAGAATGAGGAGAGGAAAAGCTACCGCTGTTCCCACTTCCCCATCATGGTCCCCCGTTCGCAATTGTTTCGTATTAACCGTTGGATCTCTCAACCAGCGCAAAAACAAAAGTCATCTCAAGCTACTACTACTAGGAAACCGGCATTGAATGTGAAAAACGAAACAGATCAGGATGCCACAATTGAGATTACGAGTGACGCTCCACAAGACTGGTTATCAGAGAACAATAAGCACTCAAAAGGAAATCGCCCCGGTTTTCGAATTGTAGGTTAAAATGTCTCCATGAACGATGCGAATAGAAATCATTCGAGATCGCGTGCAAATTTAATGACCATTAAAGTGCGGTCATCTCCATCATTTCCGCCTTCCAGGTGTTTCTGTAATTTGGACCAGATCCCCTGCATCACTTCTTCAGCCGTATCTGCGGTATGATTTTCCAGGACTTTCATGATTCCATCTGAGCGAAACATTTTTCGTTCGCTGCTCATTGCTTCACTGATTCCATCACTGAAGCCAACAATGATATCGTTCGTGCAAATGGGAATGACAGAATAATCATAATCGGTGGTGTCAGTCACTCCCAGTAACATCCCATGCGATGTCAAACTGGTAATTTTTCCCTTGTGGACCCAAAACGGTGCGGGGTGCCCGGCATTGGTATAGGTGAATGTCCGATTCTGTGTGTCAATCACACCATAAATCATACTCATAAACTGATGCGGCAATGATGTATGGTATAAGGCATTATTAATGCGACTGATCACAAACCGGGTATCTTTCGCCTGTTCAATCGGACCTTCTGTTAACGTTCGTAAGGCCCCTCTGACAGAGGCCATGACAACTGCAGCGGGAATACTGTCACCCGAGGCATCACCAAGGGCAAAACAGGTCACATGGGGAGACAGTGTGATAAATTCGCATAAATCACCGCCTACTTCATGGTGGCTGATTGTGTGGACCGCCGCTTGGAACTCACGATTTTGTGAAGGATCTCGAACCAGCTCAGCAGGAAACGATTCCGAGATCACCTTCAGTTCTTTTTTCAAGCGAAGTTGATTCTGGCTTTCTTTGATCAAGACTGCTCTCTCAAGAATGGTCCCCACCTGAGCACCAATCGATTTTAACACGTGAATATCCCGGTCATTCAATCGACGGGCTCGACGATCAAAGGCCCACAGTGTTCCAAACGGACCGGAATCAGACTGAACTGAAACACAAACTCCAGTCAGACAACCTTCCGGTAACCAGTGAGTCAACTGTGGGGTTTCCTGACTGTTGATAACAATCCCTTCTTTGGAGAACGCTTCCAGATCAGGGGGCGACTCGGACAGGATTCTTTGATGAAAAGGAATTTCAAAAGGAGTCAGGTTGTACTGGACTCGCAGTGATAGCTGGTTCGATTCAGAGTTCAACAGAAAGAAGCCGGCAGAACGCAGTCCCGTCAGTTGTAAAGCAGCTTCCAACAATTTTTGCAGAGCATCCTGTAAGCCACTTTGTTTACTTGATGAGAGCCCCACATCCATGAGCGTAGAAACTTCTTTGTTCTTCAGCTCCAAAGACGTATTCAGGGTTTCAATCCTTGAAATTAATCCTGCTACCAACTCTGCAAATTTGATGGCTGTTACAAACAAACGATCTTGGTCTGCCTCTTCCGGTAGTGTCAGGTAAAGATAGCCCAAACAACAATTACCATCTTCTATCGACTCATACCAACAGTATTTCTCAACCTCTGAGAGTTCGGCTTCCTGTGATTTTTGTTCTCCTGGTTTGGCAGACATAAATCGTAGCGTCCAACCAGTGATTTCTGTAAATTGATCACAGATCGTGTGAATCCATTCCAGAGGTGGGGTGATTGTCTGTTCCATTTCACCTGATCCAGGAGATGCCGAGGAAGAAAATTCAATATCCGGGAGCGCAAATCTCCCTTTTCTTCTATCGACAGGCAGGAACAGGCAAAATACTCAGAGGTCTGGTTATGAGGATTGAAACAGTTGTACCACAAGAATTACAAAGCAATATCCAATTCTGGCAGCTTCAGGTTAATTTTTCTCAGGCACTGTTTGAGGAAGCAGCTGGTCCGCGATAACGTTCAATGATCGCACATCCACAGGAATCACTCCAGACATTGACCGATGTGCGGCACATATCCAGTACCCGATCGACGGCAATAATCACTCCCTGTGCTTCGAGTGGCAAGCCTACTGCTTGTAACACAATCGCCATCATCACCAATCCGGCATGCGGGATACCTGCGGCGCCGATACTGGCTAGTAACGCCGTAACAGCGACCAAAATCTGGTCTGGCAGTGGCATGACCACGCCTGTATAAGCTTGTGCAATAAACAACACCGCGACAGCTTCATACAACGCGGTCCCGTCCATATTGATTGTCGCTCCTAAAGGAAGCACGAACGAACTGACCTCATTGGAAACCTTTGCATTTTCTTCTACACAGGTCATCGTTAGAGGTAATGTTCCATTCGAAGAAGCAGTCGAGAACGCCGTCATCAAGGCGGGACTCATCGCATGCGCAAATTTTACTGGAGAACGACCTGCGACAAATTTCAAGAGACAAGGTAAAATGACCACTGCATGAATCAGCAAGGCAAGAGAAACAGTAATCATATACCAGCCGAGTGTCTTAAAGATTTCAATTCCCTGTGAAGAGACAGCGTAGATCATAAATGCCGTCACACCAATAGGAGCCAGGCTGATCACAAACATCGTCATTCGCATCATGACTTCAAAACCAGCTTGAAAGAAATCTGTGAGCACTTTGGCATGTTTACCACCGACCAGAATAATAAATATTCCCGCCAACATGCTGAAAGAAATAATCGAAAGGAACTCCCCTGCCCCCAAGGAGTGAATAATGTTTGTCGGAATGAGCCGATCGATCATATCCAGAAAAATGGAGCCTACTGATTCCCGTCCAGAAGAGAGAACTCCGCTGCCTCCCGGCAGTTCAGCACCAATTCCAGGTCGAATCAGGTTCACAACTAAAATTCCGGTACTGATCGCCAGCAGACTGGTAAACAGGTAATACAAGAGGGTCTTGGAAAACATGGCTCCAAATCGAGTCGCGTTTCCCAGGCTTGCAATACCCGTAATTAATGAAGTGACAATTAAAGGGATCGTCACCATCTTTAACAACCGCAAAAATAAGTCACCCAGCCATTTAGAAATCGCCATCACTTTTTGTGAGAGGCCGGTACCAAACAAAAAATAATCAGTTTCCCATTGGGGATATTTTTTGACAAGCTCCTCACCACTAGACGCAGAGTAAGAAGTTACAACCATCTTCTCATCGATAGACCTAGTGTAAGTCAACGTCACTTTTTTTACGGAATCGACGATATGTATCGACCTTTGATTCACCTCCACAGTTACCGGCTTTTCGAGTTCCCCCATGGCAAATAATTTGGCCAATTCGGGATAATTCGCGACGAGTTCTTTGCGATCCTTAAATTGGTAGTCTTTCTGTTGATCGCCTGCATACTTTTCAATCACCCGATAGCCTGTCTCTGATCGGCTGACAGTCAGTGAAAGATCAGCAAGCGTAATCTCACCTGGATTGAAGAGAAAACCGAGAAAGGTCCCCACGATCAGAGCAATCAAAATTTGATAATGCAGCGGAATTTTCTTCATGAAACACTAAACTTCCTGTTTCTCTTTTGGGAACGTTGATCCTGGCGCAGCAATCACTCATTTAAGAGTGTCAACAAAATTAACTCTCTAACAGATTAACGTCTGGCACTTTCACATTGAAAAGGCAACCAGGCACCATTTTCGTCACTGCTGGCAACCGATTGCTGAATGAAGAACATCCCTTCGACACCATCATAAACATTGGGATAGATTGTATCTTTCGCTTCAAAAGACTGGCCAGAAATACGCTGAACCATGGCATCAAATGCGGAACGGTAAATATTCGCAAACGCTTCGAAAAATGCTTCCGGGTGTCCCGAAGGTAAACGGCAGGCAGCCGCTCCAGATTCATTCATATAAGGGGCATTAGGGTCCCGTGTGTAAACTGAATGTGGTTGACCATTGCGGCGGATCACCATCTGATTGGGTTCTTCCTGTCGCCATGCCAATGCTCCTTTCGTACCATCGATCTCGATAAACAGATCATTTTCACGTCCGTGTGAAATCTGACTTGCAGTCACTGTTCCCAGCGCGCCATTTTGAAAACGAATGGTGGCATGGCCATAATCATCCAGCTGACGCCCGGGTGCGAAGATTTTTAAATTGCATGAGATTTCTTCGGGAAGCAGCCCCGTCATATAACGCCCGAGATTATAGGCATGTGTGGCAATATCGCCAAAAGCACCTGCCGCTCCTGATTTTGCAGGATCGGTTCGCCAGGCAGCCTGTTTCTGATCTTCTTCTTCCAGACGTGATCGCAACCACCCCTGAATATAGTTGGATCGAATCGCCTGAATTTCCCCAAGCTCGTCGTTCAAGATCATTTCCCGCGCCATTCGCACCAGGGGGTAACCTGTGTAATTGTGACTGACAGCAAACACCACACCGGAACTTTCAACCAAAGCTTTTAATTCTTCAGCCTGAGCCAAATCGAAGGTCATGGGCTTATCGCAGACGACATTGAATCCGGCTTCTACTGCTGTTTTCGCAATGGAAAAATGAGTGTGATTAGGTGTCGCGATACTGATAAAATCAACGCGTTGATCTTCAGGTAATGACGATTCCTGCTCAACAAGCTCCTCTATGGATCCGTAAGCGCGATCTGGCTTGATATCATAAGCCGGCGCAGATGCTTTTGCTTTTTCAGGATTCGATGAAAGCGCGCCCGCCACCAGTTCCGCTCGGTTATCCAGGCAAGCGGCGATGGAATGAACCCGACCGATAAACGAACCCTGTCCCCCACCCACGAGCGCCATTCGCAGTTTACGATTGAGTTGACCGTTTATTGTTTCCATTGTGTCATTCCTTCCTCTTAATGATTCGTTCTATACCCGTATCAATATACAAGTTAGAGTTGAGCTGCGAGATGTTGAATCTGACCAGTCTTGACGACGATCACTTACAAAGCAGCATACTTTTGCGTGATCAGAATTACAACCAATGGGAATTCTGAGAAGAAATTGATGTAAAAATGGGCGATTTCGCACTCAAAATGATCGATCAATTCTTTGTAGTTCAGTAATCACGTCTAGAAGTTATTTAAGCCCTTGGGTACAATTAGTGTATCCAGATCCCTTTGAATGCTGGGATTGTGTATCACATCAAAATTGAAGTACGTCTGCCAACAGACACACCTCTTAAATAGTAAAAAGACAGGGAGACATTTCTGATGAAAAATCATTATGCGGAACATCGATTTTTTTGGTTAACTATCGGTGTGATCTGTGGTATGTGTTTATCCTATTTCTGGCCTCACGAACCCGCACTGGCGGTTGCAACAGACCGGGACGGAGATCGCTTTGCTATCGCAACCGCACCTACAAAACAGGGCAATGCGGAAGCTGTCTTTGTACTCGATTTTTTGACGGGTCGTTTGAGTGGTGCTGCCATTAATTCACGATCAGGAAAGTTCACGCACGCTTATTACCGTAATCTGGCGGCCGACTTCAACGTCGATCCCACTGCGAAGCCGCATTACGTGATTGTTTCAGGGACAGTCAGTTTACCAAACCAGGGACGTGCCCAAATCGCAAATAGCGCTGTCTACATCGGCGAAATGTCATCCGGTATGGTCATCTGTTACGCGTTTCCGTTCATCATTAATAACGCACCTGTTCCACCGCAACAGTTAATGCCAATCGACCGATTCCAGTTCCGCCAGGCTCAGGGTGTTGGTAACTAATAGACCAAATAAATATTTGAAAAACGGGAGTCAGATATGGCTCCCGTTTTTTTGTAGATACTCAGAGAAAAGGAAATGACAAGACCACTATTCCCGTTCACAAATTAAGGCGCGTGCTTTCCCTTGTAACCGAGCGATGATCAAAACTCCCGCTGCGGCCCCCTTCAAAGATAATTTACGACGCAGATTTTCAATGGAAACGGGAATCCGCCGGCATTTGATTTCCAGTTGACCAAAAGGCGCGGTTCGAAAATACTTTCGAATCTCCTTCTCGTTATTCGATAACGTTTCTAGAATCTTGAAACGTCTAAAAAAAGGTGATTCCACTTTTTCTGTCGATGTCAGATATTCTTCTTCGGGATCCAAGCGACTGAGCGAAAATTGATCAGCGACCACATCCAATAATCCCGAACGCACGACGGCAGGATCGGGATCGTAAATATAATCGCCTGCGTCTGTGATACTGACAAAAGCATCCAGCGGATGACCGGCAATACTATCGACGTTGCCCTCTTTCGAAATCGCAGTGGCTCGAAATTCCTGATCACCGGCTAACTCGCCAAACCAGATTGTTGCTTCTTTACATTCGCCATTCAAACTAATCAGTTCCGTCTCAGTTTCAGGAAATTTCCCGGCAAAATTGCTGGCAGGGCTAAGTTTGATCGCACCTCCCTGGAACTGTGGAATTAACTCCAGCAAAGTCTCTAAATCTGGTAAATAATCTTCGATTCGAATCACTTTACCACCAGAATGAGGCCGTCGATCAGGATCAATGTGCAACCACCCCTGCCGATCCCGTACCTCTTCGATAGAAGAATTCAACACGGTCACAGTTTCAGAAACGCCATAGACCTCACTATTCCAACGTGCGAATTGACACAACAAGGATTCCAGGTCAACACCGACAACAGTACCACGCTTCGCTAAAGAAATCAGGTCCCCTCCCATACCACAACAAAAATCATAGACTGTCCCTGAAAATCGCTGTGCTTTATATTGTGAAACCAGTTCGGGTGTTGACTGTTCAAGTCTTTTTCGGTCAAACCACATCTGATCCGCGAGGGAAAATTTAGCACGTCCCCGTATACGTAATTCAGAGAGAGTCAATGCAGCCCGTACAAGGTCCTGCGAATAGTTTTTTCTTAACTGCTTCTGCAGATGAAATTCTGAACCTGCATGCTGTTGAATCAGGTCAAAGATTTCAGGCGATTGATGAAGACTTTGAAAGTAATCAAGTTCGGAATGTGACTCACTGGGCATCGAATTCGTTAACGACCTTCTGTCGCTGGAGTAGGTTGATTCAGACGAAATATCGCTCGTGATATTCTCTGAGAAATTTCATCGAGTCGCGTTTCATTCAAATCGAATTTCACAACGCGAACAGTATCATGCACAACCGCCAGACCAATTGCATCTGGCCTGCCTCCGATGAGTTGTTCAACGACCAGTGTATACACTCCCAATTGAAATTCATACTCTTCGGTCAAATCTTCATCAGTCATGTGTGCGAGACGTGGCCCCGTCTTATAATCCAACAACATCCACTCACCTGCTGCTGTCTTAAAGAGCGCATCAATCGTTCCCATAATTGTGATGGGCACGTTTCTTTTTTGGTCCATTTGATCCGCTTCGCTGCCCGTTACAGGCCACTGCAACAGAAAATCCAGCTCCCGATAATGCGAACTCGCTGAGTGTAAAATCTTACAGAGATCAGACTGATACCAGGCGGAAATCTGCTGCGTGATCAGAGGTTTCAACCTGTGCTGAATCTGTGATGGCTGATCAAAGAGAATGGATTCCACAATCTCTGAAGCTTGACCAGGCTGATTTGGCTCCAGACGTTCGATG
Source organism: Gimesia aquarii (assembly GCF_007748195.1). Taxonomy (NCBI): domain Bacteria; kingdom Pseudomonadati; phylum Planctomycetota; class Planctomycetia; order Planctomycetales; family Planctomycetaceae; genus Gimesia; species Gimesia aquarii. The sequence continues at coordinate 4,841,604 of NZ_CP037920.1, forward strand.
ACGGCGTGTGTCAGTGTCCCCAGTTGTGTGGCTTCGTCTGAAGTTAATGAAAGTTCTGTAACTGCGCCCCCCTGCCAATGGATGCGAGATTTCTGTAATTCTGCATCCATCTCCTCCAGTTGTGAGACACTTACATGAGTTCTCTCTCCACTATCAGGATGGAATGGAGCATAGGTCATGGGCAATGCTTCAGGAGTCGCCTGTTCCAGAGCCTGTAAAAACTGACTGGGCTTTAATTCCTTTCGTTTTTGTACACGCTTGAATGTAAGCTGTGGTTTGACCTGGTGCACATGGATTCGGGGTATTTGGTCAGCAGAAGTAGTCCCTAATGAAATTTTACCGAGATAAGGATCAACGGCAGGTGTGCCTGTACTTAAATCAAAGTGCCGCGCCAAAAGCTTCATCCAGGGAGACTGGTGTTTGCGATCATAGGGTAATCCAGCAGAAAGAATTAAATAATCAGCAGCACGTGTCACGGCGACATATAGCAGACGAACGGTTTCCTCTTCATTCGCCTTCTGTTCCAACGCATGGTGCATCTTGAATGCATAGTTTTCAGGGACAACCCCGCGTTCCGCAGGAAGAGAGAGCAACGCTCCCCATTCGGGATGTAAAAAGGGTGCTTTACTCCCCCCGTGTGACTTGCGATCAAGGTCTGCCACAATCACGATTGGAAATTCGAGCCCTTTTGATTGATGTATTGTCATGAGCCGAATCACATCACTGGTTTCCGGTAGAGTCGCCGCCAGTTCTTCTTTACTTTCTTCCAAAATCGAATCTCGAATTCTCTGTACAAAATCTTTGAGAGTAAATAGCCCCGTCGATTCAAAATTGCGAGCCAGTTCGATTAACTTTCGCAGATTGGCAATTTTACGCTCACCCAGAAATTCATTCAGTAGAGCCGCATCATAGCCTGTTCTCTCTAATGCCAGATTCAACAATTCGGCCAGCGAGAGCCTGTCTTTTTTTGAGTGTAACTCCGCAAGCACACTCTGGGCGTAAAGCACCTGCCGTTTCTGTTCTGGTTGTAATTCATCGGGAGGCAGTGTGCGCATTGCTTCCGCTAGGGTTTCTGCATTACGGACGATCGAATAGATGGTATCATCGGAAAGGCTGAAAAAAGGTGAACGCAGAATACCCAGTAAACTCAATTCGTCATCGGGATTATCCAGATACTGGCAAAGATTGCTGACATCATAAATTTCCTGTTGCGCATAAAAGGCACGCCCACCAACCAGATAATAATCCAGGTCCTGTTTCTGTAATGCCTTTTCATACAAACTTACATTCGAGAGTGCACGAAACAGAATGCAAATATCCCCTGGCTCAACACGTCTTAACTCCCGTTCGCCTGTTTGTGAATTTTTAGCCCAAACACGTGGCGTTTCATCATCCAGTAATTGTCGTACCCGAGCCGCAATCCATTCCGCTTCCGTCTCACGAACTGCTTCTGCTCCTTTCAGTTCCGGGTCATCAGGGGACGCAAAGAGAAACTCAATGCCAGGAGTTGGTGAGTGCTGTTTTTTGTCGAATGGCATTAAGGGTTCGTAATAGTGCTCCATCGCTGAAGAAAAGAGACAATTCGTGAAATTCAAAATCGCTGGTTGGCTTCGAAAATTAGTACTTAATGGCAAACGACCTGCCTCGGGAATTTCCATCCGCAATTGGTGAAAGACTTCCGGATCCGCGCGCCGAAAACGATATATCGACTGCTTCGCATCGCCCACCAAAAAGAGTTTCCCTGTTAGTAACTCTTTGCCACACAGCGCACGAACAATCTCGCTTTGAACTGGATCCGTATCTTGAAATTCATCAACCATTAAAAATTGAATGCCGGCGGCAGCACGTTGCCGGGCATGCGGATCACGGCGAAACAGGTCACGTGTCTGCAGCAGCAGATCATCAAAGTCCAAAAGTCCTTTCTCTGATTTACTCTGCTGGTACCGTTTCGCAACAAATTCAGCCACCCGTAGTACCATTAAACTGGTTTCAGCAGCCAATAAAAAACGAGAAGCATCTGGAGCAAGATCCTCATAAATTTTCCCCAATGCTTTTCTCAAAAACTCAAATCCGTTTTTAACCTGTTCGTAAACATCTAAATCATCCCAGTCTTTTTTGGTTCCCGCCCCTTGAATCTTAGCGTGTGAGATCAGTGTTGCTAGTAATTCGCTTCGGTTTTGCTCTGCACCGTTTTTCAATTCAGGAAGTCGAGATTTGAGAACTTGAAAACGTTCTCTCATTTTGGGATGAGCCGGCTGATACTCGTTCATGAGTTTGATTAAAAATTGAGTACTCTCAGAATTGGCGATTTCTTCCAACTGCAAAGGAATGAATGTTTGACTCCAAAACTCTCGAATTTGGACAGACAGTTTTTCGGCCGTCATCTCAGCAAAATGGTCAAATTCAATCCGAAATTGCTGAGGTACCAAAGTAATCAATAATTCGTATGTTTTTTCCAATCCATACTGATAGACCATCTGCATTCCATCATCATTCTCCTGTTTCAAGAGTTCGTGAACCGCTTCCCGAACGACTTTCCGTAAGAATGCATCGCTGGTTCCCTGCTCTAATAATCCAAAATGAGGATCAAGATTGGCACTCACAGCATGAGTTCTCAAAATCGAAGTACAAAAGGAATGAATCGTACTGATCCGAGCCGAATCCAGACCACGGATGACGGCTTGCCAATGTACTACTTCTTCTACAGGGCAGTTTCGTAATTGCTCAAGGCACGTTTCACGTATTCGATCCCGCATTTCACGGGCCGCTCGTTCCGTAAAAGTAATCGCAACAATATGGTTCAGTCGGTCAGACGGAGTTCCCGGCTCAATTAGTTTTAGAAACCGCTGCGTCAAAACAAATGTTTTTCCACATCCAGCACCTGCAGAGAGCGCAATAGACACATCACGCCGATTAATGGCGGCGGCCTGCTGGTCCGTATATTTAGGCTCGTTTGACATTTTAATCTAACATAAACTTGATCAGGAACATTCTTCGGGATTCGCCTGATCGATTTGTGAATACTGCAGTAGATCTATCTGCTTACCCAGACTATCCTGATAACTCTCGACTTGTGAGAAACGACAGACAGAGTAAAAAGCCGGATCGAGGTGAGCCGTTTTTTCATCCACCTGTACCGGAAAAATTCCATTGCGGATCAATTGCGCCAGATGGGGCACCAGACCTTCAATCGTCATTTCCAGTAACTCCAGATCCTCACCCGAAATCGGTTCCACCATTTTTTTTCGAGAACGTAACGGCATAACAAAACCAGTTTCCTGAACTTTCCAGTAACCCAGGTGAAACGGTTCGGCATCGACATCAATCATTTCCAATCTCTTTGCTGCAATCAGATAGAGTGCTAGCTGGAGCTTCTTCCCTGAACGAATTTCTGTGGCAGAAGGAAGCGCTCGTCCGGTTTTATAATCGATGATGTTAAAATATTTTTGACCAGCGATACTCCCCAGGTCGATGCGATCAATTTGACCTCTGACCCGCGTTTCTTCCTCTCCGCCCCCCAGCGTCAGATGCTGATAATGCCTTTGTGTTGGATCTAGTTCTGCAGGAACTTTACCAAAAGGAACCTCACGTCCTACAATCGAGGGAGGAGCGTCCCAAAGCTCATCAAACTGACTTCCATAGCTCTCTGATTGTTCCGCAAAGAGAGAAGCCCAATCTTCCAGAATTTGTTTTTCAATCGTGAGCAGCACTTGTTGCAGTTTGGTTTCTGCAAAAGAATCGGAAACTCGCTGATTCAATAATTCCAGAAATAATGCTTCAATTCGATCAGCCTCATACAGCTGCTCACCCTCACCTTGTTCTATTAGAAGTTCATACAACTTTGTCAAGATACCATGTACGTGAATTCCGCGCTGAAGATGATTCGTTCTTAACTCCGGAGGTTCAGATACATCTATCCCGAGTACACTCTGTGTAAAAAACTGATAGGGACATGACAAATATAATTCCAGTTGCGTGGTACTGAATTCATACTCGCGAGGAAACCGTTCACGTATCGCACGTCTGTTTTGAGGTGAGACCAGGATTCCCTCGTACTCGGTAAACCCCTCCGTTTCGAAACGATGGATGGCCATTTCCGAAGCCGCCAGAATGTTCTTCGCGACGCATTTCAAATCAGGTTCATCTAAGAGATTCAAAAACAGCCCCGGCTGATCCTGTTTTAATTGATGCGTTGCTAAGACTCGTAAGTCACGCTTTGATAGCGTCTGCTCTTTGCGCGGAAGAGGGTTCAGTTCACTTACATTTTGAATTGGTAGTGCGGAAGGCTGGAACAAGTCGACCAAAGTGGTAAGGTAAGGACTCGGAAAAAGAGGTTGCCCTGTGGAACTGATCGCGGGATAACTCAGAATCAGTTGCCTCGAGAAGCGAGTGATCACCTCATAAAACAGTAACATTTCTTCCTGCTGTTGATTGGCATGCAGCTTGAGTGAAAGACCGCACTGCTTCAATTCCCCTCGCTCTTTCTCACTGTAGAGACAATCCTCTCGATGACTTCGGGGAAAACTGGCTTCACTCAGACCGCCAATAATGAGATAAGGAATACTTAAATTTCTTAACTGTGCGGCATCCAAAACAGAAACCCGACCTGATTCATCCGTTTGCAGGGAAATGGTCTGCTGCTCAATGAGATCCAATAACAGGCCACGAAATGAGACCAAATCCAGAGGGACTGCATCCCGCTGGTGAAATTGTTCAATTTGCTCTATTTGAGCGACCGCATGAAATAACAGCTTTTGAAATCGATCCCATACAAATTGATCGCGCTCATCAAGAAGATCTTTTTCTGCTTGATCTTTGTTCCATACCTTTGATAGGCCAAACTCATTTGCGAGTGAAATAAAAATGTCGATCCAATCTACAAAGAGTTCTTTACCCCTCAGTCTTTGTGTTGCTTCTGAAAGTCGCTTCGCAAGTTGGTATGCCGCCTGTGTCTCCTCCAGATGGGCTTCCCACTTCGGTTGTTCCGGATATTTATTAACAAGTTCTACTGCTGTTCCACTGGCCTTTTCCAACGCATTCAAAACATCATTTCTTCCTGAATCGATTTTGAGCTGACGTAAGACTCGTGAGAGGCTGCGTACAGCTCTCCCCTCCTGGTATTCTGGCCAATCAGGGGAAAAATAATTTGAATCAAGAATCGACATGGTGCTGTCAAACGACCAGTTTTCGATTTCAATCTGCAAGAAAGCAAAGAGGGCTCGCACGACAGAGAACCTGGAAAAATCTTGCTCAACTCCAAGAAAATAAGGAATACCAGCTGCGGTAAAAGTTTCCTCGATTAAATCGCCATATTCGAGCGTAGACCGAAACGCAACTACAATCTCTTCTGGTAAAACCCCTCGTAATAAAAGTTGTTTCACTTCTGCCGCCAAGACTTCCAACTCATTGCGTTGTCCTGCGACTGCCAGAACTTTCATTTGATCGGCAGTTACCAGCGGCTTGATCTCTCTTGGATTATCAAACAATGCCTGGCTAATTTGCCAACGGGAAGTTTGAGTAGAGTTTCCTTCAAAACAAACCGTTTTTACTGTTCCAGGTAATCGTGTTTCCAGGACTTGCTTTGCGACAACTGACTTGGCAAACAAGTCACTCCGGCGCGACTCGATTTCCTGAGGAAGTGAAATTAGTAATTTGTCAGTTCTCGCTGCTAATAATTCCAAAATTTCATATTGCGTATGAGTAAAGTCAGCAAACCCATCCAGGACAATCAAACGAAATTGATCGAAAGGTCCCCATTTCCCCTCCTGCAAAGCAGTCCGCGCTGACCAGAAGCGCCCTTCAGAATCGTATCGCCGCAACTCATGTAGCGCAGTCTGGTAACGCTGATAAATCAGCGCCAGCTCCCGGTCTTTCTGGTTTGAATCGGAATGGAGTTTCCCAAAGGCCTCAGAAAATTGTTCAGGCCAGATTTCTTCTCGTTTCAGTTCAGAGATGAAACTGGAAATTAAATCCAGAAATCCCGACGTTCCGGCAATAGAATGAAAATACTGGACTTGCTGTGTCACAATCAGGTCGTCAACAATACTTCGCAGCAAATATCGTTTGGAAATTTCAGGCAATGTCTGAATCGGTTCATCCAGCGATTTTAAAATGGTCTCAGCAAACGCTTCAAAAGTATAAACATTGGGTGCAAAACAGACCGGCATCTGCTCGCAGAGTAATTGATTCAGAACCTGCCGACGTGAACGAATTGTTGGAGAGATCCAAAGTGTCGTTCCGGGAGATTGCTCTGTGAGTCCTGCCTGCAGGGCATCTCGATACTGGTTCAGCAAATAACCCGTTTTACCGGAACCTGCTGTACCAATTAAGATTTGAATATCCGGCTGCATTAGCTCTCTTGCCTGTTTAAGACGAATTTGTCAAAAAAAGATTCTAAGTGCAATGTATCCGGCTGAACCCTAGAATTCAATTTCGTTGCTATTTTGAGGATTAACCTGTTTTCATTACTTTGATCACAGAGCAAATCTTGCCACTGCTTTCCTGATCGCCTACACTAATGGTATCGGAAATGAAGTTTTTCAGAGTTTCTGCCACCCAACCAGAACATATTTCATCAAATTGGAATTTAGATTTCTTCTCAATTTGAGATATGTTCTGTAATTCTCATAAGGAATCATCCATGCAAAAATTTCGTTTGACTAGTTCATTCCTGTTGCTCGCCTTATTTATTTCCTCAGTATTCTCTCCATCAACATATGCTGATGAGACAGAGAAAAAGAAAAATAAGGACGAAGATTATTATCAGATGATGAAACTGTTCGCAGATACCTATGAGCAGATTGAACGGAATTATGTAAAAGACGTCGATCGGCGTGTATTACTCGAAGCAGCCATTCGAGGCATGGTAAAAGAGCTGGATCAATACTCTAATTATATCAGCCCCAAAGACCTCTCTCGCTTCAATCAAGTTGTAGAACAAGAATTTGGTGGAATTGGGATTCAGGTTCATATTGATGAAGAAAACAACAGGCGTCTGACAGTCATGACACCATTACCGGGCACACCCGCATACAAAGCAGGCGTACGGGCGGGAGACGTCATCGACTCTATTGAAGGAAAATCGACGAAAGGCTTTACACTTTCACAAGCAATCAAAACCCTGAAAGGGCGAGCTGGCGAGAAAGTTAATCTGACAGTAATTCACAAAGGGACGAATAAACCCATCCCCTTAACGATTACACGTGAAATCATCCATGTTGCCACAGTATTGGGAGACACTTATAAAAAAGACAATGCCTGGGACTATATGATCAATAAAAAAGACAAAATTGGTTATATTCGTCTCACACACTTCAGTCGTCACAGCGCAGAAGAATTAAAAGCCGCCATTGATGATCTTGTGAAGCAAGGTATGAAAGGATTGGTTCTGGACCTGCGTTTTAATCCCGGCGGTTTACTTTCTCAGGCGACTGAAATTTCTGATATGTTTATTGAATCGGGAAAGATTGTGAGTACCCAAGGCCGCAACAGTCGCAATCGAAAATGGGAAGCAACAAAAGAAGGTACTTATTCCGATTTTCCAATGGCAGTGCTTGTCAATCGCTTCTCTGCTTCAGCCAGTGAAATCGTTTCTGCCTGTCTGCAGGACCATAAACGAGCAATGATCGTGGGAGAACGAACTTGGGGTAAAGGCAGCGTCCAAAATGTAATTGAACTGGAAGAGGGAGACAGTGCTTTAAAACTAACCACAGCCAGCTACCATCGCCCTAGTGGAAAAAACATACATCGTTTCCCGGGCTCCAAAGACGCTGATGTTTGGGGAGTCACTCCTGATAAAGGCTATCGACTTCGGCTCAAGGACGAAGAATTAGAACAACTCGGCATATACCGTCGTAATCGAGATATTCTGGATCATAGTGCCAAACTGGATGAAGAGTTTAAAGACAAACAACTTGAGCTCGCACTGAAGTACATTAAAACATCACTGAGCGATGAATCAAAGCCGGCCCCAAAAAGCGAAGCCAAGAAACCAGCAGCTAAAGAAGCAAAACCTGCAAAAAAAGCTGCCGGAGTTGAGCAAGTCCCCCAGGCAAAAATCATCATCGGAACAACATAATACTCTAATTTGGACGTAACAGATTAATTTCATTTCAAAGCATAGCGACGTTCGGAAGCGTCTCTCATCCGGATGTCGTTTTTCATTATACTTTTCGGCATGTCATTACCCACCAAGCAACCTGAAGAATACCTCCTCGCAATTGAGTCTTCATGCGACGAAACAGCGGCAGCGGTCATCACTCGTGATATGAAGATCCTTTCGAATATCGTCTCCTCACAAACAGACTTGCATGAAAGATTTGGAGGCGTCGTTCCGGAAATCGCTTCGCGAGCTCATTTGGAACGAATATTACCTGTCATTGATGATGCTTTACAAAAAGCCAATGTCTCCTTAGATCAATTGACTGCGATCGCAGTCGCGACAGAACCGGGTCTAGTAGGTTCTCTACTGATCGGTCTCACAGCCGCCAAAACTTTGGCGATGGTGTTAGATATTCCTTTAATCGCGGTGAACCATATCGAAGGCCATCTCTTTGCCTGCCAAATGCAGGAAACAAATCCCATTTTTCCTGCGATTGGCTTGGTCGTCAGTGGTGGCCATACGAATTTATATCATTGTTTGCCTACTTTCGAATTTGAATTAATCGGTGCTACGATTGATGATGCCGCCGGTGAAGCATTCGACAAAGTCGCCAAAATTTTAGGGCTGCCTTATCCCGGCGGGCCTTCGATCCAACAGACTGCAACTAAGGGAAATCCTAAAGCGTTTCCATTTCCTCGAACCTTACTCAAAGACCCTGAACTTCGTTTTAGTTTTAGTGGTTTAAAAACGGCAGTCCTTTATGCCGCATTAGGCAACCCAGGGGCAAAAAAACAACCACCACCACTCACCGTTGAACGAATCGCTGATCTGGCAGCAAGTTTCCAGGAGACTGTTGTGGATGTATTGGTTGGAAAGTGCCAGCAAGCACTCATGCAATTCAAGCATTCCACGCTTTGTATCGGAGGAGGCGTAGCCGCGAATACATTACTAAGAGAACGCTTGACAGAAATGACAAACAAGGCAGGCATCCATTTAAGTATGGCTCCCCCCGACTTATGCACAGATAATGCCGCTATGGCTGCAATTGCCTGGCATCATTTGGACCAGGGGCGCATCGCCTCATTAGATTTGGATGTTACTCCAGGTCTTGTACGTTAGTATTTTTCTGCTCATATCTATGGCTGAAAAAAGCTAAAGGTAAAGACTTCCGTCACATTCGTAAATTGTGGTGAGAGTGACAGTCTGACATATCTTCGGTCCGGCGAAACAACGGCCGCCCCTGACAAACTGATCCCCTCTGGAATGACTGTAATCACTGGTTGATTGGCAATACCACCCACATTTTGCGATCCTGTCACAAAAGGAACCTGCCTGCCTGTAGAGACACCAGCTCCCACCTGTCGTGAAACTCGAAACCCCTTTAATGATTTCACTGCCTGTTTTGAAAGCGGACCGACTGCATGGGACAAGTTATGAATAGTGCGTTGACTTGTTTTCTGTGAGTTTTGTTGAGGTTGGGGAACTTCTGATTTCTTTCTACGACGCCCTTTGGAAAGATCAATGCGAATCAACTGATCTTCTTTCGCCAGTGGAACAATCATAGACTGTATGATAGGTTGTTCTGATCCTCGATAACGTGTCACTTTTAACTTTGCACGCTGACCGACAATCTTTCCAGAAACATAACGCACGCGAACCACATAAGTTCCTGGAAAACCATTGGCACACAAATATTCTTCATGGCAGTTTTCCTGTCTGGGACCATAGCCATCATTGAGCAAAACTCCACCACCTGCCGTTAACGGTGCCTCAAATGAACACACGGTTCCTTTTGGTTCTTCGACAATCAGGTCCAAATCACCGTCCCCATTCCAGGTCAATTCCAGTTGTAAATCTCGTTTTAAGGCTTCCTTTCTGGCTAACCTTAGCTGCTCCGCTTCTGCTTTTCTGCCTGAGGACTCAAACGACTGCTCCAGATCGGCCAGTGCGTTTAATGCTTTCTCATGCAGCTTCTGGTGTCCCTTCACCCAAACGTGAGTCAAAATACCAGTCGCTGCCCACTGAATTGCCTGTGGATCTTTCAGCTTCTCAGCGAGGCGCAGGCCCATTACATAAGGCTCTGGTCGGGCAGGTGCCAACTTTGATGCTTGTTGATACAGTTTCAGAGCCTGCTCGTCGGCACTAAAGCGCGATAAATAAGCAGCCGAATAAACCATGTTGGAAACATCTGCCGCCGAAAAGTCAATTCGAGAAAGCAACGCACGCTGAATTTCATCTTTGGGGCGACCAACAATTTCCATTGACAAAGCAAGAACGTCATACATCCAGGGCTGCGATTGGTTATTAATTAAAGCCGCTTTAATCGCAGCGATCACATGCTCGTGTTTACCCGCCTGATGTAAATTAAAGATCAAGTCATTTACGAGGGAGGGCGCAGGTTTTCGCTTGGAGAAATAATCGTTCCAAAATGCGACCGGGTCTTTAACATTACTCGTTAAAGGCAGCTTGGCCTCGTCCTTTTTTTGGGGCTGACCCTTAATAGAAACGGAGCCATTCCTTTTGGAACGGCTCCGATCTGATAATTTAGATTGTTCAGGTACACCAGGCGATGTTGCTTTGGTGTTTACTTCACGATTTCCGGTTTTTTTTTGAGTTGTTCAATCGTGTGATTGTCAAACCGAAAGGGATTATCCTGAACTTGAAATTGTGCTTTCGGCTGTTTTACTTCAGCCTGTCCCAGGATATTATTCAGGATTCCCTTTATTTCCTGGTCATTGATGGGCTGAAGCTCTTCTTTTGCAGGATTTACTTTCGCATTTTTATTCGGTTGCTTCTTTGCATTTTTAGCTTTGGGAGCATTCATCAGCAGCATTTCAGGTCCAACGCTGAAGAATCCTTGACCACCACCACCTTGTTGACCAAATCCGCCACCGCCACCGAAACCCTGTTGACCGCCACCTTGTTGGCCAAAACCACCTTGCTGACCACCAAAGCCACCCTGGCTGCTACCGACAGACTGCTGCTGAGTCGCAACAGAAATTACAAGGTCAGCTACGGGATAAACGCGAGTGGTATAGATTTCATCTGACTTCACAATCGTTGTAATTTTCATCACTTCATCTTCAACGACGTAAGTTAAACCAATGGGTTTTAGGATAATATTTAGAGCACTTTTTAGTTTGATTCCACTTAACGATACATTGACTGGCTCATCAGGCGTTAAACCTTCTTCTCCCAGATCATTGGAGTTGATCAAAATTGTAATATTGTGCAAATCTGCAAAGTAAGTCATAACTTCAGAGAGCGGAATGTCAGGGAAATTCGCTTCTGTTTCTTTTTGTAGCTCTTCAAAAATTCGTTGTTCTGCAGGACTGTTTTTATGCAGGTCAACCGCAGCCCATTTCTTGCGACGTTCTGTTAAACTGGTCCAAACAGGTGCCGCAGGCCAACGAATTGGTGGTTCGTCAGGAAATGGAACATGAGACAATTCTACCTGATAAAGTGTTTCCAGAAAGCGGTCAGACCTTAAGGAACGCATACGGAAGACTTTATCCAGTTGCCCGGCTGCTTCAGAAGTAAACAGGGCAGCTGTGGCAGGTCCATTACCAGGCTCCATATCAACAGCGACGCGAGAAACGGCTTCCGCCTCTTCGTAGGCATCACTGTCCCCATGTCTTCCGTCCTGCATTAAAGAACGGATGCGGTCAATCAACTGTTCCAGTTTTTCGTCCTCTAAAAGGATCTTATCTACGAGACGCTTTTGTTGTTCAAGCTGGGCTAACTGTTGTTGTTGTCGAATCCGTCGCGTTTCAGCAACTTCGATTTGACTGCGAACTTCCACCATCATGCTGTTGAGGCGACGTTCCAGTTGCTGTTTCAGATCAAGTTCAATATCAGATGTCGACTTCACGAAGCTCAATGTTCGTTTTAACATCCCCAGAGCACCATCGGGATTTTCAGCAGAGATCCTTTGTGCCTCTTCAATAGTATTGGAAACCTCAATTTTCATCTGGGCTCCCTTGATCTGCCTCAACTGTTCGACTTTACTGATCGAATCATCAATTGGCGGTTTTGCATCACCTTTTGCTGCAGGCTGTGCTTTCGCATCAGCGGCTGGTTGTTTAGTATCCGCTTGTGCCAACTGGTCCTGCTTAAATTTATTAGACATTTTTAAAAGTGTATCGCCTCGGGTATTGCCCGGATCAAGCTGTTGAATTAAGTTTCCGAACTTCGCGGCCTGTTCAAAATTTCCACTTCGAATCGCCTGGGTTCCTGCAAACTCTAATTGAGCCATATGCTCTTCGTGTCCCGTACGAGCCAGATTCATCATTCTCTGCCCGGCAAATGCGATCCCGACCTCCTGCCCAGGTTGATAATTCACCCAGGGAACTGCCAGAAAGCTATTCACAGCTTGTGCGACAGGTACGTTGAACTTCCAGATACCACTTAAATTTTTGTTACTTAGCTCAACCGACAATCTTTCAGTCAGATCTCCTTCTGCAAGATAGATCGTGTCGCGGTCAGTTCGGATCGGTAAGGCTTGAGGTGTATTTAATACTAATTTCTTGTCAGAAAGCTGAATCTTTTCTGGAAAGAAAACAGGAGCTTGAATCGCTTTAGCCAATTCCCTGCCAACCTTCGTCGGAAGATCTTTCTTCCCTTCTGCGAGATCGGTTAAGACCACACCACCTGTGTAAACTCCAAGAGTTCCCAGTAATCGCAAGTCTTTGCGAGGTCCAACTGCATAGCTGTGAACGGGAACGTTTTGGTGTGCCAACTGTTGAGTGAGTGCAGCCATTTCAGGAACAGAAATCAATTGAGCGGAACTCATTCCATCGCCAATATATAGAATTGATCGAGTCTCTTGATTCTTCAATCCCTTCATCACAGTTTTCATTGCCTGAGCAAGATTCGTAGCACCCAATGGTGCACGAGAAGCGAGAGATTCAACGGCAAGCTTAGCCTGCCGGCTTTGAGGTGCGACAAATTCATTAACGAACGGAGTGCATTGCACATCGACTGCATAAACGGCAACGGTGGAATCGTTTGGTAACTCCTTTAGAAACGACTTCAAAACATCCAAAGCCTGAATGCGATGCTCGCCAACCTGGCTGGCAGATGTATCAAACAAAATCGCAATTTGTTTACCTGAATGAGCGTTTGAGGGTAAGCGATCTGCTTTTAATCGCAGAGCAAAATAATGCTGCCCCTCAGTGTTCTCATAGCTGAGGATTTGGCCAACGTTTGATATCTCTGGAACGGCATTCTCAGCAAAGCTGACAGAAGTGCAACAGAAAAGTGCCGATGCTGCTAAAACAAACGTTGCGATTCCAAATCTGGATATTGACATAATTTCTCTCTCCCGAGTTACTTTGGGCAAGAATGCTCTCACTCAAATCACGTTCGGCGATTGCCGATTTGCGCATTCTCCTCAACTGTGCATTGTATATTCAGTCTCGGACACCATTGAAGGAAATTCCCCCGATTTTCTCCTAATTCTCCAAATTTGGTCAGAGTTGAAAAGCGTTAGTCGGCACGGACTGAAGTATCCGCGTAATTTATAGTCCGATTATGGGGAAATTAGGGGTCAAAGCTCGCTTAACGAAACCATTGATTCCATGAGCGAGCACTAATAAATCAATTCAAAATATTCACTTGTTCATACCATTTAGTAAATATTGAAGTCCCAACTACCGATTGGATGCACACATTATGCTGATTCCGCTCATTAAATCTGGTGGATTTTGACGATCTTTCTCTTAAGACTCATCACCATCCACTCTCCAGTCAGTTCAGGTTTAACTTCCTGAGTTCAATACACGACACCATCTCTGTCATCTAAATTTCTCATGGAAATTCGACGATTCTCCATCACACCCTCTGTGGCCTGGATTCTCATTTTCTCATTGCTCATTGTGTTGGGAATTGGATTCTCACAGAAGAATTCTGCCGAGCACCTAAGAGCGAGTCGAATTTCTTCAAAAAAGGTGATGACTTATAAACCCGTGTTACCCGACTCTCAACCAGTCAATTGGAACCTGCCGGTTAATGTCACAATTTCTGGACCAGATCAGAAATTCCCGCTTTCATTTACGAACGGCAGCGAATATGTATTGATCATCAACAACCTGCAGAGAACAACTCAACAAGCAAAAACAGTCAAGCTGACTGCAGAGTTAGATACCAGCAATCATACAATACCAGCGAAGTGCTTCCAAAACACCCGCATACTCACACAAAGGGAATCGGTAAAAAAAGGGGCTGACTTGTTGTCGAATCCGAATCTTTCATCACAGCCAGACAAAGCATTGGAAGATGCAAAAAAAGAACGCTCCTTCTTTCTGTTTGTTACAGATGGTAACCTCACTGATAAAAATCAATATACGCGCATTAACGGACAACTGATTCAACAAACATCGCGGATTGCCATCTACCTGGATAACCAGCAACAGGTTGAGGAATTAGCCCCTGGTCTCGTGACCGAGATTACTGAAATTCTGGAAAATCAAGTTTTAGATCAGATTACCAGGCAATGTGGTACAATACGAGACGTCGACCACAGTGGACGGTTCACAATCCTGCTTTCTCCCTGGTTGAACAAACTGCAAGGCGGCCGTACATCCATCAATGGCTTTGTACGCCCCAGTGATTTTCGACTCACGGTTCCTGAACCATTTAGCAATCACAGCGATATGCTGTACCTCAATTCTACCTTGCAACCTGGGCAGGATTTACTTGATCTCCTGACTCATGAAGTCACACATGCGGCTGTCGCTAGTGTTCGATCTGCTCAAACCCCTTCAGAAGCAGGCTCGTTAGCAGATGAGGAAGACTGGTTGAACGAAGGAATTGCTCATATTATGGAGCCTGGTTATACAAACCGAGATTATCGTATCAGCGAATTTTATCGTAGCCCTGAATCCTACCCACTCGTAGTCTCAGACTATTACCGCTCACATCTCTGGCGCAACCATGGCTGCCGGGGAGCCGTTAATGAGTTTCTGGACTGGTGCAATCAAATCGAATCCACCCAAAATTTCCCTTACAGGTTTACGCATCACCCACTCACCGGAATTGAAAAAATAGAACAGCTCACCGCGATTCCTTTTCCAGAGCTATTCCGGCAATGGTCACTATATCTGGTAAAACAGTCTTTGGAGGGAACCATTCAAAAAAAGTCAACCACACCACAGCCAGGATCTCTTTGTGGAAATTTTGTGTTGGCGGGGCCTGCACTGCGAACATGGAATCTGTTTCGCAATCCACAGACTTCGCTCAAGATCTCAGCGACGGCTTCAGGATTTCTACACCTCAAATCAGGGAGTCAAGAGACTCAAAACGTCCTAATCAAAGTCAACGGTTTTGAGAAGATACAGATGACGCTCTTACGAATCCCCCCGAGCGAGAAGCAAATCTCTTTGAATGCAACCTTCGTCGACTGCAATACAAACACCAGCCAATTACCAGAATCATTTGAAGTTTGTCTGCGTTGTATCCATCCCACTGATTCAGCAGTCAAGATGATAAGCCTGGAATATTCCGGTGCTCATCTCTCTCGTACAGAGCGACGACCGCGAAAGTTTCAAACCAGCGAACTTAATTCGTCACTCACATCAAAGTCAGACAAGCTACAAGTCGCGATGAATGATTCGAACTCTGAAAGCGAACAACTGATTACAGATTTTCTGATCCGAATTCCAAAAAAGAAAATACCGAAACAAGCTCAACCAGTCTATCTGACTTTCAAAGCAATTGTTGAAACAGAAAAAGAATTACAATTCGCAGGCCAATCCGAAATCAAGCTCCCTTTCAAACCAGTTCACCGTCTAGCCAAGGCTGCACCTTCAGAAACGACAGTGAAATGATTGACTTGCCAGATTAGAAACTGGATTCTTCATCCTGAATTTCACCAGTATATTTCAACCGTGTTGCGAACAATTTCTTCAGCCGAGAAACAGGATACATACGCACGATTTTATTCTTGTAAGTAATTCTTCCCTGGTCATCACGCCCCAATTGGGCTGCAATATCAGGTTTCGCCAGACCCGCATACAAACCAGCGAACGTTTCTGGATCCACGCCATTTCCCGCTTCCAGGTCATCCATTGCATTGACCCCACCACAAGTGACTGCAAATGAGTTCAATCCCTTTGTAGCTGGTCGCATAAAATTTTCTTGCTCCAATGCGGATTGTGCTTCAACGAGCTCTTTGGCACCACGTTTGATTTTATCTTCAGTCTCCTCTGTTGGAGTCCCTGAGCTTTGTTGTGCGTGTAATTTCGTGCTTTGAAAGCTCTGAGAGGCTCCCAAAACATAGCCCACAGTAATCAAAAGCAAACCAATAACGACCTGGCTCAACTTGGACATGAAAGACTCCCCATAAAATCGACTTTTGTTATGATTGATTTCTATTTAAGATGAAAACATTCGACCGACTGTTCAAACGCTTTCATTTTAGAGGCTTAAATAGAATGACATCATTGAATGTCAGTAGCTCATATTTACTAATAATTATCAGGTCAGGTCAATAAGAACCCTGCAAAATCAACTCGATCAGCACTGATAAACCGGTGTTAAGTATAGAATTCCAGCAAAATTCTCTCAAACTGCCCCTGATAAACCTAAACTTCGATCAGGATATTGTTTCAAAAAGCACTTGAATATGAATACTACAGAATTTCAACAAGCATTATCCAACATCGTAAGCCAATTTCAGAAAGCCGATTACGATGCCAGACACTTGCTATTGGATCTCACCGATAAAATAAGGGAAATCGGGGATCAAATCCCGGATTCAGTCCCGAAGCATCTCAGCTCAGAATGGGAATCGATTTGTGCTGAAGTCGATGAAGTGCAACCCATATTCAAAAGCCAACGAAAAACATCGATCTTGTTTGATCGGCAAGGAATGGGTCAACCGGGAGTTCAAAGGGCAAAGAATCTCATTACAAGAATTGTGGCTCTTTCACAATCCGTGGAGAAGCTGGAAAATGAGCGGCATCCACCAGTTTGAACGAATCCTTGTCGAATTGAAGTTTAAATCCAAAAATCTTAATCAAACAACAATACGATCCATGTGATTCAAGATGATCTCTTTCTGCTGTTGAATTGCAGCCTCATCTTCTGATTTACATGCGATCTCTAATGCGGCTGCAATTTCTGAAAGCTCTTCAAATCCATAGCCAGCACTGGCGCCTTTTAACTGGTGGGCTAATACTTTGAGTTCCTCTACCTGATCGGTCACAGATGCTTGTCGCAGAATCTCTTTTTTCTCTTCAATTCCATCGACGAACATTTCAATCAAGTCGAGAAAATCTTCATCATCACAAAATGATGATCGAACCGGTGTGTTTTCCAGGGTATCTACCATGCTTCCCTTTTCCTTAATTTACAGGTCTATTACCGATCTTCCTTTTTTACTTTTGATACACTCAAATGTCTTCCTGTTTCAGTAGTTGAAGAATCAAGTGGACAGCTACATCAATTTATAGCTTGAGGTTTTTTACAGGAATGAAAAATTACTGAATTAAGCCAAATTCAAGGTGGGGTAAATTACTGCAACGAAATAAATGTACTGAATGTGACAGTTATGCCGATATCTTATTGTCTCCAGCAAATCCTGATTCTGCTTTTTTCAGGTACTTTCTCATTGAAATCCTCTCACAGCCCAATAAAAATGAACATTTGAACACAAACATTGCGTCTGATATTGACTCAGTTCCGCTTCTTACCGTATACAACTTCGGGCAAGATCTGCTGAACGTGCCTGGTGTAAAATCATAACCTCGTTCCATTTCACAAATAATTATCTCAATCATTCATGCGATTGCTTCAGCGCTATATTCTCTTTGAATTGCTGCGTGTTTTTACCTTGATGATCACAGTTCTAACAGTCCTGTTGGTGTTTGTGGGAGCCTTCCAGCAAGCAACCAGCCAGGGCTTAGGGGCTATTCTCGTCCTTAAAATTCTGCCTTTCATCGTCCCTAGTATGTTACCGTTTACGATTCCAGCCACGTTACTTTTAACTGTGTGTGTGGTTTACGGGCGTATTTCCGGTGACCAGGAAATTACTGCAGCGAAAGCAGCGGGTATTAATGTCCTCTCACTCCTCTGGCCATCCTTTATTTTAGGAGGATTTCTGAGTCTTGGGTCACTATTACTAAGCGATCAAATTATCCCCTGGGCTGAAAAAAATATTGAGAATACTATCGCCTGTGAATTAGAAAGTATTTTCTTAGAAAAACTCCGTTCCCAAAATCAGATACATGATCCAACAAGTGGAATCTCGATCACCGTAATGGGTGTTCGTGATAAAACGCTACTAGTCCCAACATTCCGATATTCGCCTGCGAATAAGCAACCCGTTCATCTCCAGGCAGAAGAAGCAACACTGGAATTTGACCTTGAGCACCAGCAAGTTATCTTGCACATTCGAAAAGGGCACATCGACTTCCCAGGAAAGCCGCGATTTTATGTTGAAAAAGATGACTTTCCTTTTCCACTCCCCAGTCAGAGTGCTATGGCGAAACCAAGACACATGACTGTTCAATCCATCAAAACAGAACTTGGAGATCTACAATTAGAACGAGATGAACTGGAATTTCATCGTGATATTGAAGTCGCGATGCTACTGGCTCTAGGTGATTTTGAACGATTTAATTCACCGGAAATTAATACCGATTTACCTCAAAACCATGTCAAAGAAAAAAGACAAAACAAACTCAAAACAGCGCTGGCCAGCCGATTCGCCCTGAGCTGTAGTTGTTTCTTTTTTGTATTAGTAGGCTGTCCGTTTTCGATTGCCCAGGCACGAAGGCAATTTCTCACCAGTTTTTTTATGGTCTTTATGCCCATACTTTTGTTTTATTATCCGATTGTATTGCTAACGATGAATTTAGCAAAGCTGGGCAAAGTTGAACCAAGCTGGTCTCTATGGGCGGGTAACGTCGGTTTGTTTTTGATTGCCATTCATTTACTACGAAAAGTGCTTCGAAATTAAAATCTGACTCTAACAGCCCCTTTTATTTCCATTGTGAAAAAAACGTAGTCAATCGCTGCGTTTCACCAAAAATATAGAGAGCGGCAGAAATATGCCCCGAATCCAGCCAGACTAACTCGGGTTTCTTACCTATCGATTCCCATAACGCAATGGCACTTTTGGGAGGCAGAATTTCATCATGTTTTGCCACCACCATCAGTACGTCACGGTTCTGCAAGAGATGACCATAAGTGTGTGGATCGACGGGTGACATAATCTTTAAAAACGATTCATAAGTTCCACCATTCTTTAACCACTGCTGTCGAAATTGCTTCGCATGCGGATGTGGATTTTCCCAAATCCCCAAAGCGAGATTTCCTCCCCCCAGATAGATAGCGACCTTCTTGAAACGAGGCTCTGCGGCGGAGGAAAGGGCAGACATGATTCCCCCCAGACTGATTCCCGTCACTCCCAGACGGTTCGCATCAACTTCCTCTCGACTCATCAGCCAGGCGGTAGCCTGCCGTATATCCAATACCGCTTGAGTCATCCCCTCGGCTGTATGTTGCGGGACAAAAGAAATCATACGACGATAGCGATCTTCGCCGACGCCACGTCGCTGCGCGTAATAAGGCATTTTAATCGTTAGTGCCGCGATACCCTGACGTGCCAAAGAATTGGCAGACATTTCAGAAAGCTCAAAACCGCCTCCCAGAATATGTAAGCAGACGCAGGCAGGAAAAGGGCCTGTTCCTTCAGGCTGATAGTAGTGGCCGTGGACGGTATTATTGGCTTCGACTTTTGTTTTGACCGGCGATGGGAACGTAACATCATAAACGCGAACCGGCCCACTCATTCGCTTGAATTTACACGTATAAGGAAACTGATGCGGATCGAGGTGAAATCGATCAGGAACTTTGCCTTCCATCTCGGTCGTTTCAAAGCGAACCTGTCCCTGCTCTGGTATGTCTACAAACACAGGACCGGTTGGTTTATTTTCCGCCTTGCTTTGTTCGCTCATCACTGCAAAACAAGCGATGATTCCCAAAACCAGGATTAGAAAACGTCGTTCCAAAAGCGTACATTGCTTCAAAGCCATTGTGTCAAAGATTCCCGTTCTTCTGAAATTAATTGGAAACAACCACAATTTCAGTTTTGTGGCCGCATTGCAAATATGGTTTTATTTTAGACCAATGCTTCCCAATTATGTAGACCGATTTTGACTGAACGGATAAGGAGTGAGAAAAGAAGGAAGATATAAGCGAAGATTACGATTCCCGGTCAGACCAGGTTTCAACAGAAGTTTCAACACCTTTCCCTGCGTTGAGTACACGTTCAATTTCCTCAGCAGACATGCCGGATGCCAACATATGATGCTTCAAATCCACATCTTTCTGGTGGCAGGCCGCTTTCGTCCAGGCACTAGCGACAATTGCGATAATCCCGCAAAGAAAGGGCAACCCAAACAGACAAAT
Source organism: Gimesia aquarii (assembly GCF_007748195.1). Lineage (NCBI taxonomy): Bacteria > Pseudomonadati > Planctomycetota > Planctomycetia > Planctomycetales > Planctomycetaceae > Gimesia > Gimesia aquarii. The sequence continues at coordinate 4,862,119 of NZ_CP037920.1, forward strand.
GACGGCTGTTAAACCAACAAGATCATAGTCACCCATAATTTTCTCCTGAGATGCATCAAAGAATTTAAATCGTGTTAGATTGATGTAAGTTCGTTGATTCGATCAGAATATTTGCAGTGAGACTATTTTAATGGGAATTATTTTTGAGTTACCATCAAGATAGTAAAAAACAGGCACTTTTCACTATAAAATCATATGCGTCAGTAATTTCGGGAAACAGAGTAATTTGACTCCCGCTCATCTGCTGATAATAATAGAAGGAGAGCGTGGAAATATTCTATTTTGCATTCAACCATTTGTTCACAATTTACGTATTACTAAAAAGGGGGCGATCGGATTCGACTGGTTCACCGTATGTTAGGGTGGCGTGCCGTGGTTGATCAGTTGGCCACGTTAAAAGCTGATCACAATCTAATTGCAAACAAGCAATTTTCAATGGCTGCTTAATAAAAGCAACCCCGGCTTAGGAATCCCTGTCTGAGGAGTCCGAAGGCTGGTCACAAAATCAGACTGGTATCAGATCAATGTCCGCTCCGTCTGATATGAGATCCGTGGTGGACTGGCTACCGAAGGGCTTTGTTTATTGTGCCTGAAGTAGCGAGACTCAAACAATAAAATATGCACGTAGAGGCCTTAGCTGAGGGTTCACAGGACGCGGGTTCAATTCCCGCCGCCTCCATAGAGCTGTCCAGTATCGGACAGCTCTTTTCATTTAAGGGCAGCGATCACTTCCAATCACCGATTGCGCCTCGTGTCATCATTTCACCTGAATTACATACGATCCGGGAAGATTTCAATAAAAAGAGGTCATCTTACGAATCGAACTCATAAGATGACCTGAAGCACTTCTATCATTTCTTAATTTGTTAATTGAAACAATTCTTGTGGAGGTTCTGCTTCGATCAGCTTAAGATCGAATTTCTCCTGCAGAATTTTAAATACATTGGGAGTGATAAATGCCGGTGGCTCGGGACCAATACGAATCCCCTTCACTCCGAGATGTAGAAGAGTCAGTAGAACTGCAACCGCCTTTTGCTCAAACCAGGAAATCACAAGAGTTAACGGAAGATCATTCACACTGCAGTCAAATGAATCCGCCAATGCGGACGCCACTTTAATGGCTCCATAGGCATCGTTACATTGTCCCATATCAAGTAATCGTGGCAAACCTGCCACAGTTCCGTAGTCGTAATCACGGATACGGAACTTCCCACAGCCTAAAGTCAAAATAACCGATTCTTGTGGTGCCTGTTGCGCGACTTGGGTGAAGTAGTTTCGTCCGGTTTCCGCACCATCGCAACCACCAATGAGATAGAAGTGTTTGATATCACCCGATTTGACCGCATCGACGATCTGATCAGCGACCCCCAGAATGACTCCATGATGAAAACCAATCGTCGACTCACCGGTCTGCTGTTCAACCAATGGCTGACATTCACGGGCTTTCTCTATGACGGCAGTGAAGTCATTGTCCTTCAATCGAACCCCTCCGGGAACTGCTGTCACTCGAGTTGTAAATAAACGATCAGCGTAAGATTCCCAGGGGATCAATACACAATTCGTCGTAGCCACTACCGGACCGGAAAACTGGGTGAACTCCAATTGTTGATTCTGCCACGCGGTGCCGAAATGTCCCGCCAAATGAGGATGTTTTTTGAGCTCCGGGTAGCTATGCGCGGGAAGCATCTCTCCATGTGTGTAGACGTTAATGCCCATGCCGGCAGTTTGTTCCAGAAGATCAGAAAGATCCAGAAGATCATGTCCGGTGACGAGAATTCCGGGGCCTGCTTTAGTGCCTTCACTCACAGTGGTCGGCTCTGGTGTTCCAAATTTCTCAGCATGCCCTTCATCCAGCATCTGCATTACGCGTAAATTCATGCGACCACATTCCATTACCAGTTCCAGCAACGATTCCAGATCAAAGTTCACATTCGTCATAGTGGCGAAGAGCGCTTCTTCAATAAACGCGCTGACCTCATCGTCCGTCTTTCCCAGACGACGAGCATGGTTGGCGTAGGCAGCCATCCCCTTGACCCCATATAACAGTGTTTCCTGTAATGATTGCATATCGGGGTCTTTGCCACAGACACCAACATCTGTACAACCGGTTCCTTGGGATGTTTGTTCGCATTGATTACAAAACATAGCGACTCCGATCTTTTAAATACGGGAAAATAGATGATTGTTGCTACACTGATCAACAATTTAAATCCTGTGTTTTCAACGTGTTTTCTCTTGTGTAAGATAATAATCAGACCCATAATTGGATGTCAAGATCCAAATATCCTTTTATCTGTAGTAACATAGAAACATAGTAATAGACATGAAACATATTGATGAGCAACTGCTGGAAACCGATCTCGCTTATCGTTTTGAATACCTCAAAGAGTTTATCGGTTTTGATGAAGCCGATGTGACAGCAATCCGTAATACGATCCCTCACTTTGCACCACGCATCAACGGTCTGGTTGATGCGACTTACGAGCGACTACTCAACTATGATGCAACCGCGCGTCACTTCGTACCACGTCAACATGGCTATGAGGGAGCAGTTCCCGAATCACTAGAGGAACTCACGGCTGAGGATAACCAGATCAAATTTCGGAAAGACCATCTCCAAAGATATTTTATGAAGTTACTGGGACATTCATATGACGCGAAAATGGTCCTCTATCTGGATATGGTAGGTAAGATTCATACTCCCAAAGCAGGGAATGAACAGCTCGATATTTCCCTCGTTCAGATGAACGCGTTGCTGGGTTTAATATCAGATCAATTGATCGAAATTTTTCTTGAGTTAGACATTCCAAATGATCAGAAATTCGCAGCCATCCGAGCGTTTCAGAAACTACTCTGGATACAGAATGATTTTATTTCCCGCCATTATATCGAAATCTCACACGACTGACGTGTCTGAGATTTTTTGAGCTTCTTATTTCTATTAATGCCAAAATCGAACAGAAGCATTAACTCGTTGCTTCTGTGTGGAACAGAGAATGAATCGGTCGGCTTAATTCGATGTTCTCAGCGGATTCACTGCTGCTTTTTAGATTGTACGTGAAGTTGTATGATGGGAGTACAGGGACCGGGTGCACCAACCCGAATATCGCTTCGCCAAGTCTGTGCCACCGTGATCGCGTAAGTTCCGACGGGTATTTTTGATGTGTTAACAAGCGGAGCATTCACAATACCGTCCTTGCTGAGCGGAATATTGACAGGAGTTCCAAGATTGCATTTGATACCTTCTGCCAGATTTACCACCAGCGGCACCTCTTTCGCATTTGCTGCACCATGGACACGAACAGGTATCTTTGCTGTCTCGCCTTGCGTAATGGTCAGCTCCTTGATCATTGATTCCAGCCAAAGATCACGAGGTTTGGCAACTGTGGTATAAGCCTGAGGCGCAACTCGAAAAAAACCGGTATCGCTCGTGCGGAACCACGTCAATGGATACGCAACCCTTTCGATCACTTCTCCCTTATGCTTCACGCGGCCCACGACACGAAATGGAACCGTTGTTCCAACCGGCACGTCCTTTGGCGCAGTGATTGTCAGAAACACGCGATCTTGATATGGGTTTTTAGGACGTTCTTTAGTGTTACCGAGTGCTTTGGCCTGGCTTCCCTTCCAACCATCGGGCAGTCCTTCAATTGAGAGATCAATGTCGAAGTTCCGAGAACTCATCCAATCAACGCGAACTGTCAATCCAGCTGTACTGCCTGGCCCCCAAATAGGAACCGCGTCAGGAAAATGACGTAAAGCAAAACGGGGTTTCGTTCCGTAACGCTTCATTGACAAACGATAGACGGCTCGAGAGCCACTTGTTCCGTTACTGTTAGTCACGCGGACATAATAGTCCCCTGATGTCTTTGGTTGAAATACGAGCCCACTATCGGTGGTATTAAAATCGTGGTAAGCAGCAAAACCAGGTCCAATTGAACCATCATCATCGTTTTCACTTAATAGCTTCCCATCAGCACTAAAAACCTCCAAATAGGTATCAACGGGTGATCTGATAAACCGATGTGCGAACACCTGCAAAAAAACATATTGTTTTTCCTGCAACCGAATACGATACCAATCAACGTCGTCTTTTGACTCAAACTGACCGTAGACCATCGCCTCCATTTCTAAATCGTTGGCCTTTGCTCGTTCATTGTTTGGCTCTCTCTCAACAGATTCTGTATCATCCCCCAGGAGTACAGGAACATCCTGCCCACTGGTCGCTCCAGGCAGAGCGAGATACTGTAGAGGAAAAAACGTACCTTCATTTGCCGAAATCAACTGTCGCGTACCGGCAGGGACATTGGGCCCACGGAGTTCTACCTCCACTGTTTTACCCCGCTGGATACCAGGTGGAAATACACTGGTAACGTAGGGGACTTCGCCAATAGTCAATCGATAGACGGCTTCCGGGTAACCATTGTACGCAACGAGCTTCAGTCGTGCAGTGTAAATACCAGAGGTAGGGACCTCAAAATGGATCATCGGGTCATAGCCCACTTCATCAAGCGATTCCGCGATGACCACACCTTGTTCGTCAAGCAACTCCAGTGTGAAATCGGTAATTCCCCAATTGCTCCCACTTCCGTGGACGTCTAACGAATGAGCGGCCACTGCAATAACAAGTTTTTGACCTTGTTTGGCAGAGAAGCGAAAGCAGTCCATGTCAGCCTTGGGGTTGATTTGCCCGTTCACGACAACCGGCAATTTCATCGATTCGGCTTTGTCTAATTCGTTATTTGGTTCTTTCTCGATATGCTCGGACAGTCCACTTACTACAAAGTGCCCAAAGTTTGTGATCCCCGACTGTTCGTTGACCACACGCACCCACCTGCGTCCGGGTGGAGCGTCGTTTGCAATAGTGAATTTCGCTTGGACTGTATCATTTTTGGAAATGGCCTTTAAATCACTGACTGTGATTCCTGGTGGCCCCTCGATGAGAATCTTTTGCGGCGCTGCTAATCCACCTTTTCCTTTTCGACCATGGAGTTCCACGGTGACTGTCGTTCCCTGCTGACCGCCGGCGGGAAAAATTGAATCCAGTCGGCATTCGTAATAGTCAGGCGGTTTCAACTCAGAAATCGCGTGAGACACATAGCTCAACGACATCACTACAATCAGAGTTAACCGTAAACAAAGAGCGCTATGTCTGCGTGAGGAGAGAATACCGATACGTTCATGTTGAACTGTGGATTTGCTTTGGCCCATCAAGCTATGACCCCCTTAATCGGTTTGCCGCCATTATTCAGAAATACAGGACGACCATCTTCGGTGTGATATTCTTTGCTGCCGTCGATTCCAAGAATACGGAAAATTGTCGCGGCGTAGTCAAGTGTGTCATTGGTTTGTCCCACAACATGTTCACAGCGAGAGTTTGTACGACCTATAACCGAACCCATGGCAGTACCTGCCCCACTCAAACCGACGACATTGCAGGGAGCATAATGATCGCGACCTGCGGCCCCGTTGACTTTCGGAGTCCGTCCAAATTCACCCGCACAGATCACCAATGTGGAATCAAGTAAACCACGGGTTTCCAGATCTTCCAGTAAAGCTGACCATGCCTGATCGAGGGTCGGCAACAGAGGCGACTTAAGCTCGATAAAGTTCTTGTCATGCGTATCCCAACCATCTAGGTTGACTGTCACAAAACGTACGCCTGATTCGATAAGCCGTCGAGCCAGTAATGCCCCTTGTCCACCGCGGGTTCTGCCATAACGATCACGCAACTTCGCAGGTTCCTCATCTAATTTAAATGCTTTTTTGGCTGCAGACGAAGTGATGAGATCAAATGCCTGACGATAGAATTCTCCCTTTTCAGCGACTGCTCCTGAAAGTTCTTTCTGTCGCTGCCAGGTATCAAGTCGTGTTAACATTTGCTGACGACGCTGCATGCGTTTCTGCAAGGATTCGGCCACACTAACATCCCGAATCTGAAAGTTTTTAGCATTGGGATCAGCACGAATCCATAGTGGATCAAATGCAGAACCAAGGTAGCCCGCCCCTGAATAAAGTAACTTACCTCCTAAAACAACGTTGGGAGGAATTGCCTGTTTCCAGCCTTTTTCATGTCCCACCACGGAGCCAAACGACGGAAAAACGACTACACCCGATGGTTCACCAGTGGGGTCCGGTCTTTGGGGATACCCCGTGAGCATATAATGGGTAGCCGCGGCATGATCACCGCTCATCGTGTGAGCAATTGATTTCACTAAGCAAACCTTGTCCATCACACGTGCCATACGTGGGAGATGCTCACAAACGGGCATCTCTGGAATATTACTACTAATCTGTTGGAACTCACCCCGAAACTCAACTGGCGCTTCGGGTTTCATATCGAACGTGTCAATATTGCTCATCCCGCCATTCGTCCACAGAAGGATACAATTGATGTCCTTCTTGGCACTCCCTGTTGCGCGGGCTTCGAGTAATCGAGGAAGTGACAGGTTCAATAGTGGTAAGCTACCAACTTGCAAAAACGCGCGGCGTGAAAGCCCTTGGCAATTTCGCATCATTCGGTCAATTGAAAACATAGTTGGTCCTTCCCTCAATGATTGAAAACGAATTCAGACAAATTGATTATTGTCCACACCAAATCCTGCCAGCCCTCTTTACGAGACGGCGCTTCGGCCAATAGTTCGCGAACTGCCTTGAGCTCATCAGCGGTGGGCTTTCGAGAGAGCGACGCTAAATACAGTTCATCTAGAATCTCTGCATCACTCTTATTCTCTTTGAGTAACTGGCCAAGCCGACCCTCGTTACTGAGAGCCTTTGAGTTCATCGCATAACCGTTGACCAGATGCAGTGCCTGGGCCAAATCAGGCTTTGAGCCGCGGGCACATTCACAGGCACTGTTTCTTAAAGGGCGACCGAAGGCCATCAGGAAGTAAGAGGAAATCTGAGGATCCGGAAGCGCGATGGCCCGTGTGCCCGGTGGCTGACCGTTGAATCTTTCGGTTGTCCCGGCAAACTGGTTAACGGCATCAAGCAATACCTCCGCCTGCATTCTCCGTGGTACACGATGAGTGAATAATCGGCCCGATTTGTCCCGTTCTGGCTTCAAATCCGAAGCTAATTGATACACGCGCGAGTTACAGATGGTGCGCAGCAAATGTTTCACATCGAACTGGTGGGCGATGAAATCTTCAGTCAGCGCGTTCATCAGTGCCGGATTCGAAGGTGGGTTCGTGGCCCGCATGTCATCTACCGGCTCAACAATTCCCCGTCCCGTCAGCCATGCCCAATAACGATTCACAAAACTACGTGCAAAGTACGGATTTTTTGGTGAGACGATCCAGTCAGCCAGTGGTTGACGAATATCAGGCAAGTCCTGATCAGAAACCACTGGTCCTCCCAGCACGCGAGCCTCAGACGGTTTTTCTAATTTTCGTTTTGTATTCGCCTTGATCGTTGGGCGCAGACTTTTCGGCCCTCCAAACCTTACACCGATTTTCCCTGCGTCCTTGAATTGCATATGCGTGAAAAACGCCGCCAATCCGTAGTAATCTTCCTGGCCCCAGACTTCTAACGGATGATGATGGCATCGCGCACATTGCATACGAATTCCTAGAAAGACCTGTGCTGTGGTTTCTGCAAGTTCTTCCGGCTTCTGATCGATAAAGTAAAACCCGACCGGACCGTTGGAAAACAGATCGCCCTGGGCAACAATGAGCTCTCGTGCCATCTCGTCGAGAGGACGATTCTCACGTATTGAACGTCGAATCCAACCACGAAATGTTTCCAGCCCTTTATCTCCCACATAACGACGATGTACACGAAGCAGATCACTCCACTTCAACGACCAATAATCGACGTACTCCGGCCGTTCGAGTAAAGCGTCGATTATTTTTTTCCGTTTATTCTTATCTGTAGACTCAATGAACGTTCGAACTTCGTCGGGCCGTGGTAGTGAACCGATCAGATCAAGATAAACCCGGCGTAAAAATTCGCTATCGGTCGCAGTAGGTGCGGGGGAAACTCCCATTCTTTGCCATTCGGCCAATACCAACTGATCAACATAATTCGAGGGAGCGAAACCAGTAATCGCTTTTGCTGGATTGTACGGTACTGTTACGTCCACTGAGGCCACTTGCCCCAGAAAACGAACCGTAACCGGAGATTTTCCGCTTCGAACAGCTGCAATCTGGCCCGATGAAGACACCTCAACAATTTGTGAATCTTGACTGTCAAATAAAGCCCAACGGGTGATATCGCGATGGACACCGTCCTCCCAATCTGCCACTACTTTGAGTGAACGACTTTGCCCAGGCGCCAGAACCAGGGAGGCAGGTTCCACCGTCAATTTGATAACTCGTGGATCATCGGATTTCGCTGGTGACATCCCTTGCTTGATGTATTCACCCAGGACTTGAAAACTCTCGGAATCTTTTTTAATGAGTGCTCCACCACCATGCGGGACACTGCCTGTAGCTTTTCGAAGAAGAAGACTTCGATCAGCGGCTGTGGGTGTGACTCGCCGTCCGCGTCCCGCTTGAAACAAGGCTTCAAAATCAGCTACTGTGTTGTAGCCAAGCAGAGACAACGACATTCCTCCGCGCCCCTGAAACGAACCATGACAGGCACCGGCATTGCAACCAGCCTTTGTTAAAACCGGTACAACGTCGCGGCTAAAACTTAAAGTTTGCTGGTCTTCTTTCTTTACTGTGTCTAATTTTTCTGCACCAACTGCGATCGAGCCCCATGATGCAAAAGAAAGTAATAGCAACCAGCTGAAAATGGAGTGCCATTGTGTTGAGCCCAAGTTCCGATAAATAGATCGATACTTCAAAGCTGTAGAAAAGCAAAAAAGTGAATTTATTCTATCCACGCAACTGGCCCTCTCGAGTGGAGATTGAAGGAGTTCGTTAAACTACGAAACACGACTCAACGGCTATGGAGATCTCGTTATATCATTTAAAGATGATTACTAAACAGTTGGTTTGATTATTAATTGCCTTCCTTAAAGAGTGTTTGAACTGCAACCCTATGCATAAAAAAACACTTATTAGTTATTTTTAACATATAGTAGACATTAATATTAGCACTTTCTTGTAGAAAACGCGCATAAATTTGTATTATTTACGCATAATAGATCCTCAATTCTCATTTCTTCTGGTTTGAGGGCTCGATATTACCCAACACAATGTGGTTATTTCGAATGTGGTTCGATGGTAGTTCACCGGCAGCTTGCCAGTCTTCTTTAAGCATGGCATTCAAATATCACGATGTTGACGAACCGTCTTGATCCATGTGTCTCGATCAAGAATTTCCCAATCAAATAAAGTACGAATAAATTGCCCCTGCCGCCTGCAGATACTTGATAGCATTCCCAGACGCGCGGCGAAGGACTTTCGAATTCACAAACCCGCATCAACCCCCACTCCGGCACAATGCATTGTTATTTTGTTTTCTCTAATGATGATTCAAACAGCGTTTCATGGTACATACACAATGCTGGAATAACTGTGATGGCTTCATCTTCAAGGGAAAAGTATTCGTCATCAAGCGCTGTAAGGGATTTCTGCCAATTTTTTGAAATACCAGCGAAGTATTCGTCGGTGAGCCGCCGTTTGAGTTTTGAACGCCCTTTGAGCACTACTGCTGATTTTTCATCTTCGAGTCGCTGGATGATATCGGATAGAATCTTTTCGGGCGGGGTTTGTATCGTGTGTGTGTGTGTGTGTGTGTGAGAGTTCGTTCTCTCTGCGTGATGATTTTTATTTGATTGTCAGTAACGGAGTTCTGTGATGTGGTGTTTGGTTTTCATGTTGTTGCGTTTGTTTTCTGGTTGGTGGAGGGTTTGTTGGTTGAGTTTCGGCAACCACTGCAAATGGGGTGGAGTAGGCAACTTTATTATTTGCGCATTATTGTCTCAGGGTTGGTCAATTCGTGACCAACTGAGGTCTGATTTTGTCGCTTTTAAGGTCAATTTCGGTACAAAAAGTAGTGAAGATTGGGAATCGGTTTTTGTATCGCCTGTAGGAATCTTGCTGAAACCAGTGGGTTTTATAGGACTCAGATCCGCAGGCGCAGAAACATTCAGTATTGAGAAAACAGTTTTCGCGCCAAAATGGGGTCGCTCGGTGGCGGCGGTATGATTGATCAAGTGTTTCTTCTTGCTATGGCTTACTCACAGATCGGTAGATGTGGCGTACTCGACTGGGGTCGGGGGACAGCCTTTCCAATTTTGGAGGCACTCAGCCTGTCCGGCTCGTAAAAAAGTGCTTAGACTGAGATGCTGGGGGTGGCATCCCCATGCGTCAAATGATTCTGCCCTCCAGATGACGGTTGGATTTCCAAAACTTTAACTATGAATAATGGAACCTGAACCATGCACCAATTGCACCGAAGTTTTTTTATTGGTTTGCTCTTTACCATCTGCACCACATGTGTCACCAATGCCGCGGATGGTCAGTTTGCTGTTGAGTCGAATCTACGCGCTGGTGTTGCCAAAGTTGACATTACGCCTGCCGAAGTAAACCAGCTGGAAGTCGTCGGGCATCGTCGTAAAGTGACCGGTGTGCGCGATCCTCTACGAGCGGGTGTGTTAGTACTGGATGACAGCGAGACAAAAGCAGCAATCGTAACTATTGACCTGATATCTGCATATGATGAACTGGTGAAGTTGACTCGTCAGCAGATTGAAAAAGAAACTGGCATCCCGGCGGCCAACATCATGGTTGCGGTATCACATAATCACTCCGGTCCGGGCTTCAACTCCCAATCAAAGTGGGGGCAAGAGTTGATTGGAAAGCTCGGCGCTGCAGCCAAACAGGCGGCGTCCAAAATGCGTCCCGTAACAGTCGGCTATGGTGAGGATAAGATTGGATTCGGCATTAATCGACGAAAGGTAATCAATGGTCGTGCCGTCGTGCGGCTCAACGAAGATGGCCCCAATGACCCTCGCGTGAAAGTCCTGCGTTTCGACGACGGAAAATCTTTGACACCACTGGCTGTGATTATGCATGCGGTATGCCATCCCTGTTTTTTTACATGGGGTGATAAAGGATCGATGCCATACCCTAACGGCTATCCAAAAATGAGTGCGGACTTTCCTGGCGAAGCACAGTCGTTTGTGGAAATGTGCTACGGCCAGCAGACCAGTTCTCTGTTTTTACAAGGCTGTGCCGGCGACATCCGTCCGAATCTTCCGGGTTACCCGTATCGCTGTGCTGATGAAGCCGATATCCAATGGGCAGGGCGGGATCTGGGCAGTGCAGTCATTCGAACGCTGGCCCGCAGTGTAACCCGAGAACAACTTGCCAATCGTGCAAAGCACTACCGGATCCGGGTCGCAAATTCCGTCATCTCGTTGCCTGGTAAAGAAGGCCGCATCGACTCAGAGTTACAGGCGATGAAAATCGGCCCGTACCTGTTGTTGACCATGCCTGGCGAACCGATGGTCGAATACGGATTGAAAATGGAGAAAGATATCGCAGACCGTGCCATTCCCATCATTGTGGGATACGCCAATGGACACGTCGGCTACATTGCCACCGCCGATTCCTACGACGTCGGCGGCTACGAACCGAATACGTCCAAACTTGTGCCAGAGGCGGAAGCAATCATTCTCACCGAACTGAGTGTCCTCGCGGATCGCGTGATTGGTGATGTCTTTGAATCGTTTTCCAAACACCCGAAAGACATCAAGAAACGCGAACAGGCTGACAAAGCTCGTGCTCGAAAGCGGCAAGCACAGCCTTCACCGAAACGCTAGCCGTCTCTAGATTGAATGTAGTATCTCCGAAGCCATTGAAATCAAGTAGAATCATATGAACCAAAACGAGCAACTCCAACAACGCAAGCTGGCTGCCTTCGCTCAGGGTCAAGGTAACGCCCACAACATCTATATCCAGCGTACTGAAAACGCTGAGCTCTGGGATGTCGAGGGACGTCGCTATATCGATTTTGGTGCTGGCATTGCAGTGGTTAATACCGGTCATTGTCACCCCAAAGTAAAAACTGCGGTAGCTGAACAATTGGAACACTTCAGCCATACCTGCGTGATGGTCACGCCCTATGAATCAGCTGTGGCACTGGCGGAAAAACTGAATGAAGCCGCTCCAATTTCAACCGAGTGTCGAACCATTTTTGTCACCAGCGGTGCGGAAGCAGTAGAGAATAGCATCAAGATTGCCCGTGCGCATACAGGCAGACGTGGAGTGATCGCTTTTCAAAGCGGTTTTCATGGTCGTACCAACATGACCATGGGTCTGACTGGCAAGATCACTCCTTACAAAAAATCATTCGGCCCCTTCCCGGCTGAAATCTATCATGTACCATTCCCGATTGAATACCATGGAGTCTCTGTTGAAGATGCTAATCATGCCATCGAAAATCTATTCAAGGTGGATATCGCCCCCGAAGACGTCGCTGCTCTGATTATCGAACCGGTCCTGGGCGAAGGAGGTTTCTACCCAGCCCCCGATCAGTTCCTCAGCACATTACGCAAAATCTGCGATCAACATGGCATTGTCTTCATCGCAGATGAAATCCAGACCGGTTTTGGCCGCACAGGTAAAATGTTTTGTATGCAGCATTCCGGTGTCGAACCGGACTTGATCACTCAGGCCAAAGGGATAGCCGGTGGTATTCCCATCGCCGCGGTAACTGGAAAAACATCCATCATGAATTCCCCACATCAGGGCGGACTGGGTGGCACATATGGCGGCTCGCCTTTGGGTTGTGCAGCTGGTCTGGCGGTCCTGGAAGTGATTGCCGAAGAGCAACTGATTGAAAGAGCCAACGAAATCGGTCAGCGTTTCATGTCTCACTTGAGCAAGATTCAGCAACAGTTTCCTGACCAGGTGGGACACATCCGCAACCGCGGTGCGATGATTGCCATGGAGTTGGTCAAATCAGGTGATCCGAATCAACCAGACGCTCTATTGACCAAATCTCTGGTTACTGCCGCTGCAGACCGGGGACTGATTCTGCTCTCCTGTGGTATGCATGGTAATGTCATCCGCTTTTTGCCACCGTTAACCATTCCGATGGAATTGATTGACGAAGGGATGGCAATTGTCGCCGATTGTATTGCCTCATTATCAGACCAGGATTGATCATCTATTTTTACCGGTCTCACAAATCGTGTTTTTCACAAAAACTCTGACTCTAAAAACTCACCATTACCTGTCAAAAGGAACTGTTTTTTTGAGCTCCCTTCCTGCCTTTTCACCAGCATAAGCAAGGTTTTCGGATTATTTCATGTATTTTGTTTCTAGTTCTCTCATAATGACCAAATTAGAATCAAACCATCAGTCATTGACTTAATTTTGACTACTGACTAAGCCCAAAGGCACGACCATGCGAAAAACAATCTATGCGATGGCTACGATGGATACCAAAGGTGAAGAACTCTGTTTTGTGGCTAACTATATTCGCCGGGCAGGTTTCGACGTAGTACTGGTTGATTTGAGTACCCGAAATAAATCGGACCGCGCAGATATCGCGGCGCGCACAATCGCCCAGGAACACCCCGATGGACCTGACAAGGTATTGGGGAATACCGACCGTGGTCGAGCTGTTACGGCAATGTCGGAAGCACTGCAAAGCTGGCTGCCGAACGAAGTCAGAGCGAAAAAAGTGTCAGGGATCATCGCACTCGGCGGGAGCGGTGGAACGGCAATCGTGGCTCCTGCTTTGCAGGCTTTACCCATCGGATTACCCAAGCTGATCGTTTCGACCGTCGCCAGTGGAAACACACAGCCTTATGTAGGATATAGTGATATTACGATGATGTATTCGGTGGTTGACGTGGCGGGACTGAACTCAGTATCAAGGCGCGTATTGAGTAACGCTGCCCACGCAATCGCGGGCATGGCTGGCCACTCCTCTGACTTCCCTGAAGAGAAACCGGCTATTGGCATGACGATGTTTGGCGTTACGACGCCATGTGTGGACATGGTTCGCGATTCACTGGATACTAAAGGGTTTGATCCTCTCGTCTTTCATGCGACTGGCACCGGGGGTCAAGCCATGGAAAAACTCGTTTCCGATGGACTGATTAGAGGAGTCCTGGATATCACTACGACTGAAGTGGCGGACGAAGTCGTGGGAGGAATCATGCCCGGTGGTACACATCGTTTCGATGCAATCATCAAAAGCAGAATCCCATATGTCATGAGCCTCGGTGCACTCGACATGGTCAATTTCGGTGCTCGTGATACCGTTCCGGAACGATTTGCCGGTCGCCACTTTCTTATTCATAATCCGCAGGTAACACTGATGCGAACAATCGCTGACGAAAACCGTGATTTTGCAAAATGGATTGCCGAGAAAGTCAATCAATCAATGGCTCCATTAGAAATCCTGATTCCCGAGCAGGGCCTCTCGATGCTCGACGCCAAAGGGGAAGCATTTTATGATCCCACAGCCGACCAGAGTCTGTTTGAGACATTAGAACAGGAAGTTGAGCAGACAGACATTCGACGCATCACCCGTCACCCCTGCCACATTAATGACTCAGCGTTTGCAGACGCGCTCGTGGCGGCATTTGAACGTGTAAGTGGAAGCCAATGTTAATAGAGACAATAAATTTAAGGAAATGATTTATGACAGAATCCAGAGAGACGATCCTGAAACGACTGCGAGAAAAAGTTTCTCAAGGCAAACCCATCATCGGGGGCGGCGCAGGGACTGGCTTGAGCGCCAAATGCGAAGAGGCCGGCGGCATTGACCTGATCGTGATTTACAATTCGGGGCGCTACCGTATGGCCGGACGGGGCTCTCTCTCGGGACTGATGCCCTACGGCAATGCGAATGAGATTGTTAAAGAGTTGGGACGCGAGGTGCTTCCTGTCGTCAATCAAACTCCTGTGCTGGCAGGAGTCTGCGGAACTGATCCATTTATGCTTCGCGACCTGTTTCTCAAGGAACTTCAGGCAATGGGTTTTGCAGGTATTCAGAATTTTCCGACCGTTGGACTGATCGACGGACAATTTCGAGCCAATCTGGAAGAGACCGGAATGGGTTTTGATCTGGAAATCGATTGCATCCGCGCGGCTCACGATCTCAACATGCTCACTACCCCCTATGCCTTCGATCCCGAACAGGCACGGCAACTTGCTGCTGCTGGAGCTGACATTGTGGTGACTCACATGGGGTTGACCAGTGGCGGAACGATCGGTGCGGAAACGGGTAAGACGCTGGATGATTCGGTTACGGCAATCCGCAATATGGTTGACGCAGCCAAGAGCCAAAGGGAAGATGTGCTGCTACTCTGTCATGGCGGAGCCATTGCGATGCCTGAGGACGCCCGGTACATTTTCGATCGCGTCGCTGGCATTGATGGTTTCTACGGGGCCAGTTCGATGGAACGTCTGCCTACGGAAGTAGCGATGACAGCCCAGGTACGCCAGTTTGGAGATCTACGATTATCAAACGCATAGTCATATTCCCTGCTTCTCTAAATCAACTTTATCATGGAAATTGAACATGTATCGTTTAACTGTACTCTATGGACATCCGGAAAATCCTGCCGAATTTGACCGTTATTACCACGAGGTCCATATTCCGCTCGCGAAAAAGATGAAAGGACTCAAAGGGTGGACGATTGGAAAATGCATCTCTGCCGATACAGTCAGCGCTCCTCCCTACTATCTCATCGTCAGTCTGTATGCCAAATCTGCAGCCGCGATGCAGGCTATTCTCGACAGCCCGGAAGGAAAGGAAACGGTTGCGGATGTCCCCAATTTCGCGACAGGTGGTGTTACGTTTTTATACGACGAAGAAGAAGTACTCATTCCTTTCAGCTTAGAAGCATCAGACGTTTGAGTTCCGATTTACCAGGAAACCTCTGAGATTCCTGCTAACTCACGTTCGAACCGTTTGGGACATGTTGATTTCTCTCTGCTCCTCCCTGTATAGTGAACTCCTATCAGCAGCAATACTTAACTGGAGAGTCTCATTCTATGATAGCATTGAGTAAACACGTCCGCTCCGAATTAATTCGGTACATAATTTTCATCGTCCTCTTTCTGGCATCCAGTGCGGTAGCAGGCGAACGCCCCAATATCGTTTATATTCTCGCCGATGACCTCGGTTATGGGGACGTGAGTTGCTACAACCCTGCATCAAAAATTCAAACCCCGCATATTGATCGACTGGCTGCCGAGGGTATGAAATTTACCGATGCACATACCCCTTCCGCTGTCTGCACTCCTACTCGTTACGGAATATTAACGGGACGTTACTGCTGGCGAACCCGTTTGAAGTATCGTGTGTTAGATGGATTTGATCCGCCTTTGATTGAACAGGATCAGACTACCGTACCCTCTTTACTCAAGCAGGCCGGTTACGATACGGCTTGTGTGGGTAAATGGCACTTGGGCATGCAGTGGACTGACAAAAACGGCCAGCCCGTACCCGCTGTTCCCATCGATCGTCGGCAGCGTCCCCGTGTAGGTGATGATGTGGATTTCACTCAGCCTGTAACCGGTGGACCTTTGGCAAACGGGTTTGACTTTTATTTCGGCATCTCGGCTTCGCTGAATATGTCTCCCTTTTGCTATCTTGAAAATGATCGGCCCGTGATCATCCCCACGATTCCATCGGAACGAATTCAAACCGAATTTCTCTCTGTCGATCAAGGCATGCGTTCCCCTGATTTTACCATTTCCGGAGTGATGCCCACATTAACCGGTCAGGCAGTGCGTTATATCGAACAACATTCTAAAGCATCTCCCAAGCGACCATTCTTTCTCTATTTTCCTTTGACAGCGCCTCATCTACCTCTGGTTCCCAACGACGAATTCCGAGGTAAAAGTGAGGCCGGCGAATATGGTGATTTTGTTCTCGAAGTGGATGCCACCGTTGGTGCGATTATGGAAGCGTTAAAACGAACCGATGAGGCTGAGAATACACTAATCATTTTTACTTCTGATAATGGTGGTCTGTATCACTGGTGGACTCCACAAGAAGCCGATGATCTGAAGAATTATCGACTCTCGCATCGTGCAAAGTATGTGAAAGAACGCGGCCATCAAGGTAATGCGCACCTGCGAGGTACCAAAGCAGATATCTGGGAAGGTGGCCACCGGGTGCCATTCATCGTTCGCTGGCCCAAGCATACTCCCGCCGGTTCGACGAACGATGAACTTGTTGAACTAACCGATCTTCTGGCAACTTGCGCAGCGATTACAGACACGAAGCTGCCAGCCGAAGCTGGCGCAGACAGTATCAATATCCTGCCAGCGCTACTCGGTAAAAAAAGCAACAAACCGTTGCGTGAGTATGCAGTGCACCATTCATTATGGGGACACTTTGCGATCCGACAGGGCCCCTGGAAGATGATCCCTAAACGTGGCTCAGGTGGCTTCACCCGCCCCCGCGAAATTACACCAGCAAACGAAGAACCTGCGGGACAACTCTATCACCTGACAGACGACCCGTCAGAAACCAAAAATGTCTGGAATGAGCATCCCGAAATCGTCCAGCGCCTTACACTGTTATTAGAGAAAATTCAAAATCAGTGAGTTGGTCCTGTTTCTAGCAAAAACGCTATGTTATTGGCATGTCAAACCATTAGCACTTTATGATTAAGCGCTAGACATGTTTGTGCTGTCATGTTAGCATTCGTTTATATGTTTGGCGTGGCTTCAATATAGCCAGTCAGACAAGAAACGAATTACTTTTCGCTGCAGAAACAAACGGGCCTCAATCAGGGCTCCCAATTGATAACGGGGGAACAGGTTATGCAACGGCGGCAATTTCTGGTGGCATCGGGACTCGGCTTTGCGGGTATGCACTTCGGAACGCCGACTTCCGCAGCACCCCAAAAGAAAATTTCCCCTTCGCGCAAGCCTGCAAAATCAACCATTCTATTCTTTTTGTGTGGTGGTGCGTCTCATCTCGATCTGTGGGATCTGAAACCAAACGCCCCCTCAGAGTATCGCGGTCCCTTTCAACCGATTGAAACGTCAGCCCCGGGAGTCCGGCTCTCTGAGCATCTTCCAATGCTGGCTAAACAAGCGCATCATCTGGCACTGGTCAATTCGGTTGGTGCTACGGTTAACACCAATGATCATCACGCCGGGTATTATCACAATCTGACCGGGCATATTCCGGATCAGTCATTCGTCACCAAAGGAAACAATCGCACTCCGCAACCGGATGACTGGCCTTATATGGGTTCGGTTGTTGCCTCACGTCGTCCAAGCCATCCGAATCTGCCCAATGCAATCTCTCTACCACACATGCCAAGCCGCGCGCCCTATACGCGACCAGGACAGTTTGCAGCGCGATTGGGTGTTGAACACGATCCAATGTACATTCATGGAAATAACGAGGAGCCTCTCAAACTTCGTGGACCGGCCATGTCTCTTGAAGGGGAAATCACCGTTGATCGATTGACCGAACGGATGTCACTTCTGAAACAACTCGATTCTGCCCGACGACGATTTGATGAGTTTGCCAATATCGCGACAATGAATCAAAATCAGGAACGTGCTTTGTCGTTACTCCTTTCTTCGCAATCAACTTCCGCATTCGATCTGACACAGGAAAAGCCAGCCATGTTGGAGCGTTATGGTAAAACAATCAACGGCATGAGCCTGCTGGCCGCGCGGCGTCTGGTTGAAGCCGAGGTTCCTTTCATCACAGTATTCTGGAAAGGTGACCTGAATCGACTTGGCAAGAAATGCAAAAGTGCTGGAAGTTGGGATACGCATGGCAACAATTTTAAATGCCTCAAAGAAGATCTGCTTCCGGAATTTGACCGCGCCTATTCCGCCTTAATTGAAGATCTGGCAAACCGTGGCCTGCTAGATGAAACTTTAGTTCTGATAACCAGTGAAATGGGTCGCAAGCCAAAAATTGGTGATCCTCGCTCCGGTGGAACTTCAGGAGCCGGCCGCGATCACTGGACACACTGCCTGACTGACGTACTCGCCGGCGGCGGAATCCAGGGAGGCCAGACATTTGGTGCCAGCGACCGCTATGGCGAATTTCCTCTCAAGAGTCCAGTCACACCGGCGGACATTACTCATACAGTCTATCACGCTATGGGCATTCATGATTTGATGGCCTATGACAAGTTAGACCGCCCGTATCATCTACTCGAAAATTCAAAACCTCTAACTGCATTGTTCTAACATTCAGCAAATTGTAACTCATTGATCGAATTTTTACATTGAGATTTCTGTAGTTAGTCACCAACTAAGTCATGAATTTGGCTTCAGTAATTCAATTTCCTGAACTGTGCCACTTCATCTGATTCCGATCGAAAATTGAATTAATTTACGTTCTCTCAGGCCTGAATTATCTGATTGATCTGATGCAATAAAAAATTCAGAAATAATTGTCCCCTGCTCTGTCAGTCGTTCGCCATCTTTGTGTACGATCAACTCGCGTCAGCGAATTTCATGTTTTAGCAAAGGACCTTAAGATGGCCAAATTTATGTTCTTACAGCGTGGTAATTGTGATAATCCTCCAAAGATGACTCCCGAACAAATGGAAGCACAAATGAAATCCTGTATGGAGTGGATGCAGAGTGGAAAGGATGAAGGGTGGTTGCTGGACCCGGGTGCTCCACTTAATGGAAGTAGTGCGGTAGTCGAGTCTGATATGACAGTCCTTGATGGCCCCTTTGCTGAATCGAAGGAACTTGTTGGCGGATACACTATTGTTGAAGCGCCCGATTTGGCAGCTGCATGTGAACTGGCTAAACGAACGATTAAAATGGCAGGTGCTGGAAAGATCGAAGTTCGTGAAATTGCGAATGTCGGCCAGTAAGTTAGTAAACTGTAAATGACTTTTTCTTCCTGGTGTGAGCTGGCGTTCGCCATTAAATCGAACAACAGCCGCATTCTGGGCAGTCATTGAGCCATACCTTTTATTAGCGACTTTCAGCGGGAGTCTTGAAATGCCGAAGTATATGTTCATTTATCGTGGTGGGCAGGAAAAGTTGAAATTCGCCTCGCCCGAACAAATACAACAGGTGATGCAGATGTGGATAGATTGGATTGATGATGGCGTCGAGGCCGGCTGGATCTTGGATGCTGGTGATGGTTTGAAGCCGGGTGGTGCAATCGTCAACATGGATTTGACGGTGACTAAAGATGAATTATCAACTGAATCGGGATCGCTCATCAGTGGCTATTCGATGATCGAGGTACCCGATCTAATCATGGCAATCGAATTAGCCAAAGATTCCCCAATGCCGAATTCGGGTGGCACAGTTGAAATTCGGGAACTCACTCATAATGGAAAGCAGTACGAATGAAGCAGTCGACCAACCAACTGGTCGAACACTTTTTTCGGCACGAGTCTGCGAATCTGATTGCAGTGCTGACGCGCGCCTTTGGTATGCGCCGTATTGACCTGATTGAAGACATGGTTCAGGTCGCAATCTTAGAGGCCATGCACGCCTGGAAACAACGCGGCGTCCCGGAAAATCCCGCTGCCTGGGTTCACCATGTGGCAAAGAATCGCATCCTCGATTCCATACGTCGTGAAAAAACATACGAAAAAGCGATCGCATTGTCTGGTCTCTCCAGGTCAGATCAATCAATTACTGCTCAGGAATCAATGGTTGATCAATGGCTTGAGAAAGAAGAGCTACCTGACAGTTTATTGCGTATGATATTTGTCTGCTGTCATCCATCGCTGGAACGAAAAACGCAGATTGCACTGACGTTAAAAACACTTTGTGGATTCGGAATTTCTGAGATCTCTCGGGGACTACTATTACCCAGCGAAACGGTTAAGAAACGTATTCAACGTGCAAAACATTCTCTGGCAACAGCAAATGTGCGACTTGAACTACCCAGCGATGATCAGCTAACACAGCGGCTAGATGTCGTACATGATGTACTTTATTTGATGTTTAA
Organism: Gimesia aquarii; assembly: GCF_007748195.1. NCBI lineage: Bacteria > Pseudomonadati > Planctomycetota > Planctomycetia > Planctomycetales > Planctomycetaceae > Gimesia > Gimesia aquarii. The sequence goes on from NZ_CP037920.1 coordinate 4,882,951, forward strand.
TGAAGGCTATAGTACTTCCCACGGAACAGAGCCAATTCGCGACGAAATCTGCGAGGAGGCAGTCCGACTCTGTCATCTGCTTTGTGAAAGTCCTTACTCATCTCCGTCAACAAAAGCACTGCTCGCCTTGCAATTGTTCCATGCCGCGCGACTCGATGCGAGAACTGATGAAAACGGAGCAGTGATACTTCTGGAAGATCAAGACCGTGAAAAATGGAATCGTTGCCTGATTGGTACTGCACAAAGCTGGCTAGCAAACTCAAAAACCGATCAGCCAACGAGATTTCATTTCGAAGCAGCCATTGCAATGCAGCACTGTATTTCTCCGAATGTCGAAGCCACAGACTGGAACTCTATCGTCAACTTTTATAGTCGGCTCATACAGCTACGCGATTCACCTGTTTATGAATTAAACCAGGCGATTGCTATGGGCCAGGCAGGCGATACAGGTGAGGCATTCTCTCAACTTCAGAATTTACGGGATAGTGACGATATGAAGCATTATTTCTTATTGGATTGCGCTTTCGCGCGTATTCACGAACTGGAAGGGAATACAAAAGCAGCGATCGACTCATACCTGACAGCATTGTCTAAAACCGTCGTTCCGCATGAGAAGACACTGCTGGAAAAAAAACTTCGAAAGCTTGCTGATTCGGGATAACAAAATAGATTTCAATTCTTATTTATTGTGGGCAGGAAGCGAGTAAATCTTCACATCGTCAACAACGGCATTTTTGGCTACAGCCAGTCGCAAAGTTCGTTTGGTAGGATGTGCTATCCCTTCGGATGAAAAAGAGCCTACTTTCATTCCATCAATGAAAACAGTCATAGTGTCTTCGCTAACTTTTACGATTAGGTCATACCATTTTTTGGTTTGAAGTTTATGAGGAAATCTTTTTTTCTTCGATTTTAATAATTCCTGAAGTGCGGGTGTCAGTTTTTTGGCTTTTCTCAACTCGCGCGTCTTTAAGTCCATATTCCCGGTTTTGAGATCGATCATTTCCACGTTTCGGGTACTAATTTTTGTGGCAAACAAATGACCGGCGTGAACTTTCTTGTACTTCAAATCCGCAAAATTTAAACCAAGGCTATCCTTTTTGTCCTCCAGCATGAACCTGAGTTCGACGGATCCATCTCGAAACTCAGCAGAATGGGTTACTGAAACCGCGTGATCTGCTACCTTATGAATGTAAATATACATTGCACCATTTTTGAGATCGACCTGCTTATTCCCTGCTGCACGCCAGCGGCTATTAGTTCCCCAACCGTTACCAATTTCATCTTTGGTTTCCTGAGATTCGTTTCGTTCGAAATCATCTTCGAATATCAACGTGCCTCGTTCCTCTGCCAGAAGCGCAGGAGAAATAAATAGCATGATCGCCCAAACAAATAGGAAATGTTTTTTCACTGGATGTAACCTTTTCAAATTGTGCTATAGCTTCCAAAACTAACTGAATGCCAGAATGTTTGGCAACGTCCATTCTATTAAGTTAGACCATCAATGTTTTCTATATTCGAAATCTCTTTGAAATGTTCTAGAGCATCGCCCTAAAACAGAAGATGTTCATCACCTCAGAAAATCGAACCTCAGGTTACTAGAGTTTGGTAATAACCTGACTACCCTTCATCTATTCAGAGTTTATGAAGTTGATCAGAATCAAACAAACATATTACGTATGCATGCTTTAGGCATTTTAGAAAAAATAGAAAAAACGAAAACATATCGTTGCGTTCACTTATGTTTTTTTGTGACAATAAATCTGTACTAAAGTTTAAACTAGCATTGCACCTCGGATATTACAGGTTTCCCTTATGTCTAAATCTACACAAGGCCGACTCACATTACCACAAAAAGTGCGATCCTCGGAACAAAAGTATATAAACGAACGCCGCAAAGCGGCAAAACTACGAGACAAGAAAAAACCGCCATCAATTGGATTAGCCCTCTCTGGAGGAGGAATTCGATCTGCCACATTCGCTCTGGGAGTGCTTCAAAAACTTGCCAAGCAAAATAGTCTGCGTTTTATTGACTACATGACGACTGTCTCAGGCGGTGGGTATATCGGCGCGTGCCTGTCTTCCTTAATGGCATTTCCAGATCCGGATCTACCCCCAGAAAAAGATGACGTAAGTATAAACCAAAAAGCATTTGAAAATTTTAATTTAGCAGACAATTTTCCTCTGTTGCGCACCGATCAAATGCATCATCTACGAAAACATGGTAGTTTTCTGATCTTGAGAGAAGGTCTCTTTCGTAAAGATGTTTTGCGTGCAATTGGAATGTTCTTTGCAGGGCTGTTCTCAACACTCCTTCTATTGGCTTTACCATTATTTACTGCTGTTGGTCTAGCGATAAGTTATATTTCGTTAGTTGGTGATCTCGACTTATCAACTGAATCGCTACAGAAAATAGGATGGACTTCCTGGGACACAGCACTGGAATGGAATTCACATCATACAAAAGTATTTTGGATAGGATTACTCACAGGAATAATTACTGTTTTTATAATACCGATTATTCATTCGTACTGGAAAAAAACTGGCGGTAATCTAGGGGAAACAGAGGAAGAGATTACTGAGAGAACCTGTTTGACTTACGTCTTCTGTGCGATCTTTACAATCGGTGGAGGAATATTTGCATCTTACGAATATCATGATTACCAACCAATGATTAACAACGTTTTTACGTTTTCCTCTCTTATGACATCAATGATTTTTAGTTTGGGAGCTTTTATAGGTTCCATGCTTTATTATTCTCTCATCATATGTAAGAGAAACTCAAAATGGACGTCAATAAATCGTTCCTTAGTAGGTGCATCTATCGCAATTATTTTTAATGCGACAATTGTGTTTTTATTGTTAGCTGTAATCACCTTTTGTATTTGGGCCGTTCTGGGAGAACATCTGGGGGCGTTTGGTTTAGATTTTTATAAGAAACAAGAATCACCTCCTGGTATGTTTTTTCTTGTCTTAAGTGGTCTTACATTTATTGTAACTCGACTTTTTGCATTGCGAGGAAAAATTCCGGAATCGAATAGTGGTCCGATAGCGGTGATCGCCTCGAAAATTCCTCTCTTGATTTTGCGAATTGCAGTTCCGCTGTTCCTGTTCTGTACATTTATGGTCACAATTGAGTGGACTATTAAATATGGTGGAATTGAAGAATGGAAAGAGGGCTTACTCTTTGCAGGTGGAAGCTTCTTGGCTCTCATTGTTGCGGGATACTTAATTGATGTGAATCGACTAAGCATTCATTATTTTTACCGAGATAGACTGGCTGAGACCTATCTACAAACAGAGCGACATGAAACTGGTGAATTAAAACTCATTCGTAACGATTGTGCTCTGAAAGTTTCAGACCTCAACTGTCATGGTAAAAACAAGGGAAACCCACTTCCCTATCATATCATTTTGTGTTCTTTGAATTTAGCTGGCTCTCGAGATCTGGCGCGCCGTACTCGCAAATCAGACCATTTCATTTTTTCCCGTGCATATTGCGGTTCCGGTTCAACCGGTTATATCCCGACAGAAAAATATCGAAACGGCAACACAAAATTAGCAACAGCAATGACTATTTCTGGGGCTGCCATTGGTAGCAATATGGGTTTTCAAACTTCATTTGCACGCGCGTTTGCATTAACCATGTTTAATATTCGACTCGGATACTGGATCGTCAATCCACGTGTTTATGATCAGGATACTATAGCAAAAGAAGAAATCATCCAGTTCCCAGACGAAAAGAAGCCAAACAAAAAATGGGTCGACGAAAACTGGAAACATAAATTATTCCCGTTTAGTCCCTATCTTTTGGAAAAAAATATTTGGTGGCCCTGGTTTCTCAGATCAGAGTTAGTGGGAAATACAAACAGCCAGGGTCGTCTAGTTAATTTATCTGACGGAGGGCATTCCGGAGACAACATTGGTTTATACCCTCTCTTTCAGAGGCGCTGTAAATTAATCATTGCAAGTGATGCAGAGTGTGATCCGGAATACAACTTTAGTTCTCTGATTAATGCAATCAATCAAATCTATATTGATGAAAATGTGGAAGTGAAGATCGATATTACTCAAATCCGTCCTGATGAAGAAAATGCGCCTGCCAAAAAACATTTCGTCATTGGAAAAATTGAATACCCTGAAGACCCTAATCGCCTCGAAATAGATCCAGATGATGAAGACGCCAAAGCCTCAACCGGCTGGCTTATTTATCTGAAGTCGTCTCTGATTCACAACTACTATCAATCGATCAAAAATCAAGGGCATCATGAGCATGATGAACTTGATCATGAACCAGCGGCAGTGCAAAGTTATGCCGCACAAAATAAGAAATTCCCACATGAATCAACGGCTGATCAATTTTTTAATGATGATCAATTTGAAGCTTATCGCGCTCTAGGTTTTCACGTTGTTTCCGCAATGTATGATTCTTTTGATCAATGGTCAAAAAAGGCGAAACCAAACAAAGCAAATGAAATTCCTTCGGTGGAAGAACTTGTTGAGTGGTGCGCGTTTGAGTATGAGAAAAAATGAAGATGAGTTAACTAGGTCTCACTTAGCAAAACAGATTCACATTAGATAACTAAATTCTCTACTACTCCAAAGATTTCCGAAAATCTCCTATCAAATTGGAGTGCAGAATATATTTAGCAAATTGGTGCACTTTGGTAGACATCAGGCGATGATATCCTTCCACACATTACCATGCACGTCAGTGAGTCGCATGTCTCGGCCACTGTAACGGAATGTGAGTCTTTCATGATCGATTCCAAGTTGGTGTAAGACGGTGGCCCAGAGATCGTAGACGGTCGCCTTCTTTTCTACAACATGGTATCCGAATTCGTCGGTGGCCCCATAGGTCACGCCCCCCTTCATTCCTCCTCCTGCGAGCCAGAGACTGTATCCGTAAGGATTGTGATCACGGCCGTTACCCTGAGCAAAAGGCGTGCGTCCAAACTCGCCTGTAAATACAACTAATGTATCTTTGAGTAAATCACGTTGTTTGAGATCTTTCAACAAAGCTGCGATTGGCTGATCGACTTGTTTTGCCATGGCACCGTGGCCTTTTTTGATTTCGCCATGCTGGTCCCATGGATTGGCAGCACCACCGGCACCAATACCGGGACTACTGCAGGAAAGCTCAATAAAGCGAACCCCTCGTTCGACCAGACGACGTGCCATCAGGCATTGTCTGGCATATTGTGCCATATGTGGGTCTTTATCATTCACACCGTAGGCATTCTGGACCGCCTGTGTCTCACCGGTCAGGTCAGTCAACTCAGGAACAGCCTGCTGCATTTCAAAAGCTGTTTCCGCATTACGAGTAGAATCGATGATGGCATTCTCTGCCGCGACACGATCAGCGAATCCTCGGTCCAGTGATTTAATGAGGTCAAGCGCCTTACGTTGTTCCTGTTTTGCCATCTTCGGCGTGATATTCGGAACCGCATTCTTATCAGTCAGGTTAAAGATCGACCCACCTGTAATTGCAGGTAAAAATCCATTTCCGTACAGACTCACACCACCATGCGGAATCCCTGCTGAATTCGTCCGCAAAACAATATACGGTGGTAAATTTTTATTCGAACTACCTAGCCCGTAAGCAACCCATGCCCCGGCACTGGGATAACCAAGAAACGGAAAGCCACTATGCAAAAAGAAATTACTCTGAGCATGTTCAGAGAAATTAGTCGTCATGGACCTCACGATGGCCAAATCGTCGACCATCTCTGCCATTTGAGGAAACATGTTCGTCATTTTGATTCCGGACTTGCCGTACTGTCTCGTTTCCCAAAATGTATCGAGAATGTTCCCTACCGCGTCAAACTGGGTACGTTCGATTGTGCCAGGCATGGGTTTACCATGCATCGTTTTTAGCATCGGTTTGGGGTCAAATGAGTCAACGTGTGAGAATCCACCTGACATGTAAAGTAAGATGACCGATTTCGCTTTGGCCGGATGATGCAATGTTGGTTTTGGAATTTCAGATGCATCTGACGAATTGATGAGACTGGACAACATAGTCGCACTCACGCCAGAGGCAGTCAGCTTTAAGAACTCACGACGGTTATGTGTATTAATAGACATAGATAAATTCCTTAGAATTAAGGAGAGCATGCGCGATGTGGTAGTCGCTTCCTCCTGATTGGAGATATTCAATGAACAATTTCAACTCCGCCGACGTCGCAGGCCGCGCATACGCTTGAATAAACATCGCATTGATTTTCTCGGCGAGAGTGTTAAGGTTTTTATCCTGTTGTATTCGTTTGACCCATGCCTTAGCGGCTTTCTCAACGACTGCCCCATTTAACATTGCCAGCGACTGAGAGGGCACATTGGTATTACTGCGAACGCTGACAGTTGAAGTGGGAACAGGGGCATTAAATGCCTGTAAAAATGGATTCAGACGATTACGAACCACGGGCAGATAGATAGCACGCTGGTTACCTTCCGTAACAAAGTGGATCGAATCGAATATCGATTCTGCATCAAGCCTTCGAGGTGTGTAGTATGAAAGAAAAAGATTTTCTGCATCCTTTTCTCGCATCTTTAAAGAAGTCTGACTGGCAGAGCGGAATGTGCGACTGGTTACCATTTTTCGCAGTGCTTTTTTGATTGACCAGCCATTGCGTTCGAAGTCCAGCGCCAAATGATCGAGTAGTTCCGGATGGGTCGGTTTCTTACCCAGCCGACCGAAATTGTCTGTTGAAGCCACAATACCTCTACCGAAAACATAAGCCCAAAGCCGATTAATCAAAACACGCGTCTTCAAAGTATTTGCTTCACTCACCATGTCCTCAGCAAGTTGCAATCGTCCGGAATTCTTATCGCTATAAGACTGATCATTAAAAATCTCTAAAAACTTTCTTTTAACAGGGTCTGATTCCTGTTTCTGCTCACCGCGAATCAACAGAGGTTGATCGACGGGTTCCGACTCCAAAATGCCAGGTGCCCTTCTCGGCACAGGAATCGCTTTTTCCAATTCTCGATATCGGTCTATTTTCATCTGTAATGAAGGAGGGAATTGGCCAACCTGGTTTGTCAACAAGTCGAGTCTTACAAATGTATCGAGCCATTCAGCTTCCTTATCAGACATATTACCGGCTTGCCAATGAGTGATTGCCTGTTTGAGCATTCCCACATACGCACGTATCAGGCTTTCCTGATTAACAATTTCATGCGAATTATCAATCAGATCTAATAGCGAAGCCCCCTCCTCTTGCATGGTATCGTTACCAGCATACACTTCAGTAATTCCAAACCAGGAACGGTCATTTGTTCTTGGAATTGGAAGAAAGTCTTTTGCGGTTAGTAACTCATAATGGACTTGATCTCCCCGCCAGTATTTCCATTTTCGCTGCGTATTTCGCCATTGAAGAGTGAGATTGTTTACGTCTTCGGCCGGATGGAGCCCCCCATGTGTTAACGGATAATTGCGAATCGGTACTTTGAGCCGCGCGCTGTTGCCGGCAACCCGAACCATAGTCTTCTCACCTTTCGCTATGAAATTGCCTGAACTGAGGACAGCCGCATGCTTGTCTGAAATAAGATGCGAATAGATACCTCGTGGGAAAATCCCGGCAATTGCCTTCTCACCGTCGAAATGTAATGCGAAAGAACCTGCGGGACTCACTTGGGCTGTTGTTCCGTTTCCCGTCGAGTACCATTGATCGAACGTCGCCTGATCGCGTAGGTCGAGATAGAACTCAGCATTCGTAATCGCCTTCTGATTCTGTTCTTTAATTTCTTTCAATTTTGTTCGCTGTTGGTTAATCGTCGTCGAGTATGCTTCTGGCTTGACCGATTGGAGCCCTGACCAGAGCCCGAATGGGTGCGTCACACTTCGCATCGAATTGACGAGATTCCACTTTGCCTGCTCTGCTTCAAACTGTTGGCGAACTTTATTTTGCTCGTTCTTCTTCAATGTTCCAAAATTAGCCGGTAATTTTGGGGGATTTTTTCTCTCAGCTAATTCCTTGAATATTGGCAACGTTTGTAACCTGGTCGATAATTTTTCACTTTCACCAATCCAAAAGTTGGCTAATTCCTGACGAATCTCTTGCTTGATTTTCGTAATTTCAGTTTTGTTTGCATCAAGCTTTTCCCTGGTATCAATCAGCACGGTTGCAGGTTTGTTGCTCACCATCACTCCAAAAAATCGGTAGAAATCTTTCTGGCTGATTGGATCGAATTTATGATCATGACAACGTGCACACGAAACCGTTATCCCCAGCATCGCTTTGGAAATGACATCAATCTGATTATCTGTGAATGTGATCTGTTCTGCGTATGCATTGGTAACACCAAACCCATGCGGAACCATACGTAGATGGGCGGGACCGATTGTTGACTCGTTAATCCCAAGTTCCTGATTGACTCGAGGATCCTTCAGTAAATCTCCCGCCAAATGTTCTTTTAGTAGTTGATCATAGGGAACATCAGCATTGAGCGCTCGGATCAGATAATCACGGTACGCGCTCGCATAGGGAATTGGCGGGTCCCCTTCACTGCCATGTGTTTCTGCATAGCGATACCAGTCCATCCAATGCCGCGCCCAGCGTTCTCCAAATTGTGGTGAAGCGAGTAAGTCATCAACCAGTTGTTCGTATGTTTGTAGAGAATAATTTTTCACAAATTCTTGAACAACTTCCGGTTTCGGCGGTAGCCCCGTCAAAATCAAGTGCAGACGACGTACCAGAACTTCTGGCGAGGCTTCGGAAGAAGCTGGTAAATGCTCGTGCTGCAGGCGAGCAAAGATGAAGCGGTCAATCGAATTTTTTGACCATGCTTTAGCAGAAACATTGGGAATGGGAGGATTCTTTAATGGTTGAAATGACCACCATGTGAGACGTTGGTTTCGTAACTGTTCCCAGGGTAGCTTTTTATTCAGATCATCCAGCGTAGGCTTGGTCAAACGTGGGTCATGTGCTCCCTGATTGACCCAATGTTCGAAATCTCGAATCACAGCATCGTCGAGCTTAGGCGACTTTGCTGGCATCTCATAACCTTCCTCATGACGCAACGCCCAGATCAAAATACTTTCTTTTGCTTTTCCAGGAACGATGACCTTACCCGAATCACCACCTGCTAATAATGCTGCTTTATAGTCAAGCGCAAGGCCTCCCTTTTTCTTCCCGAGACTATTGTGACACTCATAGCAATGCTGTACCAAAACGGGTCGAATTTTCTTCTCAAAAAATTCGTTCTTCTCCGACGAAAATGCAACTGTAGCTTTGAATAGAAAAAGAAATATGACATTATTTATAATTCGAAACTTCATGAATGTTTTTCCCAAATGAAAATTCATCAACACTTTTTTTGTTCATCCTGTGTGACGCTTTAATCGATCGATGAGAACCGCCACCGTAAGGACGGCTCCCAAGACAATCTTCTGATTAAACGGATCCACATCTGTCAAATTCATTCCATTTTTGATCACTGCAATAATGAAAGCGCCGATCAGAGTACCAAAGACCTTACCCTGCCCGCCCATTAAAGACGTGCCACCAACGACGACTGCAGCAATCACTTCCAGCTCGTACATTAATCCGTACTTGGGATCACCCGCAGAGAGTTGAGACGTCAGCATGATTCCTCCCAAACCCGCAAGTGCCCCACAAATCGTATAAACTGTCAATAAAACTCGTTTGACAGGAACACCAGACAAACGCGCGGCTTCCTCGTTCCCACCAATTGCATAGATATAGCGTCCAAAAATCGTCCTCGACATTAGAATATGTGCAATCAAATAAAGTACGATCATTACAAGAACTGGGTTTGGCAGGCCGAATGTTTCTCCTCGTCCTAACCAAAAAGATGCTGATGGCAACTCGGGGATTGAGCGCCCCTCTGCAAGTCGAAATGACAGGCCACTGGCCATCATCATCATTCCCAATGTCACTATAAATGGTGGTATTTGAAAAGCCGTGACCATCAAACCATTGAAGGCACCAGCAGCAGCACAAACACCAATTCCTATGCAAGCGCTGAGCACAACCATCATGACACTTGCCTCAGCCCCACCACAGTAATCCCGAATGAAGAGCGCAGAGCTTACCGAAGCGAGTGCAATCAGGGAGCCAACCGACAGATCAATTCCTGCGGTGATAATCACCATCGTCATGCCAATCGCAATGATCGCGTAAATCGAAGTCTGGTTTGCAACACTCATAAGGTTGCTGAGTTTCAAAAAATTAGGCCATGTGTATGACGTTGGTGTGATGCATTTCGATGAACCAACCGACTCAAAGCGGTCATATACTGTCCATTTGGCGGTCACATTGTTAGCCGCAATCGCATCGATGGTTTGCCCTTGAGCAAGCAGTGATTCAATTGCTTTCCGTGCATCAGAAGCGGAACCGTTCACCTGACCGATAACATCTACCCCGCCTGTCTTCAATTGCTCAACCACAGCCTCAGCGAAGGCCCGATCTTCTTTAGTATCTCGTGTGACGATAAGAACGCGAGCGTTTTTGCCATATTGTTTCAAAATAGTTTTACCTACCTGACTACCGGCACTCGCTCCGGTTGGATGTTGTTCTTTTACTGTCAAAGAACTAAAGAGAATCACGAGAATCAACAGCATGAAAATCATGCCATAATCCCGGAAGAATGGGTGGTGAAACAAATTGGATTGATGCTCTTTTGTCATTTGTCAGATCACTGCCAGTTTCATGATTTCTTCCTGTGTCGTGTTTGCAACATCGCGAATCTCTCCAGTGATCCGACCTTGATGCATCACGAGAATACGATCGCTCATCCCCATTACTTCCGGCAGTTCCGAGCTGATCATAAGAATTGCTTTTCCTTGACTCGCCAGTTCATTAATAAGGGTATAAATTTCATACTTCGCCCCTACATCAATACCACGCGTCGGTTCATCAAAAATGACAACTTCTGCATTTTTTTCCATCCACTTTGCAAGTACGACTTTTTGTTGATTGCCTCCTGAGAGGCTGCGGGCAAGTTGTTCCTGATGGGGAATTTTAATACTCAGTCGTGAAACATAATCAGCAAAAGTAATTCGTTCCTTTTTCTGATTAACGCAACCCCATTTAGAAAACGCATTCAGGTTTGGTAAACCAAAATTCTCGCGCACACTCAAATCTAAAATTAATCCCTGACTCTTACGATCTTCGGTGAGGAGACAGATACCTGCTTGAATGGCATGGCGTGGACTATGAATTTCCAGCATTTCTCCATCTAAAAGAATCGTCCCTGAATCGGCTTGATCTGCCCCAAAGATGATTCGCGCGGTCTCAGTACGCCCCGCTCCAACCAACCCTGTTAACCCAAGTACTTCTCCGGCATGAATCTCAAAACTGACATCTCGAACTGTTTCAGCACGATTAAGACCTTCTACAGCAAGACGAGCCTTACCAATCTGATGGTAATGTTTCGGAAACTCGTTACTGATTTCGCGTCCCACCATCAACTCGATCATTCTCTTCCGTGTGAGTTGATCTGTTGCTGCTTCGCCTACGACTTCACCGTCGCGCAGAATGACAACGCGGTCTGATATCTCAAAAATTTCATCTAGACGGTGACTGATATAGATCACTCCGATTCCATTTTGCTTCAAGTCGCGGATGATGTCGAATAGTCTAGAAACTTCCTGGGGCGTGAGTGCCGCCGATGGTTCATCCATAACAATCAGCCGAACGTCTTGGGATAATGCTTTTGCAATCTCAACAATCTGCTGCTGGGCAACAGATAATTCACTACATGGCACATCAATCGGAATTGACACACCAATTTGCTCAAACAGCTCGTTCGCGCGGTGACGTTCTTCGCTTCTGCGAACCAAACCGAAACTTGCCTCGCGTCCGAGAAAGATATTTTCCCAAACTGACAGTTCTGGTATCAGATTGAACTCCTGATAAATGATTCCAATCCCCGCTTTGTTCGCTTCTATCGGACTCGAAAATTGCATCTCCACCCCCTCAATGCAAATCGAACCCATATCCGGCAAATGAGCCCCGCCAAGCATCTTGATAAGCGTACTTTTGCCAGCCCCGTTTTCACCCAACAATGCCAGAACTTCACCTCGTTCTAACCTCAAGTCGACTCCCCCCAGAGCGCGTACGCCAGGAAAGGACTTTTCGATCCCACGCATGGCAAGCAATGGTGATTCTGCGACTGAGGCAGGTGACGACATAATTACCTACCCTTTATTAAAAAGAGGATCTTTTTCAGCATCTGCTTTATAGTAAAGCTTGGAAGGAATCAAGATTTCCGGTTTTACATCATCACCGTTAAAATATTTGATGATTTGTTCAATGGTAACTTTTCCAATCTGATCAGGGAATTGAATCGGATCACACAGGATCTTACCTTCCAGTATCGCCTGCTTACCAATCTCCTGCCCATCGAAAGCAATAATTGTAACCTGGTCAGCTTTGCCAGCAGCTTCCAATGAAGCGCGCGCCCCCAAGGCCGATGGATCGTTAATCGCAAAAATCGCAGAAAGGTCAGGATTCGATTCAATCACATCTTTTGTTACTTTAGAACCTTCATCACGATCCCCACCTCCATCAAGCGTCGCGACAACTTCGATCTTTGCGTTTTTCGTCTTGTCGTTGTGAGCATTCACAATTTCGTGAAACCCTTTAACGCGCAACTGACACGATTCTGCTTGCGGAAAATGCAGAATCGCCACTTTGCCTCCCGAATCGCCAAGAAGTTTGACCATCGCTTCACCGGCCAGTTTACCGCCCTGATAATTGTCCGTTGCCACATGACAAACAACTTTTCCTTCATCACCGTCGTATTTGATGTCATTGGTAAAGACCGGGACTCCTTTTTCATTTGCTTTTTTAATTGCAGGTCCGATTCCATTCGAATCGCAGGGATTCAAAATAATCGCCGAAACTCCCTTTACCAGAAACTCATCCACATGATCGGCTTGCTTTTTCACATCGCGTTCTGCAGAGAGCACAATCAGTTCATATCCATGCTTTGCCGCCTCTTCCTGCATTTTGTCTGCAATCACCTTGAAAAAGGGATTTGTCAAGGTAAGCGCTGAAAAGCCAATTGTCCCTTTGCTTTCAAGAGTGGCAGATTCTTTTGATTTACTATCAGATGACGATTCAGTAGAAGTCTTGCTACAACCTGAAATCGCTACTAACAGGCTCAGAATCATTGCCATAGAAAGCCGGACCATTCGCTTAATCTCCAAAAAAATCAACAGATGGACGAAACAAGCTTGATTGAAAGTGAAAGATATCGTATTCATATAAGAATTGAATTTCAAGTGTGAATGAATTTTACGCTCACATTTCTTTAACATTCACCTGAATCAATTCCATTTGGGAATAATAATGACTGAAATCAAAATAGCGGAAACGAAAAAATCCACAGTACCAAATCTCCAAAGAGGAATGTCCATCCTGGAATTCCTTTCGAAACACCAGATGAGCGCGACCATAGCAGAATTGTCTGAGCGATTGGGTTATCCTTCAGCATCGGTATTTCGTATTACACAGGAACTTGCGGAAATGGGATACCTTTCGCGCGATCCCGCAACAAAACGGTTTAGTCTGACCAATAAGTTTCTTATGCTAGGTCAACCACAGGGTCGTGAACAAGGATTAGTAGAGGCGTCCCTGCCTGCAATGCGAGGAATTCGAAAAGCAACGGGAGAAACGACACAAATTTGCTGTCTGATCGAGGTCGAAATTGTAATCTTAAATCAGTTAGTTTCAACTCATCCGTTTAAATACTCTGCGGAACTCGGTGCCCGCTGCCCTGCTTACTGTTGTGCTCCTGGAAAGGCTATCCTCGCAAGTCTTCCCGAAGAAGATCGCGAAGAGTTAGTCTCTCGTATTCGTTTCAAAAAATTTACCCCTAATACGATTACCACCCGTCGAAGCCTGCGAGAAGAGCTTGCAAGAATCTCAGCATGTGGCTTTGCACTCGATCAAGCTGAATGGATGGAAGGAATTCGTTGCGTCGCGGCACCAGTTCGAGACCGTCACGGATATCCTGTAGGAGCAATCACAATTGCAGGTCCCGCATCGCGAATTTTGGAGTCAGAATTTGAACAATTGGGAGAACTCGTCTCAGGAGCCGCTTCCAGTGTTGAACTCGATTGCGCCTAAAAAATCTTTTGAGGAGCCTGATGTGCAATGAACTTTCTTAGTCAACTCACAGGTAGCTTTGCACAACCATGTGCTGAAAATCCGACTGTCGCAATGATCGAAGCTGCCTACCGCCATCATGAACTCGAATGGCGTTACATCAACTGCGAAGTTGCCCCAGATGAACTGGGAGATGCGGTCCGTGGAGCAAGAGCCATGGGCTGGGCGGGCTTCAACTGCTCGATTCCACACAAAGTCGCTGTGATTGAGTTTCTGGATGGACTGGGCGAATCTGCTGAAGTCATCGGGGCAGTCAATTGCGCTGTGCTTCGTGATGGTAAGTTGATTGGCGAAAATACTGATGGCAAAGGATTTGTCCAATCGTTGCGAGAATCAGTTGACCCTAAAGACAAAACGATCGTGATGTTTGGCGCTGGTGGTGCTGCACGTGCAATAGGCGTCGAATCCGCACTTGCCGGTGCGAAAAAGATCACTGTTGTTAATCGTTCTGAAGAACGAGGCAATGCAGTCGTTTCACTCTTAAATGAAAAAACCGCAACGAATGCGGAATTTGTCTGCTGGGATGGCGATTACCAAATTCCAGCAGGAACTGATATTGTGATCAATGCCACATCAATTGGTTTGTTTCCCGATGTCGATGCCTGCCTTGCACTAGATATGAATACACTCACAGCAGACATGGTCGTTGCCGATGTCATTCCCAATCCACCTGAAACACGACTCATTCGTGAGGCGCGACAAATTGGTTGCACCGTAATAGACGGACTTGGTATGTTAGTGAACCAAGGCGTGATTGGAATCAAATATTGGTCAGGGAGAGAAGTCGACCCAACAGTGATGCGAACCAAACTTGAAGAAATTTTCGATGTCACCACGGAGAACTCAGCATGAACCGCATTAGCATTTGTCTCATTTTTGTACTTAGCCTGATATACCCCTTTTCAAGTTGCGCACAAGCCGCTGAGAAACGTTATGTACTAACCAGCGCTGATGGTAAAGTACAGACGGAAAAGTGGGATCTCTCGGGTGATGGCTGGTCTGTGAGGAAAGAAACATTACATGGTGGCAAGCAGGAAGGCGTCGAGTTAATCACCATTGACAACGGTGTGATGCAGATCGTTATCATCCCCACTCGTGGAATGAGTATCTACGAAGTTCGCAACAAAGAGATGCGGCTCGGTTGGAATTCTCCCGTCGAAGGAATCGTTCACCCGTCATTTGTGGATCTCGACAGTCGAGGTGGCCTTGGCTGGCTTGAAGGTTTTAACGAATGGATGGTGCGTTGTGGATTAGAATTTGCCGGACACCCAGGCACAGATGAATTTGTCAATAACACAGGTGATAAAGCCACTATGGACCTGACGTTGCATGGTAAAATCGGGAACATCCCAGCGAGCGAAGTTGAAGTAATCGTTGATTCAGAGGCACCACACCGTATCCGCGTACGTGGTGTTGTTTATGAGAAATTTTTCTACGGACCGAAACTCAAACTCATCGCAGAGGTCTCAGTCGTACCTGGCGAAGATACATTTCGTATTGACGACACAGTTACCAACTTAGGCTCATCTGATCAGGAATTCCAGATGATTTATCACACCAATTTTGGTGCACCACTGCTGGGTAAAGGTGCAAAATTGCATACGGCGATAAAAAAAATTGCTCCCATGAACGAACATGCGGGGAAAAGTATCAACTCCTATGCAACCTACGAAGGTCCAACGAAAGACTTCATTGAACAAGTCTATTTGATTGAGCCTCTGTCAAATGAAGACGGTATGACGGGTGCTGTGCTGCAAAATGCGAAAGGAAATCGTGCCGCATCTATGTACTGGTCTACAAAACAGCTACCTTATCTGACAATCTGGAAAAACACTGCTGCAACAGAGGATGGATATGTCACTGGAATCGAGCCAGCAACAGGCTACCCATATAATCGCAAAGTCGAGCGAGCAGCTGGCCGTGTCCCAAAGCTGGCACCAGGAAAAACGCGACACTTCACACTCGACTTCGGCATACACAATGGCGATGAAGCAGTGAAGACTGCCACCGAAAAGATAAAAACCATTCAAGGGGATCACAAAGCTAAAGTACAGCCTACGCCCCCCACCAACAGTCATCATTGACATTGTTCACTGACGCTTCAAGGTCTCACAGTCGTAATACGGCGCGTCTGTTGATATGATGTTAATTCTCTCCGTGTGTGTATTTGTCCTATTAGTGAAAAACGATGATTGATCTCACGTGTGGCAGTGGTTTTGCAGCCTGAAAAAGATTGATCAAATCTTTCATCCCACCTTTTGTGCGATCATCTAGCTCGCCATCTTCACAAGCTTGATGTAAAGATTGAGCCGTTGGTCTCTCGTGAGTTTAACCGGAGTAAGGATGATCCTACGGTTATTTAGCAATTAAAACCAATTTTTTAGGGATAATTTTAAGGTGTGGTCACAAAAGGTTGCGCAGCGGGCTATTATTATCGCCGGCTGCCTGGCCATGGTTTACACGCAACTGACAATGTCACCGGCAACGATTCAATTCGCACGCTCTCTGGGAGCAACCGGTTGGCATATTGGTATTCTCGGGGCATTGCCCACGTTGATGTTGTTCATGCAGTTTGTTGCAGCCATCCTTGCCAACCACCTGCACTATCGTCGCTGGACCTGGTTCTCTTTCTGCATTCTGCAAAGATTGATGTTGATTCCGATCGCAGCGGGTCCCTGGTTCTTTCCCAGCTTTAGCGACCAAACCTGGCTTTGGTGCTTGATTGCTCTTACAGCCATGAATCACGCTCTGATCCATTTTACGACACCATTATGGCTGTCGTGGATGGGAGATTACCTTCCTCACACCGGGCTCAACCGCTATTGGGGAATTCGCCAGCTGTGGATGTATTGGAGTGGAGCGCTCTCCTTGTTGGGGGGAGCATTCTTCCTGTCTGAAAGCGGCTTGGACATCCGACAGGGCTTCGCAATCCTCGTCTGCATTGGTGGTTTGTTTGGAATCATTGACATTCTTATATTCCTTAAAGTGGATGAGCCACCAGTCACAAAAATGAAAGAACCCAAACTAAAAGAGGTGCTTTTAACCCCTTTCAAGAATAAAAAATATCGGTCATTCATTTTCTTCACGTGCTTTTGGCATTTTGCGGCAATGGTCGGATCTCCGTTCATTAGTTTTTTTCTACTCGATTACATCGGTATGGACGTATTTCGCCTCTTATTGTTGTGGACTTGTTCCTGGGTCGGTGGAGCGATCTTTTCGAAACGTTTAGGCCACATGGCAGAACATTTTGGAAATCGACCAACTCTGATTTTGTGCACGGCATTTAAGTCTACCAACATGCTAGGCCTCTTATTATTGCCTCAGGATCCCATCGTTGCGTTTTGGATTATGGTTCCTATTTTTATTTTCGACTCTTTGCTCAATGCGGGAATCGCCATTGCAAACAACGGATTCATGCTCAAGAACTCACCAGCTGAAAACCGGACGATGTTTATCGCTGCCGGAACCGCTGTAGCAGGCATGGTCGGAGGCCTCACATCAATTCTGACGGGAGCCTTTCTAGCCATCACATCCGGGTGGAGTATAGCTTTAGGGGAAATTGAAATTAACCATTTTCATATTATTTTTGCAATAAGCTTAGTTTTGAGATTGGCCGCTGCAGTGTTTGCACGAACAATTCGTGAACCTGAATCACACTGGACAGTACAGATTGTGGTCCAATTAGTGGGAGTCACTCCCTTGCGCATCCTCCGCTTTCCTGTGGGGCTCTATCGATCCTTTCGATCCGACGAGAACCTCTCTCTCACTCGAAAAGCAAATCGAAAAAAACGATTGAATTCGAAAAAAAGCAAATAACCAACCCCAAGTCATTTAACCCCAGTAAGAAAAAAGCTCATCTATTCAATAAAAGCCGATAATGAAATACTGGTTTTCTTATTAAAGACTCATCTTTGATTTCTACTTTTTAATTACTCAAAAGAACAAAAGAATAATTTCAAAGAATGTAAAGTAATTACACGATCAAATTCTCTGATGTCGGTATTCGTATTCTTCACAAGCCTGCTTGGAGACAAAAAATAAATGTTTAATTTTTTACTCTGGATATTGATTATGGAACGAAATGAGAGCCCATTCTCTTTTCCGGTCGACTCTATGACTCTTAATTTCTTCATAAGTTACTATATTATTTGAAGTTGCGAATTCATTCAAACTCCTAAATACTGTTATACGGTACCATTTCTGGACAACCCTCAGTTTCGGAAGTATTCTTCTTTATCATACGAGAGGTCCCTTTTCGAAATGCTACTGGAAAGAAAAGGGGTATGTTTGAACAAAACTACTATCGAAAATTGCAAAAACAACGTAAATCATTCAATAAACGTCTACTCTCATTTTGTACTGATTGCGATCTTCTTTAGTTTGTCCATGCGGTGGTACAGCTAACAGTCGTAATTTGGTTATGATAAAGTGGAATTCTTTTAAAAGTAAAGCGCGGCGCAAATTAAGCACTTATCAGGTTTCTGCTGTGGAGACAAGACTGTGTCGAATAAATCATCCGAATCAAACGAGCCTCAATCAAATGATTTTACTGTGACACAAATCATGGAAGAAACAGAGTACGCAAAAGAAGATCGTGACATCGCTTTTGCTGTTGAAGTTTTGAGTACAGCAACAATTAATGAACGGCAATTGGCCTCAGCGCTGTCAACGTGGACTTTACACGGTAGTACCCTTCTGTCTGATCACTTACTAAAAGCAGGCTTAGTCTCTCAGGAAACACAAATTGAACTTGAGCAACGCTCTGAGTTCCGCCTGAAAGAGCTTTGGAATGAAGCGTGTGAAAACAACCAAAACACACTTGGAGCCACGGCCTTCACAAAAGCGGCACTGGAACGCTTAGACGAATCGGGTCGTGTCGCAAAAATTCTAGGAATCAGTGCTGCTATTTCGGGAGTTCAAAATGATGAACTCCGGGAGCACTTATCACGCTACCAACTCATTCACAAAATTGGGCAAGGTGGACTGGGAACTGTCTGGCTGGCTCGTGACAGAGAATTACAACGCTACGTTGCCCTCAAAGAAATCAGAACCAGAAAAACAACAAGTAAAGCGGCCATTGATCGATTTCGCCGCGAAGCTGAGATTACTGGTCGACTGGAACATCCTGCTATCGTCCCCATTTATCAACTCGGTGAAGATGCCGGTAGTGGTCGTATCTTTTACGTGATGCGGTTTCTTGGTAAGCAAACATTAGAAGATGCAATTATCGAGTATCATGAACGACGCGAAGCCGGTGATGATAACCCCATGCTGCTTCGAAATCTGCTGGCAGCATTTGTAACAATCTGCCAGGCAATTGGACACGCACACTCACGTAAGGTGATCCACCGTGACCTGAAACCGGAAAATGTAGCAATAGACAGTTTTGGTCAGGTAATCGTCATTGACTGGGGCTTGGCTAAAATACTTGATGATGCGATGCTCAATGATAGTTTTACTGAGGGAGAATTCGCAGATGCGGTTGATGGTCAACGTACACTGGCCGGACAAGTGTTAGGTTCACCACTTTATATGGCGCCAGAGCAGGCAGCCGGTCGGCTGGACGAAGTCAATGAGTCAACTGATATTTTTGGTCTGGGCGCGATTCTATTTGCTATTATCACGGGACGTGCCCCACACGAACAAAGCCGTGAATCATCAGGAAGTACAACAACACGCCAATTGATTACCGCAATTGCCAGTGGCCCTACACCGCGTGCAAGTACTTCAAACGAAGATGTTGATCCTATATTAGAAGCCATTTGCGCTAAGGCGATGGCCAAACGAAGCTACGCACGTTACTCTTCCACAACGGCATTGGCTGAGGATGTCCAACGTTGGATGGCCGGGGAACCTGTTTCCGCCTACAAAGAACGTTTCTCACAACGTGTAGGACGCTGGATACAACACCATCAACGACTCTCACAACTCATCGTAGCAGGAATCATTATCGCACTGGTAGCCGGTACAACTCTTATGATTGCCGCGAGAGAAAGTAATATTGCTGCACAACAAGCGCGATTTGAGGAAATGCGTTCTGACGAACGTGAAGTGGAAGTTCAACTGATCTCCGCTGCCAAAGAACTCAGCGTAGATGTAAGATTCATGTCAACGCTACCACCAATTCAAGGAATCATCGAAGCGCGTGCCGGCGCAAAAGAATCGGAAGGAGAAGAGGTGTGGCATGGCCGTCTGGAAACGATTTTCGAAGGTCTTATGCGCGCCAATACAAACTATCTGACAGTGGCTTACATTGCCATTGATTCTGATAAGGCACAAGAAATCGTGCGCGTTGAACGCCACGCGACTGATCAGAGTTATATTCGCCGTGTACCACAAAGCCGTTTGGCAACTCTGGAAATGATACCAGTATTCAAATCAGTCTTGGAAATGGATCCAGGAGATGTGAGGCTCTCCCTCGACGATCAACTTTCAAAAAATCCCCGAAAAAACGATCATCACAGAATTGTGGGAGTGATCCCTGTCTTTGACGAGCAATCAGGAGACCTCTTTGGATTAGTCGCAATTGAATCCAATCTCGTTAGCCAGATTCAAAGCATCTTGAATGGGTTAGACAATCGACTGGGCGAAATCTATATTACTGATGCAGAAGGCCACGTCCTGATTACTTCGAACCCCGAATTCGGTGTCGAAGTGGTAACCCATGATATGCAGATTACAGAAACCATTCCCCAAACGAATGGGTTCTTTTCGAAAGATTCAAAAAAACGATATTTGAGCGACGGATCTTCTTTCATAGCTCATCGCGTGCAACTTGATCCAAGCAATCCTACCTGTAATCTCGGTATCGTACAAAGACTCTCGCCTAAAGAATAGCCGTGGAAACGATGGAGCTGTATCTCAATTCATACCTGGTTTGACTAAAAAATAGCCCGTCCAGGAATTGAACCTGGTCCATCAGCTTCGTAGGCTGAGATGCATTCCGTCACACCCACGGGCTCTTATGAGAAAATATTTAATCTCAAAGTGATTCTCGTTATTGCAACTCGAAAAACTCAAAGCGGAAGGCATGGGATTTGAACCCACATGGCCCGAAGGCCGCACGGTTTAGCAAACCGGCCCGGCAAACCGTATCCGGCTACCTTCCTAGTTAAGCAAAATGGACCGGATGGGAATCGAACCCATCACACCGACTTTGCAAAAGTCAGTCGCCCCCTTGGTACATGCCAGCCCTTAAAAAAATAAATAGCAGAGCCCGGTATCGATCCGGGCAGTCCAACCTTATGAGAGTCGGCTGGGCACTTGCCCCTCTGCGTCAAATAGCAAGTAGCCAAGGCGAGAGTCGAACTCGCAATCCCGAAGGAACGACTTTCTGAGAGTCGCGCGTCTACCAGTTTCGCCACTTGGCCTTTCATCAAAGTGCGTCGGGACGGAGTTGAACCGCCACAGCCCGAAGGCGAGTGGGTTACAGCCACTTGGGCTCGCCATTGCCCAGCCAACGCATATTTTGTCCAAAAGTAGCACGGGCGGGAGTCGAACCCGCAAACAATCACGAAGTTTTAAGCTTCGTCGCTTTGCCTGTTTGCGTACCGTGCCAGCCTTAAGCGTCCCCAACGGGATTTGAACCCGTGACCTTCTGCGTGACAGGCAGACGAGCATTCCGGACTGCTCCATAGAGACATATTGTTTCTCAGTAGCTCGGGTGGGATTCGAACCCACAGCATCTCTGGTTCTAAACCAAAGTGGTCTGCCAGTTGCCTACCGAGCCATATTATTATTGCGAAATCAAAAAGCATTAATTCCTATGTATGCACACCCCCAAGGATTTGAACCCTGACCAACTGGTTTGGAATCAGTCATGCTGCCATTACACCAGAGGTGTCTAAATTCAATTTAGCAAGCTGCGGTGGCAGGAATCGAACCTGCGTCAGGACGGTTAACAGCCGCCTGCCCGTACCAACACGAGCACCACCGCATCAACAATCAAACCGCCAATGGCGGAGTCAGGATGACTGGATTTGAACCAGTGATCTCGTGCTTCCAAAACACGCGGGATGGCCAGGCTTCCCCACACCCTGAAATTGAAAGCACCCAGTGGGAATCGAACCCGCACTTCCGGCATGGCAAGGCAGTAGGCTACCATTACATCATGGGTGCTAAATAAGTTTCTTATTGTCAATGGACAAGAGCACCAGGTGAGATTCGAACCCACGTCGCCGCTTTACAAGAGCGGAATCTTAGCCACTAGACGACCGGTGCTAATATTAAGTTAAGCGATTGATTCAATCAGCAAATGAGGTTGAAGGGATTTGAACCCCCACCCACCTGGTTAAAAGCCAGGGATGCTACCGTTACACCACAACCTCCTCTACGGGTTGGGCGTTTCTGTTTCAAACGCTGAATCTGACACATCTTTCATGTTCCATTATAAAGCTTGAAAATAGCCCGTGTGAGAGTCGAACCCTACCAGCTCGGCCTGAGAAACCGATGACCTCACCCGAAGTCGAACGGGCCTTGATACACGCGAATCTTCCGCGCAATACATACCCATGAGCTGCAAAATTCTGTTACTGATCCTCGTCTTTTAGTTGAGACACGAAAAAACCCGCTGCCTTATGACACCGGGTGAAGTAGATTTCGTGTTAAATCAACCAGGCATCACAAGCGCAAAGGCATTGCGAGTAATTTCTCTGTCGGGTAACTGGCAGAGAAATTATGATTCAGATAGCCATACAAGTCGATTGACCACAAAGTTGTAAACATGAGTAAATTCCGTTGATTGCATTCCTGTGTTTATTGATTGACTGAATACTTAGAGACGAAGATCAAAATTCGGTTCGCAATTTTTTCAAGATTCTAATACTTCATGTTGGATTAGCTGATCACATTAATCTTTATTGAAGGTTATCCCATCTGAATTCTCTTATTCTTATATAGATTCCTAAACAGGAACCCTTGTACTATCAAGAATCTGATTGACGGACTCATAAATTTGGCGAACGTGCTTCTGGCAAAGTTGCCTGAGTTACTCTAAATGGGTATGATAAATGCTTTTACGGCAGTAACGAATCTGTAATTTTTTTTGTTTAAATTACCCCACAAAAATCAACCTTGACTGTAATACGCTTGTTTCATTAAATTGATACAGGCGTTTCACGAAATTTAGTAAATGCCATGGATAAGCCAACAGAAGAACCACTGAGCCCGAGTGAAGTCTCCACCCGTGAGAGACTACTCCAAGCTGGCCTAGAAGAATTCGCCGCCAAGGGATATGACGGTGCAACGGTTCGTGATATATGCCATCGAGCACAAGCCAATTTAAATTCGATCAAATACCACTTTGGAGACAAGTGGGAATTATACATTGCTGTCCTAGAGGTATGCAAAGAGCGAGTAGGCCCCCCTTCTCTACCGAACATACCAGTAGATGCAAAAGCAGAAAAGCAGTTACACACATTCATCCACTCACTGGTCAAAGTCATTTTGGCAAAGCGCCGCCAATCAGGCGACCCACGCGCCATGCAGATATTATTCCGAGAGATGCAGCAGCCCACTGGAGCCATGAAGGCTGGAATCAAAATGTTCGTAATTCCAATCTGGAAGCTGCTCAACACAATCCTTGCAAAATTGCTACCGGAAGACACTCCAGAATTCGACCGGCACCTCTTAGCATTTTCAGTAATGGGGCAAATTACCAGCTATCGCTTCAACACTATGGTCATGGACATTGTGATCACAAAATCAGAATCCGACCGAATAACAGCAAAACGCCTTGCAGACCATATTACAAGAGTCACTGTCGCCGCAGCTCACTCCTTCCACGTCCAACCCAAAACCAACGAGCAGTAGCCCGAGGCTCGCCGGCGGCCAATGCCATCCTACCCCATCTCACATTTCCACTCTGGAAACAGCGTTTTTTCTATTTAAAACATAGAATACAGGGATTAAAAGCGCCTACCATTTCCTGCTCCACCTCTACAACAGTAAGGAGATTTTCATGTGTTTAAAACTTACTCTAGTAACGATTGCCACCACAATCTGCCTAGCAGAGCAACTGCAAGCACAACAAGCACCCAAAGGATCACTGAAAGTCACTGTCTCTGGAATTCCCTTGAACTCAAAGACTGCGACTATTATCCTGTTCGATAATGAACAGAAAATGACACTTGCCATGAAGTCTAAGATGATTCAGAAGAACCGGAAACAATGGAAACATTACCACAGCATCTACGAAGCTTCTGCCAAAACAGGGTCAGCCTCTGCAATTATTAAAGGACTTCCTCCCGGTGAATACTCTATCATGACTTTCTGCGACCAGAATGGCAACAATCGGATGGACACAAACTTCATCGGCTTTCCTACAGAGCCTATTGGAATGTCTGGATCAGCAATGTCGAGCAAGCCTACCTTTCCACCAAAGCAGAAGCCAAGTTGGAAAACCACTAAGTTCCGGATCGAACCAAGAGAAAACCAACTGAACCTCAAAGTTTTCAAGCCTGGTTCATAGAGTCAACCAACACAAGGACCAACCAAACCTAAATCACACAAAAAACAACAGCCCCAAATATTTCAGTCAAATGGGATCCGGCTTGTTTTTAAGCTGGATCCCATTCTTATCCATTTCCCCAAAGTCATACACACCTTCAAGATCAGTTCAACTGCGTTCCATTATTCAAAAACAACATTGACATTGAAACAACTGTTTCATAAAATTAATACATTCGTTTCAATTATATCTTATAGTTGTGTTGCACAGATTGCTCCACAAAACTCATCCACCTATCTGCAAAATGGTTCTTGCACCATGTCTGCTATCGCAAACGAAAAAACAGGACGTCAAACTACGAGTCTTCCGAGTCTTCAAACTCGCCAGGGAAGAAACCATCCACCACATACCCAACAATTAAGTGCTGGAAAACCAGTCTACAAGCAACTTTACCGCGGGATACTATCGATTCTCTTGTTAGGTGGAGGTATGGCTGGATATGGATTACTCTCACGATCGACAACTCATCCTCAAAAAAAATCACCTGAACCATTCATTCCACGAATAGATATAGCTACAGTCAAACCGTTTGAAAAATATATTTCGATTGTCTCTGATGGTGAAGTGGTTCCACTCCGTGAAGTCAAAGTTGGTGCGGAAGTACAGGGACGGATTACATTCAAGTCACCAAACTCTCGAATCGGATGTTATATCAAAAAAGGTGATGTCCTGGTACAAATTGACCCCCGTGATTTTGAATTCGAAGTGAAACGCTTGCAATCGGAACTCACCGAGGCACAAGCCAATCTAGACGAAGTGAAAACGGATCGTGTCAACACAACTGATCAGATCGAGATTGCTAAACAAGAACTAGCAATTCGAAATCGTGAATTAAAACGATACGAAAAGATCGCCACTCGAGGGGCATTCTCACAGGCTGATCTCGACGCAACACGTCTTAATGAGTTGAATGCCCGCAATAATCTACAGAAACTAGAAGGCCAAATTCGAATCTCACATGCAAAGATTAAGGGACGCGAAAGCTTTCTAAAGCGAATACAAACACAGCTTTCACAGGCCAGGTTAGATCTTGAACGCACTAAAATCATTGCTCCTATCAGCGGCTTGATTACCCAGGTTAATGTCGAACAAGGAAGCTTTATTCAAAAGGGTGCTGAGGTTATTACAATTCAAGATACTACTACATTCGAAGTAGATCTGAGTCTGCCAATCACAAAAATGCAATGGATCTGGGAATCCTCGGGATCAGAAATTCAAGCCAATTTTAAACAGTACGAACTGCCCGAATTGCCTGCAATCATTCGTTTCAACTCAAACGAAATCGACTACAAATGGCAGGGAATTCTACATCGCTATGCTTCATCTGGCGTTGATGAAACCACGCGGACTGTGCCGCTTCGAATACGTGTGCTGCGACCAATGCGCTCAACTCTTACATCAACTCAACCGGAACTCATGGATGGAATGTTTGTTAACGTAGAAATACAAGCCAAAATAAACCGTGAATTGCTTCAGGTCCCGGCCAGCGCCATTCAACCGGGAGACTCAATTTGGTCTGTTTCTGATGGACAAATACGTCACAATGAAATTGATGTTTTGTCCCTGAATAGCGAAACTGCCGTTATCAATGTGGGAAAATCTTCTCTGCAAGTCGGTGATCTGGTTGTAATCTCCCCCGTGGTTGACGCACGAGAAGGTATGCGGGTGAAGGTGATCAAATAGTATTATGAGAGGACTCATCAGAAAAGCCATTGAAAATGCGCCCGCTATGAATCTCATCATGATTACCGTTTTATTGGTAGGTAGTTTCAGCCTAATCAGCATTCAACGCGAAGCATTTCCTACATTCAATATGGATATAGTCCAAGTAAGAGTCCCTTATCCGGGAGCCACACCCGATGAGGTAGAAGAAGGTGTATGCCAAAAAGTTGAAGAAGTAGTACGGGGAGTCAATGGCATCAAAAAGATCAGCTCTATTGCTGCCGAGGGAATGGCAACCATTTCTATCGAACTAAAATCAAGTGTCGATAGCCCAGACAGAGTTGTTAATGAAATACGATCTGAAGTCGATCAAATCACCAGTTTTCCTGAATTTGCGGAAGAACCCGATATTCGCCAAATGACAATGCGAGAAACCAGCATCAAAGTTGGTGTTATTGGTCCTAACACGCTCAGTGATGCAACGAACTGGCAATTAAGAGAGATGGCAGAAGAGGTTCGTAGCGAACTCTTAATGTTGCCGGGAGTCTCGGAAGTCGAAATTATCGGTGCACCAGCTTACCAGATCGATGTCGAATTTCCCGAACAGGCGCTGCGCGCTTACAATCTGTCACTGAAAGATGCTGCCAACATCATTCGCCGTGAGAACCATCAGATGCCAGCAGGTTCAATTCGAAGTAACTCACAGGAATTACTGGTGCGTGGAGAGAATCGTCGAACCGATGGGGAAGGCATCTCTGCCCTGCCACTCATTACGAAGTATGATGGAACGGTACTTACAGTTGGTGATCTCGGTAATGTAGAAGATGGTTTTGAAGATACTGCCTTTGTCAGTCGCATTAATGGCCAACCTGGTCTGGGTCTAGCAGTTCAAAGAACGTCTGACGAAGATATCCTCGAAATGGTAGCCAGTGTTTATGAATACATTGCAACAAAAAAATTACCCGCCGGATATTCATTGTCCAGCTGGAGCGATCGATCTATAGAAGTACGTGGCCGACTGAATCTACTACTAAAAAATGGAGTTCAGGGTCTTTGCCTTGTATTTCTTGCTCTGGCATTATTTCTTAACATGCGGCTTGCTTTTTGGGTTGCGATGGGAATTCCATTTTCAGTCCTCGCAGCCGGAACATATTTGCTGTTTACTGATCAGACACTGAATATGATCTCAATGTTTGCATTCGTAATGGCCCTCGGAATTGTTGTGGATGATGCCATTGTAGTAGGTGAGAATGTATTTGCTCATCGAGAGATGGGAAAGTCTCTTGAACGTGCTGCCATTGACGGGACTCTTGAAGTGATGCCCCCCGTCATTACTTCAGTGGTAACAACCATCATTGCTTTCATGCCATTGTTGTACGTGACAGGTATGATGGGGAAATTTATAGCTGTTATGCCCGTAGGCGTAATTGCTATGCTAATTGCTTCACTTTTAGAAAGTGGAACTATTCTACCAAGTCATCTTTCTCACAAAGATAACCTGGTATTTCGAATTTTGGGAGTGATATTTTACGCTGTTCGCTGGATCTTGATTCCTTTCAACCGGCTACGTAGTCTCGCATCAAAGAGCCTGAAAATATTTGTTGAATCGATCTATGCTCCAACATTGCATCTGGCATTACACCACCGTTCTGTCGTTATTTCAGGTGCCGTCGCGATGCTGATGATCGCTGTGGGATTCATCCGATCGGGGTATGTGCCGTTTATTGTCTTGCCAAAACTGGACTCCAATATCATCGTAGCCAATGTTGTCTTCCCAGATGGTACACCCGAAAGAATCACAAATCACTGGACAAGCAACTTGGAACAAGCCTTCCAGAGGGTCAGTGCAAATCTCAATCAAGTGAATATGGCTACTGTAGTTCATCGTGTTGTTGGGCAGGAAATGAAAATGGGCGGGTTTCGACAAACAGGCTCTGGAAACCGCGGGAGTCACATCGGCGGAGTTGAGATTGAGCTCGTCGACGTTGTAGAGCGTTCTATTACCAGTGATCAGATTGTGAATCTGTGGCGAGAAGAGGTCGGACAGATTAATGGGGCGGAACGAGTTCAGTTTGGCTCAGCAGCCGGAGGGCCAGCAGGCGTTGCGATCGAACTCAAACTTCTCGCGAACAAAAATAGTGCATCGGATCTGGAGACCGTTGCGGAGGATATCAAATCCAAACTCGCTTCTTATCCAGGTGTCGTTGACATCAGAGATGACACCAATGCCGGCAAATTTGAATTTCGAACGCGAGTCAAAGATGACGCCATAGCTTTGGGTGTGCAACCCGCCGATATTGCGGAAACCTTGCGAGCTACATACCACGGCGAAGAGGTGATGCGTTTGCAACGAGGGCGACATGAGGTTCGTCTTATGGTTCGCTATCCCCGCGATGAGCGACGTGACCTAAGCCATTTTGATGAAATCCGTCTGCGAACCGGAGATGGAAAGGAGCGTCCCCTGTCCGAAGTAGCAGAAGTGACTGTTGAACGAGGCTACTCGACTATCAACCGTCGGAATCAACTCCGCGCGATCACGGTCTCTGCCGACGTTGACGAAACTCTGGCGAACTCAAATCAAATCACAAAAGAACTACAACAAGAATTTCTCCCAGAACTTCTCAGAAAATACCCAGAGGTACAAGTCCTTTGGGAAGGTCAGGCAGAACAGACAAATGAATCATTCAACTCGCTTGGTGTAGGATTTGGAGTCGCGCTCCTGGTAATGTTTGTTCTACTTTCGTTTCAGTTTAACTCCTACTTTCAGCCGTTATTAATTCTGGCCATCATTCCTTTTGGTACTATTGGTGCCATCGCCGGACATTTTATCATGGGGCTTCCACTTACAATGTTTAGTGTTTTTGGAATGGTTGCTCTTACAGGAATCGTCGTCAATGACTCGATAGTACTAGTCGATTTTATCAACACACGGGTTCGAAATCAGGGAATGCCTATTGAACAGGCTATTGTCGAAGCGGGAAAACGTCGCTTTCGCCCAGTGATCCTAACATCTCTTACAACTGTTCTTGGTTTACTTCCGATTTTGAGTGAATCTTCTGTCCAGGCACAGCTCTTGATTCCGATGGCTACCAGCCTCTCCTTTGGTTTGATTTTTGCTACTTTCCTTGTGCTCTACTTAATACCCGTTTTTAATTCCTCATATGCAACATTGACTGGAGCAATCGACACACAT
The DNA here is from genome assembly GCF_007748195.1 of Gimesia aquarii. NCBI lineage: Bacteria > Pseudomonadati > Planctomycetota > Planctomycetia > Planctomycetales > Planctomycetaceae > Gimesia > Gimesia aquarii. The sequence goes on from NZ_CP037920.1 coordinate 4,912,448, forward strand.
TCAAACCCCGTATATCAACAAAACTAACTGTATTCAACACAAATTCTCTTGAAAAACTATCAAAGCCTCATAATCCCATACTTGCTATACCTCCGATGTGAGCCTTCGCCCAATGACCAGGTAGTGCACTACGCTACTTGAAAAGGATTTCCGATGATCAAAACATTCCAACTTCATCCTGGTTATGTCAGGGGTGTGCTCTTGTTCTATCTCGGAATAGTTGCAGGCTGCTCAGGACTTCCAAGATCCGCTCCGGAAGTCACAACCACTGAAGAAGCTCCTTCAGTAAAAATGAAGAGTCAAATGGGTATGGGAATGGGAGGCAACCCCGGATCTCCCTTTGGAATCGGAGTGAGTGGAGGCTATTCCACTGGTAGCGACCTTTCTGTAGGACAAATTCGGGTCAATGGGCGGGGGATCGTTCCCATTAACCCTCCGAAACGCATGATGATGCTCCAACCGTCCTTCTCAACGACAACATTCGATGTCGACGCTCTATTCGATACACCGTCAGAAGTTTACAACATCGGCGTAAATATGATGTGGATGGAGCGGATTAACGAGCGGACGATGCTTTCATTTGGAGCGAATCCGTCAATCACTGGTGATGCAGATTCTTTGGGTGATAATGTGCGAGTGTTTGCAATGGGTATGTTGAACTGGCAGTGGATTCCGAATAAATTGAAACTAACGGCAGGTGCCGCTTATACAGGCCGCGACGATATTCCTGTGTTACCAATGGCTGGTCTACAGTGGAATCCTAACGAGGATTGGAATATTTCGGTAATTCTCCCAAAGCCCAAAATCGCCTACCGGATTCACAACATTGGTGAATCGTCCACCTGGATCTACTTCTCTGGAGGGCTGGGTGGCGGTACCTGGGATGTACTCCGCATAAATGGTACGACTGATGAATTTTCTTACACAGAATTTCAGGCAGTGATGGGGATTGAGCACTCTACGGAGTTGGCAGGCCGTCTTTTCGCCGAATTAGGTACCGGGTTCAGCCGTAAACTCGAATACAGAGAAACCGCAGAAGAACAATCATTCGGCAATAGTCTTTTACTACGTGGGGGATGGAATTATTGACCAATTTCACAGGACTCATGAAAATGATGTGCCTAACAATACCATAAACTTAATATTGTTTATAGATTTTTGACAATTCCAGCAACTCTTGCAGATAGGCAGCGGAAGATTTAATGACCGCGTTCTTAAACAGCTCACCCTTCTCGGCTGTTGCCTGAGTAGGATGCCCCGTATGCCCTTCACCCTCTGAGAGTGTATGCATAGACCACATATCCTGCAAAGGAGCTTTGAAGTGAGGAGTCGGATTATCAATCCGCTCATCTCGCACATGTTCTGCTTGCAAAGCAAGCATGAGCGATGTTTCAACATCGCCGCAATGGACTTCGAAACCACGTGCAAACATGTCATAAATCTCTTGTGGAACGAGCTCCCAGGGATTGAGATAGAACAAGTGACATTTCTGTTTTTCACAATTTAGTTCTCGAATGATCGGCTTCAGAATAAAGTTACCACCATGCCAGGGGCACACGATTAAATGTTGAATTCCCTCTGCTTCCAGAGAACTCCAAATATCCCGGATGATGGATCGCATCGTGAGTGGAGTAAAACTAATCGTCCCTTTGAAGCCTGTATTCTCTTCAGAGGAAGAGATCGGCAGAGTAGGCAAAAGAAAGACATGCCTGGGACAGTCAACCTTTGTAAGGATTTCGGTTGAAAGTATGTCTGCCAAAATCGTATCGGTGGCTAGCGGCAGATGTCTTGAATGCTGTTCGGTCGCTCCGATGGGTAGAAATGCCAGATTAGGTTTGAATTCGTCCAACTCAAATGCTGTATTTTGATCTGTTAATATTTGCATCAGTTTAAATTCTCAAAATCTGATCAAAAGAAAAGACAATCACTCACATGATCCCATCTAAGAAAATATACCTTAATGAAACACCAGCAAAAGCAAAACAGATCACACACGACCACTAATTCATAGAAAATGCTAACCGTACTACATTGGTATTCTACTTTCATTGTGCAAATAACTAACACTTTTTGTGTAAAACTAGTTCTGTCAATTTCTTATATACTATTCTAAATATTGAATTGAACAAAAACGACTTCTGCACAAAAAAACAACATTTACTTGAAGTAAAGTCACATCATGTTAATCTAGGTAGATTTGACACGACTTTAATCTTCCCCACTTTAGGCTATGAAACTCTTGATTTCACTACATAGAGGGCCTTATGACAAAAGCTTCGAACGATTCTAAACCCATACACTTGGAATCAACGGAATTCATTAGCAAAATTCGAGACGAATTAATTAAAGGTAATGGTTTTGTCCCACTCTTAGGAGCCGGCGTCTCTGTTGGTTCTGGCGTTCCTGTGATCAGCGAGGTCCGTGCCTATTTAGCAAAATGTCTCAAGCTAGCTCTCGGAGTTGGACTGCCAGAACAAGATCTAAGAAAACGCCGCTGGTACCCGAGAACGGATGCATGGCCACCACTTCGAAACATACGTCTTCAAGACGCACACCATGCATTTGACGAACTCGCAGCTGAAATTCATAAGAAACGTGAATCGATATTTTCAACAGAAAATGAATCAGAAGTCTTTGAAGAAGCGATTGGTGCTTTGGCTGACTGGCGATCACTTCTGCTGTTTCTTTCTCGTCTTGAACTTTTCCCAGAATCATCATCGTCAGCTACAGATGATGATAAAACAAACATCCTCCGTCTGGGGCCACCAAATTATGATGTTGTTGATTCCTTATTTCGACATATTTCTTCTGGTAAGCGACCTTGCCTTGTTCATTCAATGATTGCACAACTGGCAAGCCCGATGCGATACGAAGTTGTGTTAACAACAAATCTAGATGAATTAACTGAAGAAGCATTCCGCGAAGCCGGTGAGCCTCTTGATCCTGTCGAAGTTCATCTAAGTGCAGGAATTCCCACAGCAGTATCCAAGCACGATCGGATATTAATCAAACTGCATGGCGGAAGATATGGTGTCAGGGCAGATTATTCTCTGGATGATGCCCCAACTTTGAAAGAAAAAGAAAATTTTCGATCGTATTTTTGGAGGAATACTCATACTTCCTATGTTGATTATAGACCAGAATCTCAAAATGTATTTGGTAATAAGATCGCGACAATAAATCATGCCTTTGTACTAGGAACCTCTGGGAATGATCGTCGAGTAATTGAATTATTAAAACATACTGTGAAACAGAATAACGGTTCTGAAGATGTATCTAAAAACAAACGTCCAAGAATTTTTTGGGTATGCCATACGGAACGGGATCGAAGTGAAGTCCACAATTCATTTCAGGATTCAGATGCTGAAGTTTATACTGTAACTCATACTTTTTTAGGCGCTTTCTTGCTACAATTATACCAGTCTGTGACTTGCTCACTACCACCTAAGTCGGCTCCGTTTCCTTCATCAGCGTCCTTTAGCTTCCCGCCTGCTGATTTGACACCTCACGAAATCCGCTCTCTCGACAATTTGATCAATGCTGGTATTGATCAAAGTGGTAAAAATATCAGTAAACATGCAGACTCATTATTTCATGATGAAAAGCGCGTCCATACAGAAAAGGTCAAAGAGTGTCGACTGCTTCGCATTTCGGCTACTCCCGAAAAGCATGGAGTCGTTAGTAAAGGCATCCATCATTTCTATCGTGCTATGATCAAACAAAGACAGTGCGTATGGATGTCAATGGAACACATTGGTAGTACTGATGAATTATTTGAAATACTGACAGATGCCGTAGCCAAAACGGCTGGCCTTTCAGATTGGATGCCGATCGTTCTTTACGACCAGTCAGAAAAAGCTGTTCGTGAAATTCGAAGACTAACACAAGGCCGTAAGGAATGGGTTATCTTCATAGATGCGCGGGACGGTGCTGGTTCATCAAAATGCGACATGGATACAACAAAGTCTTGGAAGAGCAGTTCGGATCAAAATCCCAATGGATGGTTAGATCAATTACGAGAAAATAACAGTCAAGAAGAAAATAGTCTTAACAGTTCTGAAGACCGGTCATCTAATACTAAAGATTTTGCTGACTTGTTGGCTAGAGTGTCTGGTCCTGAATGCCAGAATGTGAATATCGTATTACTCTATCATGCTTATCTCCCCAATACAGATAGTAAAATAGACAAGAACCAAAGCCCGTTACATCAATACTTGGATAACAAAAATTTAGGTCATTTCATCAAAGTCGAAGATAGTTTTGCTTTTCAAACCACTAATTTTGCTGGGACATTGAGAAAAAATACAAGCACCTACATTATAAAACCAACTTCCTTTCAACACACTTTTTCACAAAAAGAGGCTGCTCGAAAAGCCTTTACTTGGGCAGATACAACTGAAAAAGCGACCTTTCTGCTTGCACTTTGTTTGGCAGATCGTTTTCGTTATCCAAATCTACTTCTCTCTGACGCATTCTTCCCCCCTGAAATAAAGTTTTCATCACAAAATATAACTAATGGTCTGCGAGATCGCTATGACAATGTGTTTGGTAAATTTGACTCAAGCCAAAAAATGAAAGATCAAAAAACGAAAGATAATAAAATAAACGGTTGGATCAATGAACTGGCTGATGCTAAGCATTGTGCAATAAGACGCATGCCTGGAAATTTCACTTGGATGCACGCACCCACAAGAAACTATCTGCGAAAGGAATTTCAAAATAATCGTCTTGAAAATAATCTTAGCGGGATTTGGGAAGTCCGTAACTCAAAAGATTCAACACAGCAACACACATTCGCTTGTTATCGCGCACAATATTTGATCGCCCACTGGTATGACAAACTCTTCCGCTCCTCGGGAGATCCGCTAGCTGGCCTGGAAGGGGTATCTCACTATCTAAAAGCAGCCTATGAGTCGTTACAGATCTTATTGGAAAATGAGCAAAAAAATATTCGTAAGAAATCAATAGTAGATCGCAAATATAGAATTGATTGGGAATCTCCAGAAATACTTGACGTACCTATTGTTCCCTGCGAGCAATTAATTACAACCCTCACTTCAGCACGTCTACTGCTGCAAGAAGTGGAACCTGCTGCTTCAGTTTCTGGCTATCCTAAAGCAACTTGTCGGCGTCTAGTTTATATTCGGCATGAACTACTGAGCGAGCTCTACAAGATGATTCCTCAAAAAAAGAAGATGTACGATACTTATTCAACAAATGACCGCAAAGCACTTTTAAATGCCAAGAGTTTAATCCAGCAACTGGTTTTGCGAACATTGTATATTAATCGAGGTATCGCACGAGAAGTTTCCGAACACAATCGAGCATTCTTCCGACACCGGCAAATCCGTGAGTACCTACTAACTCATAAATTTGAAATAAACCGAAGAATGCCAGAAAATCGAATTGATTTTGTCGAACTTAAAGAGGAGGAGCAAAATAATCCATCAGCTAAATTTTTTGAACAGTCAATTTGGAAAAAATGGATCAAAAAATCCCCCATCGATATCGGTGATCTACACCTGTTAAACGAGTTGGCATCCTGGCATCGACATGGAGGAATCCTTTTCCTGGCTACGCGTGGTTATCCGGCCGCCATCAACCAATTATCTCGTGCTTTCCGAATATCATGTAGCGTCATTCAAGATGATGAGAATCGAGAATTGCCTCAATCGGAAAGCAATCGATCGACTAAAATTGTTCGATGGTATCAATCTGGAAAAGTGCTCGAAGAGGATGAATTAGTTCAAGTTAAAGAAATGGCTAATTCCTTGTTGTTCAGACCTAAAGATCATCACGAGAATTTCGTAAATCCGTATCGAGGTGATTTCAATAATAAAAACGCAAACAATGTTCGTAAGTTAATGAAAGTTATTGGGAAGGGTATATCACCTCAGAAAATTGAGGTTCAGATCCAGAAACCATTGAGCGAATGGCAACTTGTTGCAGTCTCTGACCTGGCAAAATGTATGTGCCGTCAGGTTCAATGGTTAATCGTTCTGATTGAATCGGGGCGATTTGCTTGTGGGCAAAGTATAGCAGAAAAAGAGACAGAATGGTGTCAGAAGGCATTAGAAATATATCACAGATTTGGTCGAATTGTGCTTAGACTGAACCCTACCGACACTTTGGAATCTGTGCATAGTCGGCAAATGATGGAAACTCAGATGTCAACGATTTTTGGCATTCAGGAAGATTGGCATAAAGCCCATGAATGTCTTGATAAAGCACGTGGACTTCTTTCAAGCCATAAAACTTCAGATTCCCTACTTAATACCGGCATCATTGAACTTCATCGTGCACAATTATATTTGCTCCATGCTAGATCAATCGGAAACGGAATCGTACCGGAAACACGACGCCACCTCTTAAGAATGTTACATAGAATATCACAGGGCAATCGCTCCAAAGGACTGGATGGTTTAAAAAAATCTGAGCAGGAAATAATCGAATATCTCAAGGACGCTAAAAAACATTGGATTGCAAAACAGAAGAGCACATATAAATCAAAGAAATCTATTGAAAACAATTTTAAATCCTTAAGTAAGGACTTATCCAGCGGACGTAGACTACTTGAAGATGCGGAAGCCAGTTTGAAAAAAGCAGAGTCAGCACTCGTCCAAAAACGTAAAAATGTCTGGTGGTCAACCTGGTTATTTGAACTTCAAGCCAAGGTCATTGAATATCGTCTACTTTTTTCGATACACGAACGTGTGTGTAATATTGCCTGGGAAAAACCGGAAATCATTAAGGAACAAATCACATCGACGCGGGCAGGTCATGTTCCTATTTCTGACTTTGGTTCAAACTCATGTCCCCGTGGTGAACCAACGGTTCTTGACGAAGCATTGGAAAACACTTTACGCATGGTCCGATTGGATCTCATCCGACTATCCCGCGTGATAGAAAGCTACGCTTTTTGTCATTGGGCTTTATCAGTTCTAATTCAGTTATCTCCCGATCTTGAGTGGTTGCCCACTCGTCAGGAGATGATGCGAAAAGCCCTGGGCGCTGACCGTCAAAGAAGTGCAATTGAAATCCTGCAATCAAAAATTGGACGACGACTAAACATGCCACCTGCACTAGATCCCTTTGCCCATGCTTATGCTGAAAACACGCTACAGTTAGCAAGAGATGTTACTGATTTTACCCCTATTCGAGGTGGTAGCTAAAATCAACCTTAGATTCATTGTAAGTCGGTGAAAAGATTTTTGAGATGGCGTATTTTGCTCTTTTTACATTTGTATGGTATTTAAATTTCAGAATCTGAATGTAACCTGTCTGCATTAACGCTCAATCAACTTACGAACCTGTTTCGCAATTTGTTTGGTTCCGATTGATGGCTTGAATTCCTGAATTGGTTTCCCGTCAATCCCAGTCAATGCAATGAATGCCGTTTCGGAGCGACCATCAATCAGAGGATATAGTTGAAGATCATTGAGGCGTTGATCTGTTTTTTGGCGTGATCCTGAGTCACTCAAATCAAACTCGATAAACTCTAATGGAGTATCATCGAGAGACTTTTCAAGTTCTTGATAAACTTCACCTGTAGCACGACAATGTGGACATGCATTCGAGTGGCTGCGAAATGCCACGAGCCGATATGACACGGGGGTTAATTTTTCTTTATCTTTCGATTTTTGTTCCTTAACCTCAACATTCATATCGATTTCCTGATTCGTGGGATCTTCCTTAGGCTTCGCATTTTGTTCAGGTAGACTCTTTGAATTAGTAAGTGATTGATTCGGTATTGGGTTCTTGAGAAATAAACTGATCGCGAATAAAGTCATTACAGCCAGACCGACCGACGCCGTGATCGCAATTTTTTTCCACCGTCGAGCAGATGCTGCAAACTGTCCAGCATCCAGAATATGATCCACACGATCTGCCTCTAGATTGAAGTCCGTATAGAAATTCCGAATTTCTGATTCGAATGACGACTTGCTCATTTTGTCCTCATCATTTGATTTGGATCGAATCGTTTGTTGAGCCGCTGCTTAGCACGAGATAGCAGACTCAACACAGTACCACGTGGTTGATTTGTCAACGTACCAATTTCCTCAGCCGTGTAGCCTTCAACACACTGCAGAAATAATACTTCGCGTTCTTCAGAACGAAGACAACCCAGAATCTCTTCAAGATCAAGTTTTTGGTCCACAGCACGGGTATGAGAAGCATTTTTATCCGCGATAGAATCCTCTGTTACTCGCTCCTCCGAAATTGAACGCTGTTTACGCAAACCATCATAAAACAAATTCCGAACCGCCGTGAAGAGATAGCTCTTACTAACCAGAGTCCCCTGGCTACGAAGCACTTTCAAACATGCTTGCTGTATCAGGTCTTCGGCATCGTGCTGATCGTGACTGAGTGACATGGCGTAACGATACCCCGAATTAATCAACTGTCGATCATCAATGCGTTGATTCTCAGATCGATTCAACCCTGATTCCCTTACTTAGCAAAGCCAGACACTTACAACCAACACTTTATTTCGTCTAATTTTAACAATGAGATCAGCCGATTGACATGGAGCCGGTCTGTGTCTCAGGTTACAAACGACAAAGCCTTTTGTCATTGAGTTTTTTTTCAAGGATTGAATTTTTTTAGGATTTTTGCAATCAAGCAGCATGCTTCAGCGTTTTATTATATACAGTGACTAAAGATACCATATTCTTTGGGAGAACATCCATGTCGACTCGGTACGCGATACTCATTGCATTAATCAGCTTTTTTAATCTGCCTGACGCTGCCTTATTTGCTCAGACAAACAATCGCAATATTTTGCCATCATTAGATGTAAAAGCAGCAAGCGTATCGGGAACCTGGACAAAAAAAGAGAACGATCTTATTGCAACAGGCAAGGGATCGCGGCTCATGTTGCCCGGAAAGTTAGCAGGCAGTTACTCAATCACTGTCGAATTCACACGAACTGCAGGTGATAATTCAATCGGTGTCATCCTTCCCGTCGGCCCTGGACAATGCCTGTTCAACTTGTCTGCTTTCAATGGTGAAGCCCATGGAATTGGCCTGATTGATGGTAAATTGGCTCGTGATAACGAAACAACCATCAAACCCGGGACTCTCAAGAATAACCATCCCTATCGATTACTCATCGAAGTTGATGTTAAAAAAAATACTGCATCAATCTCATCGCAACTCGATGGACGTCCATCCTTGAAATGGCGAGGCAGCCCTAAGTCTTTGTCGATGTTCGAAGGTTGGAAGATTCCTAAAACAGACCAAGCGGGGATATATACTAATAGTGATGTGACATTCCATAGCATTACGATAAATCAACTCGATCCCAAGATGCGCATGACAATCCCTGTCAAACCAACCACCAAGAAACCAAGCAATACAATTTCAACGGATAATGTGCTCTATTACGACCGCGCGCATGGCGAGGGTCTGGCTAATGGCTTAGAAACGATGGCACGGAATCAAAATTTTGCCGTCCAGATCTCAGATCAACCAATTTCCTCTGCATCACTTAAAAAAGTTAGAGTACTCTACATACGTGGTCCATCCCAGGCATTCTCGCTAGACGAACAAAAAGTAATCATTGATTTCGTTCAAAGTGGTGGTGCATTTCTATTAGTCATGGATGAAGAACGAAGAATGCCATTACAAAAAACGGGAGTCAATGAGATTCTCAAACCATTCAATATGAAACTCACCGCTGATACGCAATACCTGCATAACTGTGGTGCGATTGCGAAAGCAGGCTTGATCAACAAAGTAGACCGCGAACTTCCCTTCAGTGGCGGACGCGCGATTGAAGGAGGCACTCCGTTTGGCTTTCAACTCGACAAAGCGGGGAAACCCGCTCAACCATTTGCCGCTTTCCAACAGGTTAACGGAGGTGGAAAGATCATCGTTTTGGCAGAAGGCATGTCCTCAATGTTAATGGGAACAAAAGAGGGCGTACGACTCAGCGGAGTTCCAAGAAATCCAGCCAAAACAACCTACTGGGGAAAAGACAGTCAATTTTTCATGACTGAGGTACTCGCGTGGCTAATGAGAACGAAAAACTAATTTCCCAAGAGAACGAACCTGTCAGGTGTATCATGAAAGCGATTCTCATTGTATTGACAATAACCACTACATTACCGGCGGCAGATTACTATGTTGCCACTACAGGTAGCGACCAAAACCGAGGTAGCTTGAGGCAACCTTTTAGAACCATTTCACGTGGTTTAGCTGCTGCACGGAAACCCGGCGATAATGTGATCGTGCGAAAAGGCGTCTATCCACAGTCACGAACATTGAACATTGTCAATGCTGGTTCAAAAGAAAAATTTATCACACTGCGTTCCTTCAAAGATGAGCAGGTCATAATCGATGGTAGAAACACGCCGATGGATACAAGCCTCATTGCCGTGCTGACCCATCATATTCGAATTCAAGATTTAGAAATACGAAATTCCAATAGGATAGGAATCGAGATTTGGGGACCAGGCAGTCGTATCCATACTGTCGAAGTTATCGGAAACAATATTCATCATTGTCAACTTAATGGCACATACGCTGGTTTTAATAATCTAAATGATCCAGTCCGAGATATTTTGATGGCAGACAATACGATTAAGAATTGTGTGCTGATCAATGAGAAGTTGTCCAGTTCCAGCTGGAGCTTTGGGATTGGAGCAGGTCTTTCAAAAAATGTCAGGCTCAAAAATAATACTGTCTCTCAATGTTACGGAGAGGGAATCGGACTTTATTTGTCAGACCATGGTGTGATCGAAGACAACGTTGTACATGACAATTTTTCAGTCAACATCTACCTGGACAACACAACCAACACTCAAGTCACCCGGAATCTGGTTTATACAACCAACGACAACAAGTTCTATCGCTTCAATCAGCCGGCATCAGGCATCCAAATCGCTAATGAAAATTATAGAGGATATACAAACTTGTCGTCACACAATACCATTACGAACAATATCCTCATTGGCAACTATTTCGCCTTTTCCTATGGTGGCTATCAGCGCGGAGGCGGCCTGCGTCACACCATATTTTCCAACAACACAGCATACGGGTCAACTGGCCCCCTGCTCCACATTGATGCTGATAAAGGCCACCAAAGCACCCGCATCATCAACAACATTTTCAAGCAGATCGGCGGAGCGCAGATTACAGTTATTCAAGGCCCTACTGATCAAATTGAGTTCCGAAATAATCTCTGGCATGGCGGAGTTCCACATCGAGCAGTCAAAAATGCCAATGATGTTTATGCCGATCCGCTCTTTATCAACGGTGGCTCCAAAAATGCAAAAGACTATCAGCTCCAGAGCAACTCACCTGCACGTAACACTGGTATCAAAACCAAGGAAGTTGGCTCAGATTTTGGTGGAAACCAGCGCAATAACCGCACCGATCTGGGCGCATGGAAGTTTGAACTGACGACGACGAACTCCCAAAGTCAGTGATTCCTTGGAAATCTAATTGTGCAAGTTGTAATGGTTCTCAGTCCTGCACCCCTTGCTTGCAAGACGTTTCTGCCCTGATTCCAGTTCTTTACCTCCACGCATGTTGCCAGAACGCAACCTATTCTTTGGGAGTGGGTAAAATTACCCATATCTCCATCTCAATTAAAGACTTCAGTTGAACATACTGAGGTTAGGAATAAGTGTAGGACAATGGAAAATAGCAACCAACAACGAGGATGGTCCAAGTGGTCCTGGTCTACTCCTCTTAAATCTATCAAGCAGACTATTCCGTTACGATATCTGTTAAGCGGTCTGACTCTGTTATTCGCAATTTTGATAGTTGACCTAATGACTCCACTGGGAGTAGCTTGCGGTGTTCTCTACGTTCTTCTTGTATCAAGTACACTTTGGTCACCGCGAAGAGAATTAACCTGGGTTGTCGCAATTGCATCGACGATTCTTACATTGCTAGGGTTCGTATTATCACCAGTTGGATCGTCAATTGGAAAAGTCATCACAAACCGAATCCTCTCCATACTGGCAATTTGGGTGACAGCAATCATCTGTTTAAAACAAAAGAGTTCTCAAAAAGAAAAAACTCGAACTGCTTCGGAGTTCGCGATAATCCAAGAGCGGCAAAAACAACATTCATCCCATCAGGCGATTCTGGAAAATGTCGTCGATGCCATCATCACCATTACTTCTCGTGGAATCATACATGCCTTCAATCCTGCCGCCGAACGTCTGTTTGGGTATTCTACAAGCGAAGTACTCGGGAAAAATATCAACATGCTCATGCCCTCCCCCTACCGTGAAGAGCATGACGGCTATCTCGCACGGTATCTAACAACGGGTAAACAAAAAATTATTGGTAGCGGCCGAGAAGTCGTCGGACAACGCAAAGATGGAACCACCTTCCCTATCCATCTTTCAGTCAGTCAAGTTTTTCTGGAAGAAAATGGCCAAGACAAAGAGGTTTTATTCACGGGTATCATTCGCGATCTGACGGAACAGAAACAAAAAGAAAAAGAGGCTGAGCTTCGCACACGGGAACTACAAATCGCCACGGAGAAAAGTAAAGCGAATGAACGTCGTATTGAATCAATTGTGAATACCGCAGTCGATCCGATTATTACGATTTCTGGTCAGGGTTTGATTGAATCATTCAACCCGGCTGCCGAACGTTTGTTCGGATACTCAGCAGATGAAATCATGGGTATGAACATTAAAATTCTCATGCCGTCCCCCTATCGTGAAGAACATGATGGTTATTTAGCCAAATACCTGGAAACGGGAATTCAAAATGTGATTGGTAGTGGCCGCGAAGTGATCGGACAGCGCAAAGATGGAACGACCTTCCCTTTACACCTTTCAGTCAGTCAAGTCGTCGTGGAAGATGACGCTCAAAATCCACAAATCATTTTCACCGGCATCATTCGCGATCTGACGGAACAGAAACAAAAAGAAAAAGAGGCTGAGCTACGCACACGGGAACTACAAATCGCCACAGAGAAAAGTAAAGCGAATGAACGTCGTATTGAGTCAATTGTGAATACAGCCGTCGATCCAATTATTACGATTTCCGGTAAAGGATTGATCAAATCATTCAATCCCGCAGCCGAACGTCTGTTTGGTTATGCAGCAGACGAAATCCTCGGCATGAATATTAAACTCCTCATGCCCTCCCCTTATCGGGAAGAACACGATGGTTACCTAGCTAATTATCTTCAGACTGGGCTCAAAAATGTAATCGGCAGTGGACGTGAAGTGATCGGACAACGTAAGGACGGAAGTACGTTTCCTCTCCATCTTTCGGTCAGCCAAGTTCTTGCAGAAGATGATGCACAAAATCCAGAGATCCTGTTCACGGGCATCATTCGTGATCTAACAGAACAGAAGCGAAAAGAAGAGGAAGCCGAGTTACGCACACGAGAGTTGCAAATTGCGACTGAGAAAAGCAAAGCGAACAAGCGTCGTATCGAAGCCATCGTGAATACCGCCGTCGATCCGATTATCACGATTTCAGGAAAAGGACTGATTAGGTCATTCAACCCCGCAGCCGAACGGCTCTTTGGATATAAAGTAGACGAAATTTTAGAGAAAAACATCAAACTGCTCATGCCTTCCCCTTATCGTGAAGAACACGATGGTTATCTGGCGCGCTACCTGGAAACCGGAAAGGCAAACGTGATCGGCAGCGGACGTGAAGCAATCGGGCAACGCAAAGATGGGAGCACGTTCCCTCTCCACCTTTCTGTAAGCCAGGTCGTCGTGGAAGATGATGCAAAAAATAAAGAAATCCTGTTTACAGGTATCATTCGAGACCTGACAAATGAAATCCATCAGCGACAACTCAATGCCGACTACGAAGGACAGATTGAAGCCATCAGTCAGTCGCAAATGGTGATCGAATTCGAGATGGACGGCACAATTGTCAAAGCAAACAATAACTTTATAGAAACAATGGGATATTCGCAGGAAGAAGTAAGCGGCCAGGCACACAATCTCTTCATCGACCCGCAAGAGCGTGAGAGCGCGAGGTACGCTACAATCTGGGATAAACTTAATCAAGGTGAATTTGTAACATCAGAGCTGAAATGTATTGGAAAGAATGGCCAGGCAATCTGGATTCAAGCGTCATACACACCGATCCTGGACTTGAATGAAAAACCATTTAAGGTGGTAAAATACTCGGTAGATGTCAGCCAGCGCGTTTTGATTGATCAGGCATTGGAAGTAGCAAAAAATGATCTAATTAAAGCGAAGGAAGCAGCTGAAACTGCAAACCAAACTAAAAGCGAATTTCTCGCCAACATGAGCCATGAAATCCGCACCCCCATGACAGCCATTTTGGGATTTACCGACGTTCTGCTTGGCAGTGTCTCCAAACAGGAGGACATTGACTCGGTACAAACAATTAAACGAAATGGCGAAAGCCTGATCTGCCTGATCAACGATATTCTTGATTTGTCCAAGATTGAAGCTGGGAAACTGGAAGTAGAACAGATTGACTGTTCTCCCCGTCAGGTTGTTGCTGATGTGACATCATTAATGAGAGTGCGTACAAAGGCCAAGGGTCTGGAATTGAATATTCAATTTGATGGACCGATTCCTGAAATAATCTGCTCTGATCCCACACGACTTCGTCAGGTCCTCATCAACATTGTAGGTAATGCAATTAAGTTTACGGAAACGGGTACAATTCAAATAATTGTACGACTTTTAAACAGAGAGAGACTTGAACCAAAACTACAATTTGACGTAATCGATTCTGGAATCGGAATCCCTGAAGAGAAAATCGCCAGGCTCTTTTCACCATTCACCCAAGCTGATGGCTCGACAACACGAAAATTTGGTGGAACGGGACTGGGGCTCACAATCAGTAAACGTCTGGTGGAACTCCTGGGTGGTACGATTTCAGTTACAAGTACAAATGGGAAAGGAAGCATGTTTTCGGTCACCGTGACTACGGGCCCATTGAGCAAAGTGCGAATGATCACAAACGCTGCAGAATCGATCACCGAGAATGCAGAAAGCAATACCTCTCAGGAACCCGAATTGTTGCTGAAAGACAGCCGTATCCTGTTTGCGGAAGATGGTCCGGACAATCAGCGCTTGATTGGCTTTGTTTTGAAGAAATCAGGGGCAGATGTCACGGTAGTTGAGAATGGCCAAATTGCGTTTGACAAAGCGACCGAAGCATTAGCAGAAAATCAACCGTTTGATGTCATTCTTATGGACATGCAGATGCCTGTCCTGGATGGCTATGCCGCAACTCGAAAACTGCGTAATGCCGGATATTCCGCTCCCATTATCGCCCTAACAGCACATGCCATGTCAACAGACAGACAGAAATGCATCGATGCAGGCTGTGATGACTATGCCACCAAACCGATCGTGAGAAATAAGCTGATTAAAATGTTAGCAAGTTATGCGAATAAATCATTCGAAAAAGCAGAAGCATAATTTTCTACTACATAAATTGTGCTAGAATGATGGCAACAGCTGGAAATTATTTGCAACGACATAAAGAGTAATTAACATCAGGGACAATCAGTGAGTACTCTTATCCCTTTTCTGTTCGAAAATTTTACGCTCAGCTTCTTGATGCTGGGATTGATTGCATCTGTCATCTCACTCTTACGGCAACCACGTCCGATAACAGCATCGGCTGTTGTCGAAGCGCTGTTTTCCTATTTTCTCTTGTTCTCAATTGGCTTCTCCTTCTTCTATAACTTCGTAATGCATTCTTTCTTTGGTGAGACAGCAGCTCGGTTCATTGGTTGGGAACAAAGCCCGTTTCAGTTTGAAGTCGGTACAGCCAGCCTGGGATATGCTGTCGTCGGCTTTCTGGCATTTCGAGGGAGCTTTGGCTTACGTCTTGCTGCCGTAGTGGGGCCAGCACTGTTTCTACTGGGGGCCGCCGGAGGACACGTGTACCAGATGATGATGACTCAGAATTATGCATCAGGAAACGCTGGCGTCATTTTTTATACAGATATTTTCATACCTATGATAAGTTTTGTGTTATTATGGTTGCATTATCGATTTACACTCGAATCGAATCGACAGGACTCATCTTCCGCTTTGAGGGACCGAGCCGATCTTTAACTCCCATTCCAGCAAGCATGGAATTGTACACATCAAGCCCTTCAGCACCGACGTCCATGATCTGCCCCGTTTTAAAACGACCATTTGCTCCTGTGATCGCATGGAAGACCCCGGACAGTTCACGTTTGACATCGTTGTGACGACCATCGCCTGATTCAGTGGAAATCGTGATTAGAGAATTTTCAAGTATCGTCTGTCCGTTTGCTTCGATCGAATCTTTATCGTTGAGCCGTTGCAGAAAGTAGGCTACCTCTCGCATTTTCATATGAGCGTGAGCGCGCAATGCTTCATTCTTCTTCTTTTCGTTGAACTTATGCCACCATTCATGGCTACACCCTTTGTCACCCGAAGCGTTCTGTTGACGGGCATCGTCAAACTTCCAGAGTTTTTTACCGTTATACTCGTAATCGCCTGTCAAACGGATGCGCTCTCCAGCAGCCAGAAATGTCAATGCACCAAAGCGAACGCGATCCATTTGAATTGCCAGAGCGTACAAATCGGCCATCAAACGCCATTCGGTGGTGAGTTCTTCGAGAGTAATATCGACTCCCATGCCGCCGGGATCAGCAGGTCCACCATGTAAAATTTTTGAACGTGGTGGTAGTTGGGGGGCATTGGGATTTTTTTTCTTTAATGCAAAGGCACGCTGTTCAAACTCGCGAATTCGATCAAGATGATCAGCAACGCGTGCTTTCGAAGCAGAGCCTAATGGGGAATTCACACCCGTATAAAATTTGTAATCATCAACTACCGAATCCAATACACTTCGTTTAATTCGTTTGCGACGTACGTCAGTACCATCACCGCCTACAGAAATAGAACCAAAAACGCGATCAAAAAGATCGCGTGGTCTTTCCTGCATAGTAGCGGCAACTGTGCAATCCTGATTGTAGCTATGAACGTATCGCCCCACACGACTCCGCCTGAAAAACGTACCACCGATCAGTGTTGAAACCATTCCGGGCGGCAAACCCTTGGGATAATGCGCTTTTCGAATGACCTGATCAATTGAAGGTCCACCCGATTTGGCTTCGCCGTCTGGTGGTTCTGCAGTGAATGCACCAGAAGCACCATCGTAGTGCGCGTTGATTCCTTTCTCGTCACAACGAACCTGGTCTACATTTCGCATGATGAGCAGTTTATTACTTAATGGTTTCAAAGGTTCCAAAACTCCCTCAAAACCTTCAGTTTGTAGCGGAGCGGGTATGCCGAGACCAAAAAATACGTTGAATGCTCTGACGGGCACTTCTTTCGTTTGATTTTTAGCAGCATGTGTCGATGAAACCAGCATCTCCTCAAGCAGTGGTAATCCCACAGTAGCAGTTCCCACACTTTTGAGCATGGTACGTCGATTGATCTTTTGTTTTGTCATTCGTGAACCTCCGATGAAATTGCTTCTGTTCGTGTCAGCTGAACCAAATCACTCATGACAATAGCGGTGATCAAGCTCGAATATGTTCCGCCATTTTTCTGAGCAGTTCTATGAATTTGATCGATGATACGCGCATCCGCTGCAACAAGTGGGCGACCAAGTGCGAATTGAGTGACTTTCCAGGTAATTGATTGCTGAACTCTTGGATTTCCTGCAAGCAGATTCATCAACTCAGCACTGGATTGATAAGAAACCGGTTTCGCTGTACCAGGAAAGAGAATTTCACCATCATCGCGCAATTGATTTCCGTGCTCGTCCTTGTTGTGAAACGAACCAAGACCATCGAATTTTTCGAGACCAAATGCCAGTGGTTCGAATTTCACATGACATCCAGCACATGAAGCATTCGCGATTCGTTGCTCCGCAATGTGACGTTGAGACAGTCCCGGCTTTGAGGGCACAGGAGTCGTATCGAGTCCTGGAGGTGGATCTTTCACCGTACCACGCAAAATATCTTGTAAAATAAATAAACCACGAGTCACCATAGAAGCTTCATCTCCCCCCACGGTCAAGACACTTCCTTGCGTGAGTAGTCCCCCACGCGCGGGAATTGCTGTCAAATCATAACGAACCAATCCAGTGCCTTTTGGTTTGAGTCCGTAATGCGCTGCCAGTTGTGGTGTCACATAAGTTACTTGTGCATTCAACAGATCTGCAAGCGGCCGTTTCTCTTGCCAGACGATTTCTTTGAAGAACGCCAACGTTTCTTCCCGCATGTCGTCAGCGAGCCCATTGTTCCACTTCGGAAATTTCTTACGGTCGGGCCTCAAATTACTCAATCTGTCCAGATTCAACCATTCCGAGACGAATTGCAATGATCGTTCCACTGCACGTGGATTCTGAAGCATACGGCTTACTTGTTTGTCGACGTTTTGAGGATCGTGAAGCTCACCAGCATCGGCAGCTCGGATTAATTCCTCGTCCGGAGGCCCACCCCAGATAATGTAACTCATGCGCGACGCGAGTTCATATTCGCCAACCGGCCAGGCAGTTCCATCACCACGCTGGTTTTCGATACGATAAATAAAACGAGGAGATTGTAACATAGCTTCGACTATATAACTGACTGCTTCTTTATAATCTCCGCCAGCACTGGCAACCGTCGTTGCGATTCCGCTATAGGTTGTGACTTCTCGATCATCCAAAGGACCACGGAAAAGCCATTTCCCCATACTACCCACAAACTCGCGCATCGTCGCATCGGTAGACAGCTTTCGGCTTTTGGAAAATCGGGTTGCAAACTTCATCACGTCCATTCGCTTGACAATAATTTCAGCAAGACGCGCATAAATCTCTACGTGCTTAAGATCAACGTTAAGATTGTAAGCAGTGTTACTGAAGCCATCTGCCCTCAAATCCGGTGGAAGCATCTCATGTGCTTCCTTTGAAATATCGACTCCCACGGCACGACGAACCGTTTCAATATATTCGGAATTTGTAAGTCGTTGAACCCAAACATCGCCAGCACGACTGTCATGTGCGTAGACTGCAGGATCAATCACATCACTTGACCAGATTGCCCCATTGTTAATCCACTCTTTTAATGACGCTATTTCTTGAGTTGATAACGGCTTTCCCTCTGGTGGCATATCACCGGATTTGACTTGTTCCCACAATAAACTTTCACTGGCCTTGCCTGGCACAATCACCTTACCACTTTCACCACCGGCCAGTGCTGCAGCTTTCTGTGATAAATCTAATCGTCCTTTCTTAGTTATGGAATCATGACAGTCTAAACAATTTCGCGCGAGTAAAGGAGCAATCCGTGTCTCAAACATATGACGTGCACGTGCGGCAGCCAGTTCTTCCTTCGTCTGCTTGCTTCCAGTTTTCACATTGGTTCCAGCTCGATAGTTTTGATTGATTTCATTGGTGGTTAGTGCGCGACTAAAAACGGCTACTAAATGAAATTCTCCCAGCCAGGGACGATCGCCTGAATTCTCATTAGCCAGGACCAATGGAAAGTCCTTACTCCAGTTCTTAAGTTTACCGGGAACTTTTTTATTAGCTCGTTGTTTACCATTAATATAAATTCGCGCAGTACCAGTTACATCGCGTGTAAAAACCACATGCATTAAAGCAGATTTTACCGAGTTATTTGATGTAGCCGTTGAAGGAAGACCATTCGTACTTGTCGACGTTGTTCTCAACCTCACATCAAACTTTTTTGCTTCTTGGCCAAGCGTCATATTTCGCTGGCTCGAATTTGAAGAAATTGAAACAATTCGTGCCGGCCCTTTCTGCTGATCATTAGCTGGTTTTACCCATGCTTCTACAGTGAGACTGTTCGAGCGTTTAACAGCATTGATAATTTTCTTTGCCGGAACAAACGGCTTGATTATAGTCGGTGAGCGAACAACGAGTACCCCGTTCCGCCATTGAATTGCGGATGGTTTCTCTATCTTCAAATTTAAGGCTTGCCCCACACCAGACCGGTCCTGGATGATATCACCCTGCGCGGCATCAAATGTGTACAACACTTGTAAGCCACGCGCGACGCGGGGGACAGCCGCTTCGAGAGATCCAAAGGACGAAAATAAAGTGAGCAGTAGGGAGAAAAAAATAACTTGACTAAGAAGAGAAGCTCGTTTCCTCTTTTTCGTATAACGATTCACTTTCACAGAGGTCGTCTCCCTATCGAAATTACAGCCAATATTATGGTAAATATGATGGCGAGAAAGCCACATTTAGTCGTTCAGTGCGAATTCGCAGAATCTGATCCTTAGCATCATTTTTTAATATGAGGAAGAAATCCTCGCATGACTTGTCAACAAACCTAAAGCATAGGCAACATATTCGTATCGTAAATGCATGTTTCCAATTTATCAATCTTGGACTTCACATACCAGAAGAATTAAGAAAGCTCACAATTTATGAATGCATGAGAGCCCATTCTTAGTAACATTTATAAAGCGGTATAACCACCATCGAGAGCGATCACCTGCCCTGTCATCATATCGGAAGCCGGACTTGCCAGGTAGAGTACCAAATCTGCAACTTCCAGCGGCTTACCGAAACGATGCAAGGGAATTTTATCTTTCATGGGCTCCCCTTTCTCTGGTGATCCCCATACTTTCTGCCCTAATTCAGTCAGGATCACAGTTGGTGCAACAGCATTACATTGAATATTAAACGGCCCGAGTTCTGCCGCCATGACCTTCGTCAACTGATTCAATCCTCCCTTGGAAGCACTGTAGGCAGCATGACCGGCGAGTGCTGCAATGCCCGCGACAGAAGAGATATTGATGATCTTTCCCTGTTTTTGTGCTCGCATCGGTTCACTTAATATTTTGGAAAGAATGAACGGAGCACGTAGATTGACTGCCTGCATCTGATCCCAATCTTCAACCGTGGTTTCCCAAAAGGGGGCAACTTCGATTGTACCAGCATTATTTACCAGAATATCTATCGTCGAAAAAAACTCAAACGCCTTCTGAGCAACTTCTTCTACTCCATTTATAGAGATAAGGTCAGCTTCGATTGCCTCACACCTACTGCCAATAGAACGAATTTTTTCACACACCTGTATAAGGTCATCGTGGTGCCTTGCGGTAATCAACACTTCTGCCCCCGCCTGAGCTAGATTCATTGCAATTTCTGCACCAATTCCTCTGGAAGCACCTGTGACCAAAGCCGTCTTACCCTTCACTGAAAACCGACTCATACTATCATTCATCTGATCTCTCCTCAGGTCGACAAACTATAAAACCCATTTATTAAATGGGGAGTATCAACATCTGATGCTACAAATACTTCTCTCGACTTTTCAATAAAGAGCACACTTTCTTTTTTTTAAATCGCGTTTCGAATGTGCTATACTGAAAAAAGTCTTAATTCTTATTTGCCTTCGAGACAAAGGCAGTACGCATAGCAGATCATGCAAAAGAAACAGCAAAACACCACCGCAAAAAAAAGAATCGTCATCACCACGATCGGCTCGTTAGGTGATCTGCACCCCTATATTGCCATTGCCCGTGGTTTGCAAGCTCGAGGTCATCAAGTGGTTTTTGCAACGAGCAAGTGTTACCAGAATAAAATCGAGCAACTGGGTATGGAATTTCGAGCCATCCACCCAAACTCTGACTGGGTAAATGATCCTGAAATGATGCGGAGACGTAGCGACCTGCGAATGGGTTTTATCCGGGTTGGTCGAGAATGGTTGATCCCGGAGTTACGAGAGTCTTACGAAGATATATTGGCTGCAACAGATGGTGCAGACCTGTTGGTGTCTATGTTAGCTACCTATTCAGCCAGACTTGTTGCTGAAAAGACTGGTATCCCGTGGGCTTCTGTCGTGCATATCCCCTTGGGATTCTTCTCGACTTATGATGTTCCCATCATTCCTCTCGCCCCGGTTCTTTCCAAAAAATTGCGTTGCCTTGGTCCCGGATTTTGGAAACCATTATTCTGGTTCGGAAAGAGAGTAAGTCGGTTCATGGTGAAACCCTGGTATCGATTGCGTGCGGAAATCGGTCTCCCCCCGACTAAGGAAGGGAACCCGCTAGCCGACAGTCACTCTGCCGATCTGGTTCTGGCCCCGTTCTCGAAGTTACTGGCCGACAAACAACCTGACTGGCCCTCACAAACCGTCACAACCGGCTTTCCATTCTTTGACAAAGATAGCAAAGCCGGACTGCCAATAAAGCTATCCCGTTTTCTGGATGATGGCCCCCCTCCCATCGTGTTTACACTCGGCTCAGCCATCTCGATGAATGCAGGTCTGTTCTATGAGCACAGCGCCGCTGCAGCAAAACTTTTGAACCAGAGAGCTGTACTTATTGTAGGCAAAAACGTTCAAAATCGATCAACTTCCCTGCCGGATGGAGTCACGGCCATGGATTATGCCCCCTTCTCTGAACTCTTTCCTAGGGCGGCTGCCATCGTCCACCATGGTGGCATCGGTACGACCGGGCTAACGATGCACTCAGGACGTCCCATGCTGATCGTTCCTCATGCATGGGACCAACCGGACAACGCCGAACGCGCAGCCCGACTGGGAATTGCACGCATCATTCCCCAACATCGCTACGCTCCAACTCGTGCAATAACAGAATTGCGGCATCTGCTCGAAAACCCAGATTATTCACGCCGGGCTAAAGAAATACAGGAAGAGATAAGAAAAGAAGACGGGGTTAAAAATGCTTGTGATGCTTTGGAACAATTGCTTCAGAAATCCAGAACACTTGAAACTATCAAGAAATGAAATTTAGATAGCAGAATATTGATTTTCTGATCTAGACAGCATTTTTAATTTATCATTTTGATCAAGACTCTGCACAGGTTCCAGCAGATAATGCGACACGTACCACTCTTCACCATTTAGGTAACCAAATAGTTCTGCAACAGCCAGGAAAAAGAGACGCCAACGCATTTGCCAGCGACTTGCCTCTTGCTCACCGTAGGTGGCGGTAAGAATTGGCATGAGTTGATCACTTTGTCGATCAAGATTTGATAACCATGCTTCAGAAGTGCGCTGATAATGTTGACCATCCCACCGCCACTGTTTCTCTACGCGCATGTGGTCTGCAAAGTGGGATAATAAATCATCACTTGGCATAATGCCACCTGAGAAGAAATGACGCGCCATCCAATCATCGGCGTTTTCATCATTGAAGGGGTAAGCAAACTTGCGGTGACAAAATATATGCACGAAGAGCTTGCCTTCATCTGTCAACCAGTTAGCAATGTGATTTAAAAGCGTTTTGTAATTCCTCATGTGCTCAAACATTTCGACAGACACGACACGATCAAACTTCTGTGAAGTCGTGAAGTCATTCATGTCAGCCGTAATAACAGTTAAGCGGTCGGAAACCCCCTTTCCAATTGCCTGCTGTTCAATAAATACACGCTGTGAATGTGAATTAGATACTGCCGTTAACCGACAATGCGGATAGTTCTCAACGATCCAAAGCGACAGTGAACCCCACCCACATCCCAGTTCAAGAATCTGCATACCATCCTCAAGCTGTGCATGTTCACAAGTCTCTCGAAGGGCCGCTTCTTCTGCTTCGTCTAGTGTAGTAACACCATCTGGCCAATAGCAACAACTGTATTTGCGGCGGTGTCCTAACACAAGATCATAGAACTCTGCGGGAACTTCGTAGTGTTGTTCGTTTGCTTTTTCTGGTACCAATGCAATCGGGCTCTGCTTCGCTAACTCGATAAAGGCTTGTTGGTTTGACTCATTGACTTCGTTGCTTCCTGCATCAAGCGAACTCAGACGCTTCTTGCACAAATGGCGAATGGCTTGCCTTATCAAACGGTCTGGAACCCAACCTTTTTCGATTAATCCAATAGTCAAATTAATGATTCGGTCCATTTTCATATTGTTACCTTTTCCAATTTTGGTCGCCAGGGAAAGAACGCGCTCGTTGTTCTCTGATACTCTCGATAGGCATCCCCGCGGCTCTTTAACGCTTGTGCTTCGGTTGGTGGAATTCCAGTTACGTTAAGAATGAAATGCAGCATCAATAGTGGCCCTAAGATGGTGATCCACCCCCAAGGCGCAGTTACCGCCAGGCACACATAAGCCCACCAATGTAGCCATTCAAAAAAATAGTTCGGATGCCGTGAATACTTCCAAAGCCCTTCCTGACAAACTTGCCCCTGATTTTCAGTCTTCGCTCGAAATCGAGCAAGTTGCCAATCGGCGATGAGTTCGCCAATAATGGCAATAAGCCAGATGCAGATTCCGAGAAGATCAAAAATACCTAGAGATGATGTACCACGTGCAGCAATTAACATGGGTAATGCAAACAGAAGGCTGCCGATCGCCTGGAATTGAAAGAACCAGAACAGCTTTAATTGTGCCACCGTGCCCCAGTCTTTTTTCAAAGACTGATAACGACCATCCTCGGGCATGGTAAAAACACGCCACAAAATATACGCACTCAAACGTAGCGCCCAGACGAGTGAAAGCGTTGCGATGATTATTCTTCGCGTCAAGTCACCATCTGTACTACCCCACGTGAAAAACAGAGCAAGCAAGCCAACTCCCATTCCCCAGGCAACATCAACAATTCCTGCATCATTTGTACGACGCTGCAAGCCCCATAATAAGGACATCACAATCGCCATCGAGAACCAACCAATGAGTATCATCAACCACGGGTTCACGCTCACGTCTCCTGTCTGGAGAAACCAGCTGTCTCAAAGGAATGCTTGACCAAGTCGAAGCGACTTTCTGGTTTGGCAAATAACATTTGAACGGTATTACATTGACGTTCTTCAAACGCAGCCTCACAGTAGCTAAAATAGTAATTCCACATCCGAATAAATGACTCAGAATACCCTAGATCTCGAACCTGGTCTAAATGATTATTAAACTGTTGCTGCCAGCATCGTAATGTTTGCGCGTAATGTGGAGCAATATCTTCCAATTGCAACAAACGCATATCAGTCACTTTAGTAGTGGATTGCAGCATTGCCGAAACTGATGGGAGGCAACCGCCTGGAAAAATGTACTTGCGAATAAAATCAACATTTCTCAAATACTCCTTGAAACGCTGATCTTTGATCACAATACTCTGCAGCAACATCAATCCATCATCTCGAAGCAAGTTACTGCACTTTCGGAAAAACGTATCAAAATATTGATGGCCAACAGCTTCAATCATTTCTATTGAAACTAATTTATCAAATTTCCCTTGTAAGTCGCGATAATCACGCAGCAAAACCGAGACCTGATCTGTAAGTCCTGCATTTTTTACTCGTTCGACTGCCAAATCATATTGTTCGCGTGAAATGGTCGTCGTTGTGACTCGGCAACCATAATTCTCTGCAGCATAGATCGCGAGGCCTCCCCAACCTGTGCCGATTTCAACCAGATGGTCATCAGGTTGCAAATTCAAATTTCGACAAGCACGTGTCATTTTTGCAATCGAAGCATCCTGCATGGTATCTTCAGGATATTCAAATACTCCACTTGAATAGTTCATCGTCTCATCAAGAAACAATCGATAAAAATCATTTCCTAAATCGTAATGTTCGCGAATGTTACGAGTCGCCCCAAATCGAGTATTTTTTTTTAACCAGTGTCCTGTTCTTGCCGTCATCTGTCGAAACCAGGCAAGGCCTCCATCAAACCGATCTGTTACCTCCGAATTTCGAATAAAAATACGAATGAGCGCCGTCAAATCATTGCAAGTCCAGTCACCATCGATCAACGCCTGCGCAATTCCGAGCCCGCCTCCTGAAACAGCACGTCGGTAGAAGCGCGGGTTATGAATTGTAACCTCAACTCGCAAGCTTGCGTTTTGCTCACCAAAGCAGAGTTGCTCTTGCCGATCATTGAGAATGACATGTCCCTGAATCAACCGCTTCAATCGCTTGATCAAAAAACTACGAGAAATAGAATTAGTTATTCCAAGTTGTGTGGAAGAATCTAGCTTTCGATTGTCAATCGTGTTGTTAAGTGCTGTCATGATTTTGCGGAATTCGTGCTTTGTTCTGTAGATTTCGAATGTTTTGGATGTGGATAAAACGGCACTCTTTTGATCCACAAACGTAAAGCTTGCCAGTAAATTGCGACAAATACATAATAAGTCATCAATGGAAAACGAAGCAGTGATCGCATCAAACTTGCTGATGTAATTTCACGTCGCTGAAGCTGCATCGTTACGTCAAATTTCTTTTGTTTCAATTGGTGATTTTCAATATTGATCATCAAAGTATCTTGAGGCTCAGACAACCGCCAGTAATATTGCATGTCCATCGGCATAAATGGTGAGACATGAAACTCCTTTTCAATTGGTTTCCTGTTACTTCCCTTAGTGAATTGAGCCGCATCTAAAACATAACAATGTTGTTCTCCCCAAGGTGTATTATTGACTTCAGCCACAACATTTTGAAGATGTTCAGAATTGCGGTCAAAACAAAAGTAAAAAGATACCGGATTCATCACAAAGCCAAAATATCGCAAATGAGTTAGTAACCGAATCGGTCCTTCTGGTTTGGGATAGCCGTTTTGAACTACAATTTCTCGCACAGATTCAGAGAGTGATTTTTGCGGATCGCCTAAGTGATCCTTTCGATAGAATCGAGCGAGAGCCGTTCTGTTCACTGACCATAACAAACGACCTCGAAAAACGTTGTCGAGTTCATCAAGATCCAGATACATCAAAAATATTCGATTTAGAAAGCTGTGTTCAACTGGTGCGAATCGCCGGTGTCGGACCCAACCTTCGTAGATGCCGCTTTCCATGTTTCTCTTGTTCCGTTTAACGCATCACAAACAGTCAATGCACTATTCACACCATCTTCGTGAAAACCATTCCCCCAATAAGCACCACAAAATGATGTACGCCGCTGATTGATGACTTCTGAATGACGTCGTTGTGCAGCAGCACGTCCGACACTAAAAATAGGATGTTCATAGTTGATCCTACGAATGACTTTATTCGGATCCACACGATCCTCACCATTGAGAGTCACGCTAAAAGTGTTACTGGAATTCAGATTTTGCAATAAATTCATATTGTATGTCACGGTCGCTTTCTCATTGCTACCAGGTGGTGCAAAATAATTCCAACATGCCCACGCTCTCCGATTCCGCGGCAAGACTGATATATCAGTATGTAATTGAGCTACGTTTTTTTCGTAGGGAAATGCCGAAAGTAATTCACGTTCAACAGGTGCTGCATTTTCACCTAGTATATTCAAGGCTTGATCACTATGACACGCAAAAATGACATGATCAAATCGTTCAGGTGAACCGCCGCGTGGACAGATTTCAACAAAATCTTCGTTTCGAATCACTGAAATAACCGGAGAATTTGTACGAATCGAGGATGCAAACCGTGTTATCATTGCTTCAACGTAACATTTCGAACCGCCACGAATGACTCTCCACTGAGGTAAATCCCTGATCGCCAAAATACCGTGATTTTGATAAAACTCGACAATAAAACGGATGGGAAATTTTTCAAAAACTCCGAGTGGACAAGACCAGATAGCCGAACCCATGGGTAGAAAATATTGTTCCAGAAACTCTTTCGAGTAACGTTCACGTGTAAGATATTCGCCTACAGTTTGAGATTCCTCTTTCGATGCTAAAATAGAAAGAGATTGTTTGTTGAAGCGTAGAATATCTTTTAAAAGTCGATAAAAACGGAAGCTTAGCAAATTTCGTCTTTGGGCGAACAAGCCATTTAAATCAGCCCCCCGATATTCCAGTCCCGTTCGAGCACACTTCATACTGAAACTCATTGAAGTGGGTTGCGATGCGATATCTAGATCATTCAATATTCGTGTAAAGTTTGGGTATGTATTGTAATTAAAAACAATGAATCCTGTATCAATGGCATGACGCTCACCATCAAGTTCTACATCAATTGTATTTGTATGACCGCCAATATAACTATTCGCTTCAAACAATGTCAGTTCATGATGCTGATATAAGCCATAGGCGGAAGTTAGCCCCGAAATACCACCGCCAATGATCGCAATTTTCAAATTTCCACCTCATTTTTTTGATCAGTGGCTTGGCAAGCACTATTTTCATTGTTGCATCGCCCAGTCATACTTAATCTTTTTTTCGCAAAGATACGATAGATAAAATCCAGGGATTGAGAAATCACAGGCAATCTGGTCGGTAATACAAGGTACCGAAAACCAACTGAAGTATAGAGCCGGCGAAACACTTCAACTCCTGTAATCCATCTTCCATCAGGTAACCGTGCATGCATCTCACTCATCAGTTGATCATAAGACTTTCCTAAAGAATGAACATCAAGACTCGAATCAGATATATCGGTAAAGAGAATTTTGTTTTGTTTGTCCAGGCGATGAATCATATTTATTTCACGTCGGCATAAAGGGCATGCACCATCATAAAATGCTTCGATCTCAAATTGATGATTCATAGTGATCCAGCCTATCATGACTCATAGAAGTTTTAATAACGAAAAAACTAAAAACCTGCTAATTCACGTAACATGTCGTACTTTGCATCTTCAACCATCGAACGTAGTTTAGCAACAGCACGTTGCTCAAGTTGCCTGACTCGCTCTTTAGAAATCCCAAGTTCATCGGCAAGTTTCTGAAATGTCTTAATACTGCGAAAATTTCCAAGTGCAAAACGTCCTTGAACGATGAACTGCTCACGTTGATCTAATTTATCAATTGTTTTTGTCAGCACACTAGATATTTCTTCCCAAGGTTGCTCACCCATCATGGAGCGTTTTGAATCTCTTGTCTCCTCTAGCACACGATCATGAGGTGCCTGGGTGAATCGCGTCGTTTCTTTTTTGCGATCGGCAATCTTCCGATATGCATAGTTTGAAATAGCCCGATATGCATACGTACTAAAACGAAAACCACGATCATAATCAAACTTGTCAACAGCTTTCATCAATGTCCAGATGCCATCACTCAGTAAATCTTCAAAAGTAATATAGGGGGTAACACACTTTTTGATGATTGATACAACAAGTCGCATATTAGAGCGAAAAATATAATTACGAATATTCTCTGACTCATGCATTGCCAAATCAATGGCATTAATTTTTTCCAGATCCGGGAAATCAGGATCAAGCTGTGACCGAAGAGAATTAGCTTTGAATTTGAGAAAGTTCATTCGTCGAAAAAGTGCTCGTTCCTCATCAACTGAAAGGACTTCAGCCTCACAGAGACGTGCTAAATGCGGCGACAGATTTTGAGACTGTTTGTCTTGCATCGAAAAATTGGACGCAGCTGATTTTGGAAAGTTTAGACCTTTTAGAGTTTCCAATTCGAAATCTGGGCTGTTAAATGACCGATTGGAAACAAAATCAATCTCGACGTCTAATAATTTTAAAACACGTTCTTTTAAATTATCTTTAGTGGAATTCATGTTTTGCCCACCAGAAACAACTGAACACAATACCATATCACTATCCCCTAGATTAAATTCGTTCAAAACGTTCAATTGAATTTATAACCGAGGATCGGTTGATTTCAACTGGAAAATCATTCAAAACCGAAAAATAGTTGATAAATTTAGGTTTTTTAAATTTATATATCAAATAAACAAACTGGCTAATTAGAAAAACCATACTACAATTTATGAAGATGTTAGTAATTGAGCAACAAACAAATACATCCATAACGTTCACAAAAGCAACCTAAAAGAGATTATGATATGAGTGAATTCCTGACCCCAAAACAAGTTGCGCGTGCGATTCAAGTGAGTGAATCCTCCGTTAAACGATGGTGCGATAAGGGCACGATTTCCACTCATTACACAGCTGGCGGACACCGTCGTATTTTGCTTTCCGTGCTAATCGACTTTTTAAGATCGAGTAAATATGAGCTGATTCGTCCAGAAGTCCTCGGTTTACCGGCAACAACAGGTCAGACAGTTCGTGTAATTGACCGAGCTGCGTCACAAATCACCGATGCACTGTTGAATGGCGATGAAGAACAATGCCGCCAAATTGTGTTTGATCTGTATCTTGCAGAACACAGTATGAGTTCTATCTGCGACTTAGTATTCGTGAAAGCATTTGAAACAATCGGTGACCGATGGAAATGCGGCGATGCTGAGATCTACCAAGAACGCCTTGCTTGTGAAATTACTGTGCGTGTGTTTCACGAATTACGCATGCTACTCCCACCACCACCACCAGAAGCTCCAATCGCAATTGGCGGTACTGTTGAAGGTGATTTATATTCTCTTGCTACAACAATGGTTGAACTGGTTCTTCGCGATAACAAATGGAATGCAGTCTCCCTTGGCTCCAACCTGCCATTTAAGACACTCGCTGCGGCCATTAAACAACAGAGACCCCGGTTGATCTGGCTCAGTGTCAGCCACTTGAAAGATGAAGCGAATTTTATCCGTGGTTACACAGAGCTCTATGATGAATTTGGACTGGACGTTGCCTTCGTAGTCGGTGGCCGTGCTTTGAATGAGAAAATTCGACATCAAATTAAATATGCTGCCTTCTGCGATAATATGCAACATTTAGAAGGATTTGGGCAGACACTACTCAACGCCACCGAAAAATCAACAAAGTAGTAACTTAACATCATGCGCTGTCAATGATGTTCAATCAGAATCCGACTAACGATACCTCTATAATTAAGAATCCCCATCTGTTACGGGAATATATTTGTTATACAGCTCTGCATAATCTTCGCGAACTGGGGTAAATACATCCAGAACAACAGCTGGCCCATCGATGGCGATGACTTTGTGTGGCGTATTTGGAGGGATAATAAACATCGCGCCAGCCTCGACAATCCGTATCTCGTCTCCCATAGTAAATTCTAATTTGCCTTTCAATAACATCCCTCCCTGCTCATGGGGATGATCGTGCAAAGGCACAACTGCCCCCTCATCCATTTCCAGATAAGACAACATCAAATTTTCACCATAGGGAGTACGCATTTTACAGCCGGGAAGAACTTCTAACGGTTTTACTGTATTGATGTCAATAAACGGCATATCTATCAAGTTCCTTAGTAAAAGAGACAGGCGATTCAAAGAATGATTATATCACTTCCAAGGTAAAGAAACCGTTAAAAAATTGATAGCTCCCTGAACCTGTAGACTCAAAAACCTGTCCGATACTTAAGAACTTCGATTTGGTAGAAATGAAACTGGTAAAAGCCAATTGCGTTGACCACAATATGATAAATCATTTATTACCCCAGAACTTCTAGAGGACAGATTCAATAATGTATGTGCCATCTGCTTTCAGCATTACAGATTTGAATGAACTTCATAATTTTATAGAACAACACAGTTTTGCGACTCTGATTTCCCAAAAGGATAATGAACCATTTGCCAGCCATTTACCTGTTTTACTTGATCGCAATCAGGGCAAACAGGGTAGATTAATTGGTCATTTTGCAAAAGCGAATCCACATGCCGAGATGAAACAGCACCAGAGTGTGCTCACCATTTTCCATGGTCCCCACGCTTATATCTCACCAACCTGGTACGAAGACCCAGATACGGTTCCCACTTGGAATTATCTCGCCGTACATGTTTATGGACGCTATTCCCAAATTGAAGATCCAAAAGAATTGAAGGGCATTCTTGAGCAATATGTTGACTTTTTTGAAGCCTCTCAACCTGCTCAATGGTCGATACAAAATGTAGACTCTACGCTCATCAACAAGCTACTGAAAGGGATCTTCGGATTTACAATTGAGATCGACCGCATTGAAGGCAAATTCAAACTCAACCAGAACCACTCTGTTGAACGACAAAAAAAAGTCATCAATCATTTAAAGAAACAACGTGGCGACAACCCTCAAGCCATCGCCTCGCTGATGCTTGCACAATTATCTGATTAACGTGCGTATTCAATTGTACGCGATTCTCGCATGACTGTCACACGAACTTCACCTGGATACGTTAATGTCTCCTCGATCGCCTTTGCGATGTCTTTACACATTTTTGCTGCTTCACGATCATTCACCTGATCTGAATCTACGATTACACGTACTTCTCGACCCGCTTGAATGGCATAGGTATGGTCGACGCCTGGAAATCCACAAACGAGTGTTTCCAACTCTTCCAAACGCCGAACGTATTTCTCAAGTGTATCTCGACGTGCTCCCGGACGTGAAGCAGAACACGCATCAGCGGCGGCTACTAAAACGGTATAGATATAATCAGGGCGGATATCATCATGGTGCCCCGCCGCCGCATGTACAACTTCCTGCGACTCTCCATATCGTTTCAACAACTGGGCACCGACAGCAGGATGCCCCCCTTCCATCTCATGGTCTGCTGCTTTTCCAACATCATGAAACAGTCCACACCGACGAGCAATCGTACCATCCAGACCAAGTTGTTCTGCCATAATACCAGTTAACGCAGAAACCTCGATTGAATGCCTTAACACATTTTGACTATAACTTGTACGAAAATGGAGTCTCCCCAACAAGTCGATCAACTTGGGATTCACCCCTGAGATATTCACTTCCTGACAGGCATTCTGTCCCATTGTCTGAATATACTCTTCAAGCTCTTTCTGAGTTTCCTCTACAACTTCTTCGATACGAGCAGGATGAATTCGGCCGTCGTTGACTAATTTCTGAAGAGACATTTTACCAATCTGACGCCGCACATTATCAAATGCAGACACCACAACGACCCCCGGAGTATCGTCTACAATCACATCAACGCCAGTCGCTTTTTCAAAAGCGCGAATATTGCGACCCTCGCGACCGATAATCCGACCTTTCATTTCTTCTTCTGGCAATTCTACAGTGGAAACTGTTGTTTCTGCTACATGACCAGAGGCAAACCGCTGAACGGCCATCCCAATCGTCTCACGCGCAATTTTATCACACGTCTGTTTTAATTCAGCTTGATGCTTGAGAATGAGTGCCCCGGTTTCATTCTTCAAATCTCCATCCAAACGATCCAATAACATTTTGGAAGCAGTCTCGCGATCAAGTCCACTAATTTTAAACAGTTCTTCTTGCTGGCTTTTAAGGGCGCGCTCGAGTTCCTGTTCTCTGGCTTCAACCACCTTGGATCGGGATGCAAGTTTAGATTGAGTTGCCTGAATCATGCCTTCCTTTTTGAGGAAATCTGCTTGCTGATCCTCTAAAGTGGCTTCTCGTTTACTAAGTTTCTTTTCAATTGACCATAGCTCTTCTCGTTGTTTGTTAACATCTTCTTCAAGAGCTTCTCGACGTTGCAACAACTCTTCTTTGGCTTCCAGCTTTTGGCTCTTGAGCAAATTTTCTGAATCGATTTCTGCTTGTTTCAGAATCTGTGCATACGATTGGTAAGCGGATCCGCGGCGAATTCGATCAAAAAAATAACCAATGATAGCCCCGACGATAAACGCCAGGCCAGCCCCAATAGCAACTTCAGTAAACATATTCCAGGTGCTTCCTATGCGCCTATGGTGAAAGTCCCTTTCCTGTTATCCGCCATATGGCCTTAGCAAACAACAGAGACAAAATTGAACTCATCTCGATTTGAACTCCAAAAGGAGAATAAACAGATCAGCACAAATCATGTTGTCAGGAATTTCTTTAGGATGACAGGAGCGCCAGAGAGTTTTGAAATTAAATATGCCTGATTAAAGAAATGAATTCAATGACATGATTTAATTTTTTGCAGCCCAGGATAACACTTATACAACAAACAGATAGTCCGTATTTTGATCTAGTTATCGACGTTTAAAACGACATTCGTCAGATCGTACCTTTACTGGCACACGAGACCGCTGCTCAATTCCCAAACCAGACAAAAAACGACGCATGATCTCATTTTTCTGTTTCAGTTGAGTCATAAACTCAACATCCCAAAAGTGACTTCTCTTAAAAGAAGACGACTCTCGTGAACGAATCAGCGTCGGCAATACTCTCACCAATTTAGTAAGAAGAACATAAATTGCTAAAATTGTCTCATTGAGAATACCAAACATTGTTGATTTTCCAATTCCACTGAACCTGGGACTACTTTTAAAAACTCTTTAATTACAGTGATTTATTCAACACACATTGAGTCAAAAAATGTCGCTGTAACAATGCTCCCTAACAAACTAAGAAATGCCGAAAGGAAACCTAAAAAATAAAAAACGATGAAACTATTATGAAAAGTGAACTCCCACACATCCAGTAAAAATCAAAAATACTCTTCTGCTAATTTGAAGAGCATAAGATCTTCAATAGAAGGTATTAAAATCCTCAAACTGAAATGTAGGTGAAACTTCTCTTAAATTTCCATTATTTATGGTAACAAGACAAATCTAGTTTCGATAGTATATAGTTACAAATATTGGCTGAAACTCAAATCTCACTCTCTGAAGCTATTACTATAACTTCTAGATCTCTCCCCGCTTTTCAGAATTCAATCTCTCGATGAATCAGTTTGTTCAAGCAGTAAAACAGGGGTTACTTGAATGTGAAGGGCGGATTGCATCAGAATCCCTGAAAGATATTAACGCAAGTCCACCTACTTCTATTTTAGAAAAACGCATTCTGATTGCTGTCTCAGGAGGAGCAGACAGTGTTGCTTTAATGCGAGCATTACATCAATTAAGCAATTCATCCTACCCTGCTTGGTTAACCGTGGCGCATTTTAATCATGGCTTGCGAGGAAATTGTTCCGACACTGATGCGAAATGGCTCAAAACTGAATGTGAGCGGTTGACAATCCCTTTTGTTTATGAAAAGCAGGAACTAAGCCGTCTTCAACAAGAATCGAGTGAAGGTTTAGAAGAACTCTGCAGAAAGGTGCGGTACGACTTTTTAGTCCGCATGGCCCAGGAAAATCAGTGCACACGAATAGCCATTGCGCATACATGCGACGATCAAGCTGAGACTGTCTTGCACCATATTATCAGAGGTACTGCAATCTCCGGTCTCAAAGGAATCCCTCGTATCCGTCATTTGCAGGAGGGAATCTTTTTAATCCGTCCCGTACTCGAAATCAGCCGCGAAGAAATACTCCACTATTTAAAATCATGCTCTCAAGAATTTCGACAAGATGAAACTAACTCTGATGTCAAATTCACTCGAAACCGCATCCGACACGAATTATTACCTTTCTTAAAAAAGGAACTGAATTCAAACGTAATTCAAGCATTAAACCGGCTCTCGCATCAGGCCGATGAAGTGAGCGCGCTTATTGATGAACAAGCGGAGCAGATCTTGACTGCCGCAACCTTAGACAAAAATCAGGAAACATGGCGATTAGATTGCGATGTTTTTAAAAATACTCCAGACTATATCATTCGACAATGTTTTCTAAAAATATGGCAAAGAATGGATTGGCCACGAAAACGAATGGGCTTTGACCACTGGCAAAGATTGTTAAAACTCTCCAGGTCGGATCAGAGATTAAATCTGCCGGACGGAATCAATGCTGAGCGCCGTGAACGACTACTTATTTTACGCAGGTTGAAAGCCCACACTTTATAGTAAGCTTCGGGAATCTGATAAACATTCGCATTCCAGCATATGTATTGTGGAAAAATTGTTTCAGGTTGGTTAGAATCTGGCGTTGCTGATAAAAAATGCAACGCCGCTTCGTCACGATTTGAGAATCAAGATGAAGTATGTTTCGTGTTATTGTCGTGTGATCAAGACCATTCGAAGCACCCATTCCTGATCAGCTTCCGATCTTAATCGCTTCTGAATTACTACTTCTTGTAAAACACATTGCACCCGTTTCTCGCCCTGTTCAATCAAAGAAGTTGCAACTATGAATAACAATAAACCACTGTTTATTGCGAGTTTTATGACACTCATTGCCGCCGGCGTGGGTTTCGCAATCCGAGGAGGTATCCTGGCGGACTGGGGTGCCCAATACGGTTTTACCAAACTGGAACTGGGAACAATTACTGGAGGCGGCCTTGTTGGTTTCGGAATTGTGATTTTATTAGCCAGCCTCATTACCGACAATGTTGGTTACAAACCAATCTTGCTGTTGGCTTTTATATTACACGTACTTTCTGCATTAGTGACTTTTGCGGCAACTCCGATTTTCGAATCCGTAGGTAAGGATGGAACTTACTGGTGTCTCTACGTTGGTATGTTTATGTTTGCCGTTGCGAATGGTCTCTGTGAAGCGGTAATTAATCCACTCGTTGCCACTCTCTACCCTAAACAGAAAACCCACTACCTGAATATTTTACATGCAGGCTGGCCTGGCGGATTGATTATTGGTGGAATCATCGCTGCAATATATGGTAATTTAAAAGGAACGATTCCCGGGCTCCGCTGGGAAATACCTATGGCGGTCTTTTTGATTCCGACTCTGATTTATGGATTCATTGTCATTAAAGAAAAGTTCCCACTTTCGGAGGCTAAATCTGCCGGCGTAAGCTATGGACAGATGCTGATGACATTTGCCAGTCCATTACTTATATTCTTACTCTTCTTACATGCTTGTGTGGGATACGTAGAGCTAGGAACTGATAGCTGGATTGCGAGTATTACAGATTCTATTCTGACTGGTCAGGGACTGATTCTATTCGT
The DNA here is from genome assembly GCF_007748195.1 of Gimesia aquarii. Lineage (NCBI taxonomy): Bacteria > Pseudomonadati > Planctomycetota > Planctomycetia > Planctomycetales > Planctomycetaceae > Gimesia > Gimesia aquarii. Next base: position 4,948,859 of record NZ_CP037920.1, read on the forward strand.
TTATGCATCCCTGATCATGTTTGTCCTGCGATTCTTTGCTGGTCCGATTGTAGAAAGAATTAACCCGCTGGGTCTGCTCTGTGTGAGTGCATGCTTTGGCGCTGTTGGCTTATACATGATTGGCTCTTTTGAAGCTGCTTATATGATCTGGATCGCGGTCACCGTGTATGGTCTAGGAAAAACTTTTCTCTGGCCAACCATGCTTGGTGTCGTTGGCGAACGTTTCCCTCAAGGGGGCGCGATTACTATGGGAGCGATGGGCGGTATTGGAATGCTTTCCGCCGGTCTCTTGGGTGGTCCTGGAATTGGTTATAATCAAGACTATTACGCTACCAAAGATCTGGAAAAACTCTCACCTCAAGCATATGAACGGTATTCCGTCGCAGAGAAAAGTGGCTTCTTGTTTTTGCCCAAGATTAAAGGGCTCGATGGAGCCAAAGTTAGTGTTCTTAACAACGATGGTAAAGATTTGGAAGAAACCGTCACACAACTAAAAAAAGAAGGTAAACCGGATAAAAATATTACCGCACTTAATGAATGGTGGCAGGGTGCAAAGAAATATGCTTCTGAAGATAAGGGGCCTGTAGATGAAGCCGGGATCTATGGTGGTCGGATGGCTTTGAAGTGTACGGCGTTAGTGCCCCTGATCATGGCCATTGGTTACTTTATTCTCGTCTTATACTTCCGCTCCAAGGGTGGATATCAGGTTGAGGTTCTCCACGGCGAAGAACCCATCGGTGAGCACTATACTGGCGGCATTGAAGGCCCCATCGAATAACGGCAGATACGCTTAATCTGTAGATCACTTTTGACGACCATCTGAATTCAGGTGGTCGTTTTTTCTTCAAATCAATACAGCGGAATCACTTAGAAATGAGAGTCCATTTCTCTTCGTAGAGGCTTGCACCAGACAAAGCTCGAAATTGATGGAAAGGACCGGCTCGAAAAGATGCAAAACGGCATTCATTAACGTCAATGGGTTGACTTTTTGAGCAATAGCTGGATAACAGAACTATATTATCCCAAAGATTTTACAACTATATACTCGTCGATACTTCGTCTAAAGCGACAGGTTTTACTAAATGCACGATTCGTTCCCGGAGACTCCTACTTTTGTAACCCATCTTGAATGTGGTATGGAACACGACCACTATGCAGCCGATCAATTGCACGGTCTTTCACAGGCAGGAAAACCACTACTGGTTAAATACGATTTAAACCAAATTGCAGAGTCAGTCTCTCAATCGGACCTGGCAAGCCGCCAAGCAAATCTCTGGCGTTACCGAGAATTCCTGCCGGTTCGTAAATCAGAAAATATTGTCAGTTTGGGAGAAATTCAAACTCCGTTGATCCCTGCGCCGAATTTGCGGGGAGGTAAAGGTTCCATCTGGATCAAAGATGAGGGACGGCTCCCCACCGGTTCGTTTAAAGCACGCGGACTTTGTATGGCAGTCTCAATGGCGAAAGAACTTGGCGTTACAAAAGTAGCCATGCCCACAAATGGTAATGCCGGCTCAGCACTAGCTGCCTACGGAACACGTGCCGGTATGAAGTCTTATATATTCTGCCCAGAAGATACCCCCGAAATCAATGTGCGTGAGATTGCCGCGCAAGGTGCACAGGTCTGGCGGGTCAACGGATTGATCAATGACTGTGGCAAGATCGTTGCACAGGGAAAAGAATCTGTAGGCTGGTTTGATTTCTCAACACTCAAAGAACCCTATCGTATTGAAGGTAAAAAAACGATGGGCCTGGAACTGGCAGACCAGATGGGATGGCAGGTTCCCGATGTCATTTTTTATCCCACCGGCGGCGGAACCGGTCTGATTGGTATGTGGAAAGCCTTTAACGAACTCAAAGAAATCGGCTGGCTGACAGGAAAACTGCCTCGCATGGTCGCCGTTCAGGCTACTGGATGCGCTCCAATGGTAAAAGCATATGACGAAGGTAAAGAACACGCCGATCTCTGGGAAAATGCACATACTGTAGCAGCAGGTATTCGTGTACCTGTTGCCGTTGGTGATTTTCTAATCTTGCGGGCAGTCCGGGAAAGCCAAGGGTTCGCGACTGCCGTGGATGATGCGCAAATAACCGCAGCATTAGACGAAGTCTCCCGTCAGGAAGGCTTCCTGATGTGCCCGGAAGGGGCCGCAACTTATGCAGCATATAAGCAGGAACTCGCATCAGGACGTATCAGCCCCGATGAAAGCGCTGTCTTATTTAATTGTGCGTCTGGTTTGAAATACGAACTCCCCCCCGCTGATCAGTCTATCGATATCACTCAGCCGATTGACTTCTCTCTTTTTATCTGAAATGTATAATCTTATTGAAATACCAGAGTGGAAAGCGTTGAGATGAACGATGTTCTAGTAACTGAGAATATTCAAGGGGTGGCCATGAATCGCCTCATAAAGGATCTTGACGTCGAATTCGATGAATACCTCTGGCAAAATAGAGATTTACTCAAACAGAAAATCCAAGAAACCCAAGCTTTAATCGTAAGAAATCAGACACAAGTCAACCAGGAGCTGATTGATGCTGCTCCTCATTTGAAAATCGTTGCACGAGCAGGCGCTGGTCTCGATAATGTTGATACAAAGTATGCACACGAAAAAGGGATCGTGGTCTGTTTCACTCCTGATGCAAATTCTCTCTCGGTAGCAGAGCTAGCAATTGGCTTGATGCTTTCCTTGTTACGAAAGATCCCTGAAGCACGACAGGACACTCTGACAGGAGGCTGGAATCGACTCAAGTTTACCGGTTCTGAACTTTATGGTAAGACATTCGGCCTGATTGGGATGGGTCGCATTGGAACTTTAACAGCGACTCGCGCTCACGCATTCGGAATGAAAATTATTGCGGCGGATCCCTATCTTTCTGCAGATGCACCGCAACTCGAACAATTAAACGGACAACTTGTGCCTTTGGATGAACTGCTTTCCCAGGCAGATGTCGTCTCCTGTCATAGTCCTTTGACACCGAATACCAGAAAAATGTTGACTTATCAGCATTTTTGCAAAATGAAACCAGACGCATTTTTTATCAACACCTCACGTGGAGAAGTAGTCGACGAACACGGCCTGACGCAAGCACTTCTGGAACATAAACTGGCCGGTGCGGCGCTGGATGTCAGAGAAACCGAGCCTCCCCTGCAAAGTCCTTTAAACCAGATGGAAAACGTTATCTTAACTCCCCATATCGCCGCCTTTACTCTTGAAGCACAAAACCGCGTGGTTGAGTCTGTTTGTAAAGATGTGCGTTTAGTGCTGAGCGGACAAAAAGCGATCAATGTTTTTGAACCTTAATCTGAGAGAATCAGCTTGATGCAGAACGAACTGAAAGAAGACAAATGGTATCATGGTATTTCTCGTTACCAATGGCTCGTGCTGACGATCGCTTCTCTTGGTTGGGTTTTTGATGTCTTCGAAGGACAAATCTTCGTCGCCAGCATGAACGAAGCCATGCCCTCTCTCATTAAAACAGAACCATTAGATGAAGTAGCCCAAAAGGATCCCATTGCTGTTGAGGAACATCAAAAAGAGATTAAAGGTCGACTGGCTCTTTACAATAATGTCGCCTTAGGCGCTTTTTTGATTGGAGGCGCTTTGGGAGGCATCGCATTTGGTGCTTTAAGCGACCGGATTGGTCGCAAAAAGACAATGTCACTGACAATCTTATTCTACTCATTATTTACATGTCTCTCTGCGTTTTCCCAAGAATGGTGGCAGCTCGCTGGTTTTCGTTTTCTGGTCGCGTTAGGAGTAGGAGGCGAATGGGCAGTTGCCAGTACATTAGTTGCAGAATCGTTTCCCCCTAAAGCGCGCGCACGGGTTGGCAGTATCTTTCATGCATCAAGTGTTCTTGGAACATACCTCGCGATTCTGGCTGGTGCGTTTATCATTGGGAACGAAAGTATTCTCGAGTATGCCAAGGAAGCAGGTTATCCCAGTCTTCCTTGGCGAATCGGATTTGCATTAGGAGTTGTGCCTTCATTTTTGATCATCTGGATTCGGCGATCCTTGAAAGAACCGGATTCCTGGAAACATGCACAGGAAACTGCAAAACAAGATACCAGCCAATCGATGGGCAGCATTAGTAATCTGTTTTTACCGCAATTTATAAAGAGCACATGCATTGGAGTCCTCTTAGCAGCGATCGGACTGGCAACATTCTGGGGGGTGCACATCTATGGCAAAAATGTTTTTTTGAACTCGGTCAAAAAAGACTATGTCATTGAACACTTTGAGGGGCAAATAGATGTACCGAAAGAACAAAAAGACGAATATTTTCAAACTATCAAAGCGACTTTAAAAAAGTGGGAGATGCTGGGCATGTTTCTGGCAACAACCGGTGGAGGATTGGGGCTCTTAGCATTTGGGCCGCTTTGTGAATGGTTTGGAAGGCGGGGGGCGTTTTTTCTATTTCACGTTGGTGGGCTGATCAGCACGGTGTTGCTTTTTCAAGTCTTCAATAATACCGTTGTCATCGGCTGTTTTCTACCTGTATTTGGCTTTCTGACTTTAGGTATGCATGCTGGTTATGCAATTTACTTCCCGGAACTTTATCCCACACGTCTCAGAGGAACAGGAACAGGATTCTGCTTCAATGCAGGACGCATTCTTGCGGCTCCCATCTTGTTTATTAGTGGTTGGATGCAAAAAGACTGGGGATATACCCTGGCACAAACTGCAACAATCCTTAGTATGCTCTATATTATTGGAGCTATCCTGCCCTTCTTTGCCAAAGAAACCAAAGGTAGTGCATTGATGGAATAACAACTCCCTCCTGCTGCGTTCACTTTCGCTTAACCGGGTAATGCATCCCTGCATCACTCATTATGACTTGTATACGATAATGATGTTTTCTGATCCACAATTGTGGTTAATAGTTCTTTCAATTGTTTTCATTGCGGCTTTGATTCAGGGTATCATCGGGTTTGGATATGCGATTGTCGCGATGGCTACTCTGCCGTTAGTGATTAATTTTCGCGAGGCAAACTTACTGGTCGCCTTCAGTATTGTATTGCCTGTCATCTGGATTTTCTGGAATTATCGTCGGCACTCTAATGCCCGGATTCTGGCAGGCGCGATTATTGGTTCGCTGATCGGCTTACCATTGGGTATGCTTGTCTTCACACTCGTTAAAATTGATCTTCTGGTGCGGGGCACCGGTCTGGTGATTCTGTTAATTACAATTGACGGATTTTTCAAACGAACACCCGCTGTTATGGAAGGACAGCAAAACCCAACATCTCTCTGGGGTACTTTTGCCGGTTTTTGTAGTGGATTCCTTGCGGGTACAACAAGTATTGCGGGGCCTCCGATCGTGATCTATGCAATTCGTCAACCCTGGACTCAAGATCAATATAAGGGGTTCATTTTCGGTTTTTTTATTTTGATCTCCATCTCTCGAGTCATTGGACTATCATTAATGGGATGGGCAACTTCAGAAGTGTTGCTAACCACCTGCATCCTTATTCCAGTTGTCATTTTGGGTATGAAACTGGGGACGCTTTTGGGACCACAAATTAATCCGGTGTTATTCAAACGATGTCTACTATCACTGCTGGGCGTTTTCTCGCTATATATGCTCATTATGGGCAGTTCGCCTCGTGCTGACTCCACTGAATTAAAAGTCGATCTTTCCAAACGCCCCTTCCTGAAAAAGCAAATAGACGATTAAGAATCAAACGAGTTCCTGTTCCGAATCCATTCAAGAACCTGTTGTTGTTCCCAGAGAAGATTGTTATCAATTTCGACCTGCTGTTCAATCATTTCAAGTTCATTAATCGTATCGACATCGGTCAAGAGGGGAAGTTTATGGATCTTCCCGCGTCTTTGAATCTGCTCAAGCAACTTTTCGGTAGTATTTGAAGCGCTATAGGGAATATTGAGCCATTCTTTCTGAGTCAGACTGACCTGGCTACCAAACAAATAAAAACCACCATCAATGGCTGGTCCAATTACGAATTGAGGCTGATCAGTTTTTTTTGAGAGGAGTTCAATGGCTTCTAACAGATAACTAACTGGAAGTTGAGGACTGTCCGCGCCAAGAAAGATAATATAATCGTGCGCATCGAACAGGCACTGATCAATGTGCGCCAGACGCATCCCTAAATCACCTGTTCCTTGAAAAACAGTGGAAAACTGTTTCCAGATCGGACTCGACAGCGCCGGTTCCTCAGCAACTGCCCAATAAGGAACAACAGGTTCTCGTTCTGAAACATATCGAACCACTGCCTCCACCGCTTTAGCTGAAAGTGTATGGAATTGTTCTGCCTGAGTTTGCCCGATGGATTGAGCCAATCTGGTTTTTAAAGGCGAAAAACCAGGAGTTTTTACGAAGATGGCGATTGCGCCTTGCCTTGCTACCATGAACCAATACGTTCTTTTAACAAAAGAATAAATTGTGGAATGGCCTGATTTACCGTAAGTACAAGATGCGTGGCAGTGATTTTCAACCAACCTTGTTGCTGATATTTTCTGGAACTGGTTTCAATCGTTGCTCCAGTGCATTTTAAACGAATTCTATTTCGTCGCGCTTTCCAGACCAAAAGATGGTCTTCTCCATAAGAGACCGATTCATCGTAACCACCAAGTTCAAAAAACAGATCACGTTTCAGACAAAGCCCCTGATCTCCAAATGGAATCCCCAAATAATGTGAACGAAAAAAAACCCCCCATCTGTTGAGTTGCATTAGAAAATGGCTCTGGTCATGAAATTTTAAATTAAAATAATGCAAAGCATCAGGGCTCGACTTCAAAGACTGTATCAAAAATCGAACTGCTGGTTCATTCAACCGCGAATCCGAATGCAAAAATAAAAGATAAGGACAATGCGATTCAGATGCCCCTCGGTTCATTTGAACTGCTCTGCCAGTCGAAGAACGATCCCAATGACTTCGACCACTAATCGCGAACTGATGTACCAGTTTTTCAAACTCAGTCGGTTGGTTACCATTACCGATAAATAAAAATTCAGTCGAGTCCGGAAAAAAAGGTAAATCCTTGATTAATGCTTTCCAATGATCTTCACCATCCAGAACAGGAATCACTACGGAAAGCTGAGGCTCTGAAACCATCTCGTGACTTGAACTCATTTTTTTCGGGTCGAACTTGTAAAATGTGATTTGATTCACAGTTTTTTTGTCCATAATAATGGATACTATAAATATCACAAAGTCGCTATCTCTCTGGAACAACAATATTTCTCGACTTCTTTGACATGATTATACTAACATGTCATTTAGATCTAGATCGTAATCAAGGTTCTTCCGGGAATTCAACAGACTGATATTGGAATTGAAAGGAACTCAGACAACCATGAATTCAGTGAACACACATCAGATTTCCACAGAAGAAGAATCTGTTTATTCACGTTACGCCGATGCTGCAAATCAAAAAGAACCAGCTCTGTGTTGCCCTGTTGAATACAACACCGAATACTTATCAATCATTCCCGAGGAAATTCTAGAACGTGATTATGGCTGTGGCGATCCGACTCCTTATCTTTCGGCAGGTGATACAGTTGTCGATCTGGGTTCAGGAGGTGGAAAAATTTGTTACATCGCCTCTCAAATTGTTGGAGCTGAAGGAAAAGTGATTGGAGTCGACTGTAATGCCGAAATGTTGTCACTAGCCAGAAAATACCAACAACAGGTTTCCGATCGACTGGGATTCGCAAATGTCGAATTCCGTTGTGGCTTGATTCAAGACTTAAAATTGGATCTAGATCAGCTAAATCAGGAATTGTCTTCCAACCCGATTGACAGTCATGCCCGTTGGCTGGCATTGAGGAATCTCGAAGAACGTCTACGTCAGGAAGCTCCCATGATTGTAGATGAGAGCGCCGACTGCGTCATTTCTAATTGTGTCCTGAATCTGGTCCGTGAAAGTGACCGCAGTCAACTGCTGGAAGAAGTCTTTCGCGTTTTAAAACGTGGTGGCAAAGCTGTGATTAGTGACATCGTCTGTGATGAAGACGTCCCCCAACACCTGAAACAAGATCCCACGCTCTGGTCGGGCTGTCTCTCAGGTGCTTTTCGTGAAGATGAGTTTTTAAAAGCGTTTGAGAATGCCGGCTTTCATGGCATCGAAATTCTCAAACGCGAAGAAACTCCCTGGCAAACCATTGAAGGAATTGAATTCCGCTCAATCACGGTCTCAGCCTATAAAGGCAAACAAGGACCGTGCCTCGAAAGAAATCAAGCAATGGTTTATCGTGGACCATTTAAAAAAGTTGAAGACGATGATAATCATATTTACTTTCGAGGACAACGAATTGCTGTTTGCGATAAAACCTATCAATTACTACAAGCTCCCCCTTATGAGGGACACTTTATTCCCGTTGAACCTTATCAGAATATACCTCTAGACGAAGCCCAGGAAATGGACTGTCGGCGAAATGTTGTTCGACACCCTCGAGAAACTAAGGGCAAAAACTATGATTTAACAAGTGAAATCATGGAATCCTGTTGCAGTCCTGATAGTGGGTGTTGTTAAATAAAAGACATGACAGAAGATTTCATTCTGCAATCATCTTATCAGGAAGATATATGGCTTCATTAACTCTACTGCGACAACATAGCAAACTCGCTGATCCTCAACAACAATTGCTTGTGTTAAACAATCAAAATCAGTACCCTGATTTTGACCAAAAGTTAGTGCAAAATCAGCTTCCGTCTCTGCAAGCAAACACAATTAATACGCTCCAGATGAATCTGGGAAAACTCTGCAACATGACCTGTGAGCATTGCCATGTTGATGCTGGTCCTGATCGCAGAGAGATTATGATTTGGGAGACGATTCAGGACTGCCTCAAAGCCTTAAAAAATTCTGGTTTTCAGACATTGGATTTGACAGGTGGAGCACCTGAGATGAACCCCCATTTTCGAGATTTGGTTGAAGAGGCCACTAAACTCAAAAAACAAATCATTGATCGCTGTAATCTGACAATCCTGTTAGCACCAGGTTATACGGATCTACCTGATTTTCTTGCAGCCCATCAAGTCGAAATTGTTGCTTCCCTTCCCTGTTACCTTGAAGAAAATACAGACGACCAAAGAGGTAACGGCGCATTTAAAAAATCAGTTCAAGCATTACAAAAATTGAATTCGCTTGGTTATGGCAAATCAAATTCAAAATTGAAATTAAGCCTGGTATATAATCCTGTTGGATTTTCATTACCCCCTGATCAATCGGAATTGGAGTTGGCTTATCGAAGAGAACTTAAAAAACAATTCGATATTGAATTCACAAATTTAATTACCATCACCAATATGCCCATCAGTCGATTTCTCAGTGAATTGGTTAACCAGGGGCAGCTTGAAGAGTATATGGAGCGACTCATCAATGCGTTCAATCCAGAGACAGTCTCCGGACTCATGTGCCGCTCTATTATATCAGTAGACTGGCAGGGTTATCTCTATGATTGTGACTTTAACCAAATGCTGAATCTTCCTGTCTCTGTCTCTACCAGACGACACATCCGAGATTTTCTCTACCATGAACTGAGTGAAAGAGAAATCGTAACCAACCAACACTGTTATGGCTGCACCGCGGGAGCCGGTTCCAGTTGTGGAGGGGCGATTCAAAGCCTCTAGATCTCAATGCTTTGCCGATCTGAGCCATGTTTTTTCGAGTCCAAACTGAGTATTGAATTGGCTTACTAACCATTAATACCTCGACTAAAAAGCCAAATCAGAGACTATTCATTTTGCCAGTACCATTAAACTCTAAGAGATTCCGGACTCGCAGATTACGTTGATTTTTTATTCCAAAAAATAAAAAAACTACGAGTTTTCTCTCATGTGATTCCACTACTCTGGCGGAAATATTTCTATATATTCTCAGTTCATTTTTTTCGCACTTGACAAAGCAAAATAAATATAATATTGGGAATATCGTGAACAATAAATTTCCCTGCAAAACAGGGAAAGTTCCCTCATGATTGTTAATGAAATCCCACGATTGAACATTGACATCAGGCTTTTAGTATTTGTAAAAAATCGTTTAGAAATTTGGAAAGATTGCACTAAAAACTACGAGGATCAAACTGTGTTATTAGCTGATTCAATTTTCATCGAATCCCCTGAAGAACTCGAAACTATTACCGAAGAGACTCCGACTGTTTTCATGTCGTTAGACGATGATGAGGAGAACATTGGCTTCGATGATCTGGAAGACCTTGATGATGAAGATTTCGATGACGATGATGAATTCGACGAAGATGATGAAGACGAATTCGATGATGAAGATGACGAGTTCGATGACGACGAAATTGAAGATGAAGATTTCGATGACGATGATGATGATTTTTAAATCACTCATCCATAAGTAAACAGGCTCACCATTGAATACCACCAAAGGTGAGCCTCAGACTAATGTTAACAGCCAGTCTCATACAACTCATTCTCTCGTGAGCGGCTTGAGTCACTTTGCTTCTACATGCCGCTTAGCTTCTAAAATTGAAAAGAAATAATTGTATGCAAGGATTGGTCGAAAAAATTAATGATGCTGTTGAATTTCTGAATCCACAAATTAAACAGTATCCCCAAATCGGTTTGATACTGGGTACAGGACTGGGTGATTTAAGCCAACAGATCAATCAAGACATCTCAATCAATTATGAGACGATCCCCCACTTTCCCCACTCAACAGTGGAATCACACGCCGGTCAGTTAGTATTTGGAACTCTCAACGGGACTACCATCGTCACAATGGAAGGTCGCTTTCATTACTACGAAGGTTACTCTATGAAAGAAGTCACGTTTCCCGTCAGAGTAATGAAAGCGCTTGGTGTTGAGACACTGATCATTACCAACGCTGCGGGAGGCATGAATCCCAATTATCAACTTGCTGATATTATGATCATTGAAGATCAAATCAACTTAATGGGGGACAACCCGCTACGAGGTATCAATGATGATCGATTGGGAGTTCGTTTTCCGGATATGAGTGAACCTTACGATCAGAGATTAATTAAGTTAGCCGAAGAAATGGCTCTTGAACTTAAGATTCGTACACAAACCGGATCTTTTGTAGCAGTAACCGGGCCGAACCTCGAAACCCGCGCCGAATACCGGATGCTGCGACAAATGGGGGCCGATTGTGTTGGGATGTCGACCGTCCCAGAATGCATTGTGGCCAACCATGCCTCAATGAAGGTTTTGGGACTTTCTGTAGTAACAGATATCTGTCTGCCTGATGCGCTCGAACCAGTGGAAATCAGCAAAATCTTGAAAGTCGCAGCAGATGGTGGCCAGAAATTAGCTCGCCTGATCCCTCAAATCATCTCAAAACTCTAAATGATCATTCTTTGCTTTTCCAGTCAGACTCTCAGACTCAAATGTCCTGAATGTACCAAATCTCAATCTGGATTAGAATAATAAGAGAGATACCAATCGACAAATCGGTTTACTCCCTGTTCAATTGTAGTTGATGGCGAAAAATGGATCGCCTGTTTTAGTTCAGAGATATCAGCGTAGGTTTCTAAAACATCCCCTGGTTGCATTGGATAGTTTTCACGAATCGCCTGCTTGCCAACTCGTTGCTCAATCACATCAATCAATTCTGAGATACCAATGGGTTGATGATTTCCGATGTTATAAAGCCTGTAAGGTGCTTCTGACTCGATATTCTCATTAGCGCAGGTACTTACTGACAGTTCTTGTCGACGACTAGGAATATCTTCCAACACACCCACCACACCGGTCACAATATCATCGATATAAGTAAAATCGCGTTTCAATTTTCCGTGATTAAATACTTTAATGGGTGTGCCTTCAAGAATCGCTTTAGTAAAAAGAAAGACCGCCATATCAGGTCGTCCCCACGGGCCATACACCGTAAAAAAACGCAAGCCTGTTGTCGGTAAATCATAAAGATGGCTATAACTATGTGCAATTAATTCATCAGCTCGTTTTGTAGCCGCATAAATGCTGATGGGATGATCCACACGATCACTTGTGGAATAGGGCGTCTTTCGATTCGCTCCGTAGACAGAACTGGATGATGCGTAAACAAAATGCCTAACCTGAGCTTCTCGACAATATTCCAAAAGATTGACAAAGCCTCCTACATTACTTTGTACATAATCCAAAGGCCTTTCCAGGGAGTTTCGTACCCCCACTTCTGCAGCCAGATGCACCACTTTTTCAAATGTGAATTGCTGGAATAGCTGTGATATTGATTTTACATCAGTAATATTAGTCTCAAGAAACTGAAATGCCTGTTCCTGTTGTAATTCCTGGAGACGGTCACGCTTTAATTGCACGTCATAATGTGCGTTCAAATTATCAATCCCAACCACATGGTACCCTTGAGAAAGAAGGCGGGACGCGACATGAAACCCAATAAACCCTGCTGCACCTGTCACCAAAATTTGGTTCATGATGTTTCCTGATTCATTAAGTCTTGATAGTAGGCTACTGTCTTGGTTAGCCCTTCCTGCAAAGAGACTTGAGGTTCCCAGTTCAAAATCGTTTTCGCTTTTGTGATATCAGGACAGCGTTTTTTGGGATCATCAGTCGGAAGAGGACGAGATTCTAACTTCGACTTTGATTTAACAATCTGAAGCACAGACTCTGCTAACTCTAACATACTATTCTCAATAGGATTTCCCAGATTGATAGGACCAGATGTCTCATCTTGTTCCATCATTTTCAAAAATCCATCGATCAAATCATCTACATAGCAGAACGAACGAGTTTGTGTTCCATCACCATAAATCGTAAGAGGCTGCCCCCTTAATGCCTGATTGATGAAATTTGAGACCACACGTCCATCATTGGGATCCATCCGTGGCCCATATGTATTGAAAATCCTCACTATGCGAATTGGGACTTGGTGTGCTTCATGATAATTCATACACAACGACTCGGCGATGCGTTTTCCTTCATCGTAACAACTTCGTGGACCAATAGGATTCACATGCCCCCAATACTCTTCAACTTGCGGATGTACTTCAGGATCGCCATAAACCTCAGAGGTTGAAGCATGTAATACTTTGGCTTGACAACGTTTTGCTAATCCTAAGAGGTTTACCATGCCTACGGTCGAGGTTTTAATGGTTTTAATCGGGTTATACTGATACGCAACTGGTGAAGCTGGACAAGCCAGATTATAAATTTCATTGACTTCCAAATGAATCGGATGGACAATGTCGTGCCTGATTAATTCAAATCGAGGATGTCCCATCAAATGGACGATATTTTGTTTACTTCCTGTAAAGAAATTATCCAGACAGATTACATACTTCCCTCTCTCAACCAGCCGGTCACAGAGATGACTTCCCAAAAAACCAGCACCACCGGTTACTAATACAGAATCCATCAGTTGTCTTTCGTCCTTCGATATATATTACTTTTAATTAATGTTGGGTGTAATTTAAGATACTCATTAGATATTAAGAACCAGTTCTTTTAGACTGCAGATTCAGTGCAACATTATTGATTATTTGATAAAGTAGTTGCTTATCGTGCTCGACTTCGAATTCCGATCTCTCAATTAACGTCTTATAAATTTTGTTGACTTCCTGAAGTTCTTTCGGAAGATTAATTCTTTCCTTTAGCTCTAATAAATTAGTTGCTCGTTGATGAAACGAGCGAGACAGAATGACCCACTCTGATCCCAGCCTTGCATGTTCACCCAAAACCAATTTCCCCGATACAAGCCCTTGATTCATTGTCGAAATCCCCCCCACTCCAAACGGCATATTGGCGTTTCGACATATCTCAGCCATTTTCTCAACCATGCCATTTGACATCAGTTCGAACATGAAATTAAGTTCTAAATCGAGATGTAAATCATTCAAACCAAAATGGACCTGACTCACACCGGGAACCCGAACAATTTCAGCCAGACCTTTCATAGCTCCCACCGTTTCAACTAATGGAACAACGGAGGCACGTTGATTTACGCGTTGACAAAACCAGTCTATTTCCTCAACAGACTGAAACATGGGAAGCATTAAACAATCTGCTCCCTGATCTAATATATTTTCAATTTCTTCAACTGAATCAGGATTAAGAGGATTGAGCCGTACCAAGACTTCTGCTTGATTCACAGCTGCTTTGACTCTGGAAATATTTTCCAAGCGATGCCGAGATATCACCGTGTCTCGGTCTCCCTGACGTTCAACTTTACCAAACACTTCCAAGTCAACGAAAATCCGGTCGACTCCACATTGATCGACATATTTAGCAATTTCTGGACAATCTGTGATAAATAAATACTTCATTTTACAAAAGCCTCCTTCGAAAATGAGGCAGATGATTTTTCAGAATTAATAAGGCAGCTCCGAAACAGACCAGTCCTAGAAGTACAGAAGAAATAATCAGTAAAAATGGCTCTGAAATAAACTTGACCATCATTGCTGAAAATGAAATCCCCAATAATGTTAGAAGGATTAAAGCAGTACAGTGCTTAAGCTTGACGCCATCAATAACAGAAACATTTAATTTTACATGCAATGAAATTGTCAAAGCTAAAAAGTGAATCCAGCTCGTAATAACAAAAGCAAGCATGACTCCAGAAACTCCCATTGAGTCTCTTAAAACCAGAGAAAGCAATATCAGACAACTCAATAATATAATGCTAATCTTGAATGGTACTAGTGTTTCATGTCTTGCATAAAACACATTCATTGTGAGAATCGACAGTATCAATGCTGGCATCGCAATGATAGCAATTTGCAATAACTTTGCAGTATTGGCAACATCTTCTGCCGTGAATAAGCCTCTTTTAAAAAGTAGAGAAACAACTGGTTCTGCACAACCATAAACGGCAACAGTAACTGGAATTGTTACTAAGACGATTAGCCCCGCTACCTGGCTGATTAATTTTGCAGCTTCGGCTGAGTCTCGTTCAGAAAAAATGCGACTTAACCGTGGAAATATTACCATTGTCAGTGCAGCCCCTAACAATCCACGTGGCAGTTCAACCAGCTTGAGTGCATACTCAAACAGACTGATCCCGCCTTCAAATGCTGAAGCAAAAGAACGTGAGACAACTGGAAATGCAACGACAACCCCAATTGCAGTCAGTGCATGGAAATATTTCAGGAATAGGCTCCGGCTCAAAGTAGAGAATTGCATTAACGATCGAAATCCACCATGAAACGTTCCAGCTACAAAACAGCTTATTATCTGTGTTAATAATCGAAATGAAACGGCCAGAACAACAGCCCATGCGACGACTGAGATACTTTCAGGTGTCACCCAGAAAAAAATTGCCACTAGCAAGATGACATTAAAAAATAAATTGCCAAATGCTGGAATCAATGGTTTGTGATGCCCTTGCAAGGCAGCTGCGGTGACCGCGGTAACAGCACAAATAGGAAAAGCGAATAAAACAATCAAAATCAGTTTACTAGCTTCATCAATCTGTGAAGGTGTAAACCCAGACGCTAATAGCTGAGTAAACCACGGTGAACAAATCGCCAAGACAAGTGCGAACAGACTGGACACCAGAGCTACAATAAAGAAGGATTGAACTATCAGTTGATTGGCGTTCTGTTCAGAAATATTTTGACTTCTCCGATGCATTTCAGGAACTAGTACGGCAGCCATAGCACCACCGATTAACATCGCATTTAAAATATCAGGGACGGATATTATGAGTATCGCAAGATCGTTCGCGTGTGATACTCCCAACACAGAAGCAAGCCCCAACACACGAAATAAGCCAGTCAATCGCCCCAACAATATCGCGACGGCAACTAACATTGCGGCTAGTGAAAGTGACCTCCCCATCATTTGATCTAAACCCTTCCTGAAATCTGAGAAGGTTCCTCAAATAATGTCAAAGTCCGCTCAATCCGTTGCATAAAGATTTTCCAATCCTTCGGAGTTGTCTCTTCAATACCATGCTATGTTAAATTGTATAACGTTCTTCATTGAAAAAATGAATATTACGTCCAACCCACTCAGCAGTCTTCGCTAAGCCACTTTTGAATGAGACCTGGCTTTTCCAACCGGTTAATTGATGAATTTTGGTGTTGTCAGCTAACAGACGATTGACCTCACTTTTTTCTGGTCGAACTCGATCCTCATCACAGATAATGGGAACTTCGCATCCAGTCACTTCCATCAGTATTTTAGCAGTTTCTTCAATAGACCACTCTTCGCCGCTACCAATATTGACCACCTCCCCTTCGGACTGTTTGCATAACGCCAGTGCAATCATGCCAGCGGCGGTATCTGTCGCAAAGTTAAAGTCGCGTGTTGGTGTTAATGCACCTAATTTTAATACTGTACAACCTGCCTGTAATTGACTTGCGATAGTGGGAATAACTGCGCGAGCCGTCTGTCTTGGTCCATATGTATTAAACGGCCTGGCGGTAACAATTGGCAATCCAAAAGAGAGATAAAAACTCTCTGCCATCTTGTCGGCTCCAATTTTACTGGCTGAGTAAGGTGACTGACCAACTAAAGGATGATTTTCATCTATGGGTACATGTTGTGCAGTTCCATAGACTTCTGAAGTTGAAACATGCACTAACCTCGTCAAGCAATCTGAATTTCGACTTGCCTGTAATACATTCAAGGCTCCCGTCACATTTGTGTCTACATAAGAACGTGAGGCAACATAACTATAAGGAATTGCAATAAGGCTGGATAAATGAAATATGTATTCACAACCTTCAACCGCACCATTAATTCGTTCGACATCACGAATGTCTCCTTGAATGATTTCTATAGATTGCCGAACTTCCTGGGAAACATCATTCAGCCATCCAATCTGATTCCACGAATTATAATAGACAAGTGCT
Organism: Gimesia aquarii; assembly: GCF_007748195.1. Lineage (NCBI taxonomy): Bacteria > Pseudomonadati > Planctomycetota > Planctomycetia > Planctomycetales > Planctomycetaceae > Gimesia > Gimesia aquarii. The sequence continues at coordinate 4,965,629 of NZ_CP037920.1, forward strand.
CGAACCTTAGCTCCGCTTTGTACAAGTTGTTCAACTAGATGACTCCCGATAAAACCATCTGCTCCGGTAACCAGCGTTTGTTTACCAGCTAATGACTCAGACATTCTAATTTTTTCTTGTTCAAAAAGGATGGTTGAAAAAGATTAAGCGGCTCTTCTATGATTTAGTTCAATATTCACTGCTGCTTCGTCAAACTCTTCTAAATCACCCAAAGTTTCTTTGACGATTTTTAGTTCTGTACGCGCTTTGTTTAATTCGTCATGAGTCCCTATGTCTGACCAATACTCATGCACTGGAAATACTACGACACCAGAATTTTCAGAAATACTCAACTCAATTAAATCTGTCATGTTATACGGACAATTTTTGGGCACTCGACACACTGCTTCCGGGGAGATTGCATAGATCCCTGCATTACACAAAAAATGTTGCGATGGCTTCTCTTCTAGATATTGTGCATAGGCACCTTCTGTTTTGATTACACCATAGGGAATCTCAATGTGATAATCGATGGCAGCAACTGTCATAAATGGTTGATGTGTATAATGGAAATCAAGCAAGTATCGAAAATTAATCGATGTAAAAACATCTCCATTCATTAACAATAACGGACCATCAAGTGTCTCTTGAATTAAGGAGATCGCTCCGGCCGTGCCCAGCTTCTGCTGCTCATGCAAATATTGAATCTCAACTCCAAACTGACTTCCATCGCCTAAGTGTGATTCAATCATTTCTGCAAGGTAATTTACCGCAATGTATACCTTATCCATACCTGCATTGGCTACTCGACGAACTTGTCTTTCAATAAGTGGCATCCCCCCTACCTCGACTAAAGGTTTGGGGAGATTCTCTGTGAGTGGCAACAACCTACGACCTTCGCCACCCGCCATAATTAATGCACAGCTAAAACCATCTGCCTTTTCAGTATCGTTTCTTTGTGTTAAGTCAGTTAGTAAAATGACGTCGACCACACAATTATTTGAATCGACTAAAGGGAGTGCTTCTAATTCTCCTTGCTGCAATAGTTCAATAATCGAAGATTGAGACATTTTACGCTCTGCCTTAGTCGGCTTGCGATTCATGATGGTTGTTATGGGCTCATCTAACTTTAATCCAGCAAGTAAGCCTCGACGCACATCGCCATCAGTAACCACCCCCTGCAAACATCCGTTTGCATCAATGACGACGGCAATCCCTTTTTGGCCTAATTCGATTGCTAGAATCGCCGCTCTCACATCCACAGATTCATTAATCAAGCACTTTTCCATTGAGTCCATCCCTGGCTTGCTCTTCTAGGTAAATGACCATGCAATTCCCCAGTTTTAATTAAGTAATCTCTAAATCTTTACTCAATCTAGATTTGCTTCTTTCAAACCGTTGTCGAGATCATAAAATTTTTTTTGTGTCGTTACATTGACATCGCATTTCTTAAGTATTTTTACGATCCTGGCTGATGTCTGACCGTCCCCATAAGGATTCGTCGCATTTTTCAGCAACTTCTCAATTTTGGGAGAATACAATGTTTTCAGAGCTACAGCTATACCGGTTTCAGTTGGCTCACAGTCGATTATCAGTTCAGACTTGATTCTGCCTTTCTGGCGATTACCAATATTGACCGTAGCAATTCCAAAGCTGGGTGCTTCAATAATACCACTCGAAGAATTTCCAATCACAGCATCTACATATTGCATCGCCGACAAATACCGTAATTGCCCTAAACTCACAAATGATTTATAGCGAGTTACATCTTTACTTACAAACTCATCAATTAACTGATTGATCATACGACCATCTGTATCGGCGTTTGTTTTAGTAAAAATAATATTTGTCTCATCCAACTTTTCCAGAACATTAAGTAGACTTTGGATCTGTTGGACTGAAGAGTTCTTTTCAAGTGTAACGGGATGAAATGTACATAATAAGTTATGGCGACTCAGCTTCAGCCCGATACTCTTCTCGAACTCTTCTTTCGACAACAGCTCCAGACGTGAGATATTATCTAAACCGATTGCGCCAACATTAAAGACACGATCTGGGTTTTCTCCTAATTGGATGACCCTTTTTCGATAGACCTCGGTAGAAGTAAAATGATACTGACTCATTTTTGTGATAGAATGACGTAATGCATCATCAAAGGCTCCTTCAGTCACCTCACCACCGTGAAGATGGGCAACTGGAATACGGCTGATATGTGCAGCAGAAACAGCGCTGAATATCTCATATCGATCCCCTAAAACGATAATCAAATCAGGCTGAAGACGAGCATATGCTTCAGAAAAACTAATCAGCCCCAGCCCCATCGATTTACAGATCCCAATCGGAGTATCGGAGCTCATTACAACTTCTACTTTCTCGTCAATCTCATATCCATCACGTTCGATCTCCTGAAAAGTGAGACCGAATTCAGGTGATAAATGGGAACCTGTCACAAGAAGCTGAAGTGTTAGAGTTGCTTCAGAAATAATCTCGTCAATTAGAGGTCTTAATAAACCATACTCCGCTCTAGAGCCAGTTACCAGACAGACGTTTTTTTTCATAGATCGATTATTTCGTCTTCAAGGAAATCTCTCTTCGCGATCTGGTTAATCACCTTATCCCAGTTCATCGGACTGATACCTGTGCCCGGGCGTTTAACACAGAGATTACGTTCCGTAAATGACTCTCCTTTTTTGATTGCACGTGCTGCAATTATACTTTTACGTACAATTGGCTTATTTTTTGATTCAGAAGCCGATGGCTTTTTGATCGGACTACCTAATGAATTTTCCGTATTTCTGATCCCCCGAACCAACATCATCAGCTCATCTGGTTCCAAAGAGGCAGAATGGTCAGGACCTTCCATATTCTTGTCGAGCGTGAAATGCTTTTCAATCACAGTGGCCCCCAATGCAGTAGCAGCAATGGAAACTTCAATTCCCAATGTATGATCCGAATAGCCAACATTCACACCAAAAGCATTCTTGATCGTTAACATGGCCCGCAAGTTTACATCCTGTATGGGAGTTGGATATTCTGTATTACAGTGCAATACAGTGATATTACTTCGATCGACACCACTCTCAATCAAGATTTCCAATGCATCTTCAATCTCTCCCAAGTTGGCCATTCCTGTTGAAAGCACTACTTGATCAAACGTTTTACCCACTTTTTTCAAGTAGGGATAATTTGTAATTTCACCTGAAGGCACCTTGATAATTTTTAAACCGAGTGACTTGAGTAAATCAACACTTTCTAAATCGAATGGCGTTGAGATGAAAACAATTCCTGCTAATTTGCAGTAGTCAAAAAGCTCCTGGTGCGCTTCCTGATCGATTTCCAATTTTTTTAACAGACTAAATTGAGTCGAATTTTCCTCGTCCGTTAAATTATTTCTTTGCTGGTATTCCGCTTGTGGAGCAGATTTGCAAACAAGCTTTTCGGTCTTGAATGTTTGAAACTTGATCGCATCTGCCCCCGCCTCTGTAGCAGCATCGATCATTTTTTTCGCAGTCTCCACACACCCGTTGTGGTTCACTCCTGCTTCTGCAATTACAAATACACTCATCTTGCTGGCACTCCTTTGACTAATGCACCATCTTTAACATCCTGTATGACTACAGCTCCGGCTGCTATTATTGCATTATCGCCTACTTTCACTCCCTGAATCACAATAGCCCCTGCTCCAACAAAAGCGTTGTTTCCTACAACCACTCCTCCACTGAGTACAACCCCTGGACTGAGAAAAACATGGCTTCCAATTTGACAATCGTGATCTACTTGTGCTCCCGTGTTAACAACAGTTCCTTCCCCCAATATTGAATCTGTTTGAATAATGGCACCTGCCATAATCTGCACGCCATCAGACAATGAAATATCAGATGAGCAGATTGAGTTAGGATGAATTAGCGCGGGTATCTGGAAATCTAATTCTCGGCTCCGGTCAAATAGCGTTTTTCTTAATAAATTACATTTAGTGCTTCCGACTGCAATCGCAACATTTTTTATGCCTTGATCACGTAGTTCAGATAATGCATCATCTGCCCCCAGAACATCAATCCCTTTCAGGTGTGTTCCACGTTCCATCTTCGGGTCAAGAATTCCGACAATTTTATACTCACCTCTTTCCGTAATCAGATCAATGAGGACTTTTGCATGTCCACCTCCACCTAGAAGTATGATCGCATTCGATGTTTCATTCATTTTTGATCAAAATACACTTTAATGCGATCAACCACGTATTGAATATCATCAACGGTAAGTTGAACACTGGAGGGAATCGAAATACATTTTTCAAATTCGGCCATTGTCTCTTCCATCTTATAAACCTGACAGTCCTGATACATGGATAAATTATGCATTAGCTTCCATGCCGGACGTACTTGGATATTTTGTGAAAGTAAATAATCCATTAAAGAATTACGGTCTTCGGATGAAACCATTAAAGTGCAAAGCCAAAAATTACTTTTGGCCCATGGTTCTTCCCAAGCCAACTTTACATTTGGTAGTGTCGCCAATAGTTCACGATAGCAAGTTGCATTTTTTCTCTTGATTTCAACGAATGAATCAAGCTGCTCTAACTGTGCTACTCCTAAGGCAGCTTGAATATTCGTCAAACGATAATTGAAGCCGATCTCATCATGCTCATACTCAAAGGGCTTTTTGTTTGCCTGTGTACTTAAATGATGTATTCGATTTGCCAGAGACTCGTCATTTGTAGTGACCATTCCACCGCCACCACAGGTGATAATTTTGTTACCATTAAACGAAAAACAACCGATGGTAGATAGCGAGCCTGTCTTCCTTCCCCTGTACTCAGAACCCAGACTCTCTGAGGCATCTTCGATAATCGGAAGACCATACCGTCCTGCAATTTCATTCAAAGGTGCCATATCTACCGGATGACCAAAAATGTGCACTGGTAAGATAGCGCTAACCTTTCGACCACTTTGCCTGTTATACAATTCACCATTTCGTAAAACGCACTCTTGGGACAGGAAATCATTTACTTTATTAACGTCTAATCCCAAAGTAGCAGGATCTGATCCTATAAAAACAGGAAAAGCACCACAGTACTTTATGGCGTTCACAGGAGCAATGAATGTGAATGATGGTGCGATCACTTCATCATTAGGTCGAACACCACAAGCTAGCAGACTAAGATGAAGTGCAGCGGTTCCATTCACCGTCGCCACTCCGAACTCTGTACCGACATATTCACTGACACTTTGCTCAAATTGATCTACATACGATCCAACAGAAGAAACCCACCCCGTATCAAGGCACTCCTTCACATATTTCCATTCATTCCCAGAAATACTTGGTATCGATAATGGAATTAACTCGCGCATCATTTGCACAACTCAAATCGAGAAAGGTCGAATCATTCCAGAAAAAATTGCTAAGCTGTCTTACGTAGGGAGTCTGTTTGAATCTGGTTTTCCATCAACAGACTGGCAATGAGAAATTCCCATTCCGTATCGATTTCCCAAGATCTCTTAGTTGGCATCTTGTACCCATACGTTTCATTAATAGGACGAAATGTTTTATCTTCTTTGATCGCATCTGGCCTGACTACATAAAGAGCCCCATTAAATGCATACACATCAGCCAGCACCTGCCTGCGAAGCGCCGACTCTTCCTTTTCTGGAAAAAGTTCTAATAATAAGCCCTCTTCATTCATTCCCCTTAAACAGACAGGATGACTGGGAGCTTCCATCATACCAATGACTGCTTTCGCTTTTTTTTCTCTAGCAAAGTTGATTGCTCCATCGATATCAGCAGCGATACGAAAGGGAGAAGTTGGTTGAAGTAATGTCACATATTCAGTCTCATATTGCTCTTGTTCAGCCAGCCACTCAATGGCATGCAATACAACATCGACATGACTCGAATCATCCAAAGCCAATTTGAGAGGACGAATGAAGGGTACTTCGGCTCCATATTGCCGTGAGATTGACGCAATCTGCTTATCGTCAGTAGAAACGATCACGCGATCTAGTTCCTGGCTCTGTAATGCAGCCTCAATCGTCCAAGCAATCAATGGCTTCCCAGCTAATATTTTTATATTTTTTTGAGGTACTCCTTTCGAGCCACCTCGTGCTGTGATCAACCCAACCACACCGGCCATCCATAGCCTCCTTCTTCATTGTCTCAAGTTGAATCGAAATAAGATATTCATGCAGAAAATAATATGATGTGCAAAACAATCAAAAACTGCTTCCAGTATTAAGGTTACGAATACTATTTAAAACAGATTTTTGTGTAAAGGTTGAACAAAAATAAATCACACTAGCACTTTATGAATTGAAAACGTCAGCGATTGCAAACCCCAAAGATTATACTATGCAAAAAACCACAAAATCAGGCTGCATCTCGCATAATTGGTTGCATTATTTCCTTATCAGACGGCTCTGGAAGTTGAGAATCTGCGTTCTGCCCAACACAAGATATCCCTCCAGCAAATGTAACTCCCACTAAATAACCAAACAGATTTCCTTCTGTTGTATCTAACATCAAAGAATTTACCATACAGACTACAAAATACACGGCAAGTATCGCTTGACCAAGAGCCTGATCTAAACCAGTCATAGATCGTGTAGTACGCCAACAAATCCAAAAGAAACCCAAAAAGAGACAGACACCAATGCCCCCATTTTGAACAAGGAGCATAATATATTCGTTATGAGGATTCGCAGTAGAGATTTGCTTTCTTTCCTGCATTAGTTGCTGATATTTTAAATTAAAACTACCTATACCTGAGCCAAATATTGGACTTGACTTCGCCAAATACAAACTGTTTTCATAAAACTCAATTCTCAGATCAACACCTCTATGTCTTATTTTAGACGCGTTATATTCATTAACCTCTGAAATGGCTTGATTAATGCGATCCTTAAATATTTGTGACTGACTGTATGCAAGAAGCCCGATTCCTCCAATACAAATAGCTGCAGGAATAAGGCCTTTAAAACCAAACTTCTGGCACATTAACACACAAACAAGAATTACCATAGCAAGGTAGCCAGATCGGCCTGGAACCAACGCAATGATATTAAACGTTGCCACGAGCACTAATATGGCATAGGGCCAGCGCCGCCTTGGTTTTTCTAGAAACTTCCAAGCAGCTAGATATACCAGAAATGCCATGAGGATATTCTGGGTAATTCGATTTTTAAAAATAGACCGATTTATAAATGGATCATCCATCCCAATGAGAGGCCAAAATGAATAGTAAATTGACCCGATCAAAGTAATCACCATCGCCACTTCAAACATCTGAATTCCATAGCGACGTGCTTTGGGATCAAGAAAAAAAGAGAGATAAATCGGAATCAAAATAAACTGTCGGTATTTAAATAAATTTCGGGCAGCAATCGAAAATGATTCCGGCGTGTAAAAAAGACCAAGCATAAGAAAACTAAAGAATACTGCTGATGCTGCTGAAACTCGATATTTTTTGAGTATCTCAAATGAAACTAAATACTGCCCTGATATAACCCAACAGAGAAGCACTCCAAAGCTCAAAATCGATGTCAATGTTGTTGAAACAGGGATTGCAAATCCCGTTGCGATTGAGAGTAAAATTCCCGTTTGGCAAGCTTGCTCTTTAAATCGCGACCGATTCAAATTCATCAAATATTGAGGACCAGATTGCCTCAAATTACCCTCAAAAATGTGCATTGTGTTAGATCCAGTTTGACAACTTTACCTAAATGTATTGTAAATAAAGGTCAAAAGTCGTTTGTGCCCACCAAATAGAAAGAACTACTACATATATTCAAGGCTTCAATAGCATGAATTTAGATATATTGCGATACTAATTTTCCAATGAAGCCAAGTAGCGGCATACTGCGAAAAAATCATTGTTAAAACTACCAATGAGGCTCTAAACCACGAACACTACACAAAAAAATCAAAAACACAATAACATTAGCTAAATGGATTTACATTGCCATACTTTTAAAAGTCTTCTTTCCTATCGAGATAACATCCAACCTGGACCGTTTTTTTCTTGAGGTCTTTACCCCACTCTTTGTTTTCGGAAGCACTTTCCCCCTATTATATAGTGAATTTTGAACAAAACTGCCTACCCTATCGAATTCGATTTATCTTTACAGGCCTAAAAAGATCTTTTAGAATAATTTTACTCCTCTCATTACTATCACTTCTTCATCTTTGCCTGTGATAACTAAAGAATCATATCCTCAAAACTTAGAAATCCTCCTTTCAACAACTACTTCAAGTCAGTTGTGCTAAATTCTTTGGTCCAGAGAGACTACCAATGCCCCCCCAATCAACGAACCATTTAGTCAAATTATTATTTCTTGGAGTCCTGTCTACTTATTTGTTACTCATTATCTTTGGTGTAAAGGAGTTTCAAATATGGCCCCAAATTGAATTTTTGCGCAATCAAGGTGTAGAACTCAATTTCACAACAATCTACTTTCATCCACATGGGATGCGATTTTTATTAGTATCTCCGATCTACCCGATAGCAAACTTACTTCACGCAGACCCCAATAAGATTTTTTCTTTAACTGTTGTAATGATGTGTGTCATCATCTCAATTACGCTTGCCAACGCGATTGCACTTTTCCAGAAAGTAAAAGATATCTGGACAATCAAGTTGATGATCTTTCTCTTTATTGCATTACTCTCTTTGTTTATGAATGGTAGGTTAATATTTGGCTTTTGTGCGTATTCCTTATTAATCTATAGTGCTTTCCTCTGGGAAAAAGAAAGTGATTATAAGAAATCTCTCATCTCATTATCCTTGATTTCACTCGCACTTTTTCTCTCTTCGATTAGCAGCGGAGTAGCCATCTCATTCTATTTTCTTGCGGTCTCTCTCATGTTAGTGTTTCTTAAGCACGCCTTTAAAAAAAGGACTACGGTCTATACCTTCTTTGCACTCTACGTGTTGACCCTATTCCTATGCTATACTCCAATCATATGCAGCCTGATACACAAAAACATTTTGTTCTTCGGAGAAGGGGGAACTGGCATCCTTGCTATGACACAACACGGGACCTTGAGTTGGCTCAGGGATTTCTTAGAATTATTTATCAATCACATGCCCCTTCCACCAGCAGAACCTGAAATTGAAAAACACTTACTTTTAAAAATCTTGCATGTTGGTTTTGTGGTTCTGTTAGTCAGTTTCATCTATATCTACCGAGGCCAATTCTCCCACAAACCACAGCTATTATTTACAACATATTGCATGACCCTAATCTTACTCTTATCATCTTTTGCTTATTCCATACTCATGATGGCGTTTATTCCGGCCATCATCATGCTAGCCATTTTATCGAGTCAATTCAGAAGCATTAGAAGGCACTTTTTTGATGGCTATCAAGCTACAACACTGAATAAAACATAACACAGAATTCGAAGCTTGCTTAATTAGTGCCTTCACAAGATAACACTCTTTGGATCGTCTTCAACATAATGCTTAGATCTAGCTTAAGACTACACTTTTCTGCATACATCAGGTCATATGAAATAGTGGCTTCTTGAGAAAGCTGGCTTCTACCCGAAACTTGAGAAAGACCTGAGATCCCCGGTCTAACACTCGCTCGTATCTGTCGGTCCACTTTTGAGACGTCTGCTAGTTCAAATCCGACATAGGGACGTGGGCCTATTAAACTCATCTCTCCCCGTAAGATATTGATTAATTGTGGAAGCTCATCCAAGCTCGTTTTTCGAATAAGCTTTCCTATTTTTGTGATTCTTAAGTCATTTTTCTTAGTAAACTTTGGTCCTGTTTCTTCGGAATCAGATCTCATCGATCTGAATTTCAAAATCACAAATGGCTTTTCATTCACTCCAAGTCGTTCTTGTTTATAAAAGACAGGACCGGGCGATGTTTTCTTTATAATTAACGCAATCACTAGAAAAACAGGAGATAAGATCAAAATGGCTATCAAACTTAACAATAAATCAAATGGACGTTTCAGAAAGTATCCTTTATTTTCAGATAACCCAAAAAGCCTTTGATTTTCTTTGATTAATTGAGGGTCAAAATGCGGGCTTCCTGTTTCTGTTTTTTTTGTATAGATTGATTCTTGCGAGAGGTTTAAGTCATCCATGAATAGCACTTTTATAAATAAAATTGATCATAAAAAATATTCTTTCTTAAGCAGATTTTTTCATATCTGTTTGAAAATCAGTAGGACTATTGATTCCTAACTCTGAATAAGTGGGCGCGTGGTCAAAAGTTTCATCAATAAATGTTCGTTGCCAAAGCTCAAACGCTAATAGCGCACGAATTGCACGAGTATGATTGACTTGATTCGATTGATGCTCTTGAATCATCTCACGAACTCTCTCAGGGCGGAACAAGCCTCGTTCTAAAGATCGAGATGAACACAAAACCTCATTGACAAACGGGGATAATTCATGCTTAAACCATTCTCCAATTGGAACTGTAAACATTTGTTTTTTACGATAGATAATATTTTGGGGAAGAATTTTCTCACAAGCTTTCTTCAAAATCGATTTCGTCACACCATTACGAATTTTTAATAAACCAGGAATTCGAAATGCCAAATCGACCATTCGATAATCTAAATATGGGGCTCGAGGTTCAAGAGAAACAGCCATTGCCATTTTATCGGGTTTCACTAAGTTATTTCCCGGTAACAATAACCTTATGTCCAAAGCCATTGCTTGATTTATCGGATCTAAGTGACGAAACTCCTTAAGATGAGAAGTAGCATAAATAGAAGCATCAACTTTACCCAACTTGCTTTTCGCTTCAGCAGAATACAATAAACTCTTAGCTTCGGGCTGCATTAAGCTAATTGCTTTTATGTAATCCGTTTCTAGATCCTCGCGCGGTATCATTAAATTCCGATTTGCAAAGAAATTTCGATGAACATCATAACCTGCAAATAATTCATCTCCCCCATCCCCAGTCAAAACCACTTTTACTGACTGCCGCGCAAGATGGCTTACCCAATAAGTAGGCATAAATGAGACATCTCCATGTGGCTGATCATTGTGATATCCAGTCAAAGGCCAAGTTGCAATGAGATTTGGATTCATAATCTCACATGTGTGACGCGTATTACAAAGATCTGAAACTTCTCGTGCATATTTTGATTCATCAAATCGAGGATCATCAAAACCAATACAAAAAGTTTGAACTGGATTTGGCAGTTCTCTGCTCATTAGAGAAACGACAGACGAACTATCGATTCCCCCCGATAGAAAGGCTCCTAATGGAACATCTGATCGCAATCGAATCTTGACAGCTGCTTGCAATGTATCAACAATTTCTTCGCACCAAGAATCTTCTGTACGAGATTCGATAGGCTTTTCTGCCAGGTTCCACCATTGCTGCAACAATGAACCCTGTGGGGTGATCTTCAGCATATGCCCTGGCATCAAATGATGAATGTTTTTAAAGAGAGTAATAGGAGGAGGCACAAAATTGTAAGTAAGATAAGCATCAAGTCCTTCCCAATTCATTTCTGCTTTAACGCCCATTGCGAAAAGAGATTTTATCTCTGAAGCAAACAAGAATCGCTTCCCATCATCATACAAATAGAGAGGTTTTTGTCCGATTCGGTCACGAAACAGTAATAGTGATTGATTACGTCGATCTATAATCGCGATCGCAAACATACCGTTTAGTTGGTTTACAAAATTTTCCCCATCACGCTCATAAAGCCTTAAAATCACCTCAGTGTCGCAGCTAGTTCGACAAGAAAGCCCCTCTGCTAATTCCTTAAAATTATAAATTTCTCCATTCTGAACCACTATGATTTGTTGATCATCAGAAAACATGGGTTGATGTCCGCCAGAGAGATCCAAAATGGAAAGACGCCGGTTTCCAATCAACATACCATCTGTTTCATAAAATCCCTGATCATCGGGACCTCGGTGGAGTATCCTTTCACAAGCCTGTTCTGCTAATGCAGTGCCAAAGGGACGATTTTCACGATCATACCCACCAATAATACCACACATTACGAATCCTTCCGTCCCCTTAGAACAGCCGTGTTCAGATCACAAAAACATAAAAGCGATGTAGCTGCCCGCAAAATTTCGCATACCAGCCTCCAGTAAAACGAACTGCTTTCCGATTAATTCTGATTCTCCTGAACTTGAAGTCGGGCATTTTCAATATTGTGGGGTTTTTTAGGAAGATCAATTTCTGGCAAATAGAGAAATAAATCTACTGCTTCATTAAAAACTCAGCCCAACTGATCAAAAATATACTCAAATGTTTAGAAAGACAGATTTTTTCTTTTATCACACTACCTTAGTTTCTTGAAATTTCCTTTTGTTTATTTATAAAGCGCTGCCAATTTAACTATAGCAACTTCAACACTTTCATTCTCGAACTAAATTACCCTGAAGATACTACAGTAGACCAGTAAACAGGCTCGTCCTATGACAAACGACAAATTGCGTTGATTTTCGCATTTTAAGATCATTACGAGTTGGGAATCTAAACTGCGGACTCCCTCGAGTTTTGTTGAGTAAGTTCTGGTAGGTTTCATCTTGACAGAATCTCAAATATCTCAGTTAATCTGCGATGTTTTAATGAGAAACGTTCTGAATTTTAAATATCAACGAATTTTACAGAATCACTCATCATGCTCCCCAACAAAAAATTGAATCGTGTCCTGGCGGTCTGCTATGGAGGTGGACACGTTCTCATGCTGATTCCTGTTCTCAAACACCTCGTATCACTGGGTTACGAGGTTCATGTGCTTGGGCTGACAACTGCCGCCACTCCATTGCGAAATGCCGGATTTGATCCATTAGGCTTCCAAGACATCATTCGACCTGAAGATACCCAAGCCCTAGCACATGGAAAAAGGTTGGCGACCGAAATGCATCAGGGAAATAAAGTGAATTCCCTTAAGGAATCCATTTCCTACTTGGGTCTCTCCTACGTAGACCTGGAAGACCAGCTTGGTATTCGTGGCGCAGAGCTTGCATTTGAGCAAAAAGGGCGACAAGCGTTTTTACCTCTCAATCCGATTCGTCGTTTTTTTGATCAAATTCAACCAGACGTGCTTTTAACAACAAACTCTCCCAGAGCAGAACTAGCATCAATTCATGTTGCTGCTGAACGTGGCATTCCCTCAGTTGGGGTCCTTGATCTCTTTGGACTACAACCGTATAACGACATTCCGGCGGACAATGTTTGCGTCCCTTTCAAACAGGCTGTCTCAATCCTGGTAGATCGCGGTTTAAAAAAAGAAAACCTCGTTGTTACCGGAAATCCGAACTTCGAATGGGTTCATGAATTCTCCCTCAAAAAAAGTCAACCTGAATCGTTTTGGCGGATTCAACATCAAGTTGAACCTGAAGATCTTCTGGCACTATATGCGATGAAGCCCAATTGGGATCAACACGAAGAGATGATTGTCAGTAGTCTGGAAAAAGTCTTACCTCAGAGACCTTCATTGAAGGTTGCGGTAAGGCCCCACCCAAATGGTGATCGTAGTCTGGCAGAAAATGTAATAAAACGTTTGGGGAAGGCATCTTTTCTGAATGAAAATACTCCCTTGCCTCTCACAATTGAATCTTGTGATGCATTAATCACCCATAAATCAACAGTCTCTGTAGAGGCGGCTTTACTCGGTCGGCAAGTTGCCTTGTTTCATTCAAATCACGATTACCCAACTCATGGCATTCCCTTACATCTCTTTGACTGGGGCAGTTTCTCAATCACCATTGATGAAGGAATCAACGCACTTTCACAGCTGAAAAAAGAATCAACTGAAACACAGCACCAACGCGGAAAAGCAATTCGCGAAGCCTGGAACTGTGATGGCCAATCTCACATACGCATTGCAAACGTTGTGATTCAAGCTCTAAAGAACAAGAAAGCAATGAAAGCAGCATGAGAAAAAATGCAACCTCACTATTAAATCATCAGCCTTCAAGAAACAGAATTTCATAACATAGCAAACATTATTGCAGGTATCGCTTGAAAACTTCAAACACACGACCACATGGAATTATGTTTCATCATTTTTATGATGAAAAACATATCAAAGGGCAAGGCTCCATTTCTCAGGATGATCTTGCACAAATCATAGAGCACTATCAACAAAACCATCATATTTTACAGGCTAGAGAATGGTTAGAGAAAGCTGTTCAAGGCTCACTTTCCCCAAACGACGTCTGTCTGACTTTTGATGATGCACTACTATGCCAGTATGAAATTGCACTACCGGTTCTGGAATCATTTGACTTGAGTGCTTTCTGGTTTGTCTATTCTTCTGTCATCACAGGCGGTACGGAAAATCTTGAAATCTATCGAAAATTCAGAACAGTCTGTTTTGATAATATTGATGACTTCTATGAAAGTTTTTTTCAAACAGTCGCTTCATCACAATACCAGAAAACCGTTGAAGAATCATTAAAAGACTTTTCTGCGGATGAATACCTTAGTCAATTCCCCTTCTATACAAATGAAGACAAGCGATTTCGTTTCGTGAGAGATATGGCATTAGGAGTCAAAGCATACAATGAAATTCAGGACCTCATGATTCGCAAGCGGAAAATTAATATACAAAGTTTTTCGAGTGATTTGTGGATGAATAAACAACAAGTATTTGAATTGCATTCTAAAAACCATATTGTTGGTCTGCACTCTCATACTCATCCCACAGCACTGGCCTCTTTAGCCGCGAAAGGCCAGCGAAATGAATACGAAACGAATTATGATACGTTAAATCAGTTACTAAACTCAGCATCAGTGTCGATGTCGCATCCCTGTAACTCATATAATAATGATACGATCGAAATTTTGAATGACCTTGAAATCAAAATTGGTTTCAGATCAAACATGAAAGAACATCCTTTAACGAATCTGGAATTTCCCCGAGAAGACCACGCTAATATCATGGAGAGAATTGCAGCATGAAAATCACTGTTTTCACCAGCAATCAGCCTCGGCACCTTTCCTTGATTGAGTCACTCGCTTCGATTGCAGATGAAGTTTATGCAATCCAGGAATGTAACACAATTTTTCCAGGTCAAGTCGCTGACTTCTTCAAACGGTCTGAAGTCATGCAAGAATACTTCAGTCATGTTTTAAATGCAGAAAAGGAGATTTTCGGACGGCCTCGGTTTTCTCCACTGAATGTCAAATCACTGTCGATGAAGCTCGGCGACCTGAACCGATTAGAACAGGATGCGTTAAAGCCTGCTCTAGAAAGCGATTACTACATAGTATTTGGGAGTAGTTTCATTAAAGGAAACCTTTGTAATTTCCTGGTAAATCAGAAGGCTTTAAACATCCATATGGGGGCATCACCATACTATCGTGGAAGCAGCTGTAATTTCTGGGCAGTCCAGGAGGGAAATCCCGATTATGTGGGAGCAACAATTCATCTTCTGACAAAAGGTCTGGACTCTGGCCCGATGTTATTCCACGCATTACCAAAGCCACAAAAAATCACACCGTTTGTGCTGGGGATGCAAGCCGTAAAGGCAGCTCATGAGGGATTACTCAGCCATTTGAAATCAGGTACGATTTTCGATTTTGCTCCCGTCACTCAAGATAAATCTCAGGAACTCAAATACACTCGAAACAGTGACTTCACAGATGAAGTCGCATCCCATTATTTGAAAACCGCGCCTACATCAGAAGAGGTACTTCAATCTTTGCAATCGCGGGATTTGTCCAAATTTCTGCACCCTTATCTTGGTTAATCTGAATTGTAGGCAACTCCCGAGAATTAAGTCACTACTCAAAAAAAGTGGTCCCAAGGAGTTCAGAAAACACATGCGATACTTGTCCCACAATCAATGGGAGCATCTTTTCACCTTTTTCAGCAGATGCCAGATCGGGACGACCTGTTGCCCCCTTTTGCGTACGCTGGTACATGTCATTGCAGAGATAGACCCCATCGACCACATCCAAAGCGTAGTCATCAAAGTTTTCAATTTTTGCTTTGTGTACCAATTCCGGACGGAGGTGCATGATCAAAGAGGTTTCTGCCTCGCAGGCATGACCAACAGTTTTGCATTCGCCATCCATTAAGGAGGCAATCTCTTTTTCTGCGATAGACCAGTAAGACGCCGCCATTAATTGACAGTTTTGATAATTTACCTGAAGCCGTCTTAAAGAAATTTGCATGGGACCAATATTTCCTCCATGTCCGTTTAAGATCAACACACGACGGAAACCATCATCCAACAGCGACTCACATATTTCACAGAGCAGAGTTTCATAGTTTTCGACACGTGAAGTCAAAGTCGCGCCCCACCTCAAATGATGCTGGCTGGCACCAAGCCAGAGTGTAGGTAATAATAATACGGATTCTTTGAGTTTCTGTTCCACTTGCTCAGCTACTGCGGTAGTGATGATTGTATCTGTACCAGTTGGCATATGAGGACCGTGTTGTTCCACAGCGGCAATTGGCAAAACAACAAGCGTCTCATCGCGAGAAACATTCTTGAGTTCAACTGCAGTCATTTCCATATACTTCATCTGACAATCACTCTCTTATATCTGTACTATTTTTTGTGTCGACCTTGAATTACAGTCCAAAAAGTAAGTGGTTCTGCCTCCGAATCTTGATGCTCAGCTCCTGTCAGGAAACTGACGAATAAGCTTATCCCCATAGTCAAACCGAATCCGATCGGCCAAAACCAGACAGAAAACCAATCTGAAGCACCATACATCAATGCAATTGTAATCACAGCTCCCGCCAGAGTTCCCACCATGACTCCTGCTGTGGTTGAACGTTTAAAAAAAAGAGCCATTATGAACAATGCCAGTAATGGACCACCAAAACCGGCGGTTACTTTTTTTCCAATTGCGAAAACATCTCCCATCTCACTCACGTTGCAAGCCAAAACGACAGATAGTAAACCTATCAAAATGACTAATGCACGATCCTGCAAGACTTCGATTTTATTACTTTTCGGTTTCCAATGCGCAAAATGGCGATCCCGAAAATCCACCATCAAAGCTGTAGTAACAGAATGGATACCCGAATCAATACTGGACATCACTGCGGCCATCAACGCAACTAAAAACAAGCCCACCACTCCAGGAGGAAAATGCAACCTTACATATTGAGGCAAAGCCTGATCCTGCAGATTCAATGCCCGAATATCTTCGGCAACATATTCAGGATACGATTGGTAATACTCGGGAACAGACATTCTATTTCTATGATCTGTGCCTTTCGTTCTCCAATCAGGCAACTCTCCGTCGAGTTCTGCCGCCAGCACCGTCACCATCTCTTCTGGAAATTGCTGATAATGAGTATAAAGGCCAACCCCAACTGCCAGTAACCCTGGAACCACAGTCCACATCCCAATCACATTAATCATAAAACCGACCTGTGATGTCCTCTCAGATCGAGCGGCAATATATCTCTGCACGGCCACTTGATCTGCCCCAAAGGCGGAAAGTGCTTCTAGAAACAGCCCGATCAATAGAGCCCAACTGCCGTACTCGAGCGTCATAGAAGGTGTGAAATCAACCAGCAAGTTACTTCGACCTTCAAAATAAGTCGAAATGACGCCTGAAACTCCCAGTTCAGTTTGACTAAGAATCAAACCGAGAGTCAATATAATAGTAAGGGTGAAAATAAAAAACTGTATTACATCAGTCCACATCACAGCCCGCAAACCACCTAGCATTGTGTAGAAGATGGAAACAATTCCCAGGACAACTATCACAGAAACTTGCGAGACCTGCATTACATTTGCCAAAACCACAGAAGCTGCAAATGTGGCAGATGCCATCCAGCCAATACGTAAGAGAACAAACAATCCACTAGCCAGAGAACGCACCGAAACATGAAATCGACGTTCCAGATACTCATACGCCGTCTGGCAATTCAAGCGGGAATAAACAGGAATAAAGACCCATAAAATCAACGGCGCCATCAGGGAAACAGAGACTAGAAATAAACAGATTCGCAGCCCACTTCCGTAAGCAATGGAAGGGTACATGACAAAGCTGTTAGACGAAAATAACGTCGCCATCACACTCAAACCTACAGGAAGCCAACCCATAGACTTTCCTGCAGCGAAAAACTCTTTACGTGATTGGTTACGACCAAAATAGATACCGAGTCCCACCGAGACTAGTAAATAGGCTAAAATCACGCCGTAATCAAGCAAATGCATCTTGCAATCAGTTCTGAAATCATTCAAAAGTCAACAACGAGAGATCTCGTTGTATGATGTGAACTCAAAAGAAGGTCAGTAGACATTTCGATCTATCCTGTAAATCAAAAAAAGATCACTTTTGGAAATAAGACCGAATGATATTCATAATATCAAAATCTACCGATATAAAAAGCAAACGCTATAATTCTTCAGTATTTTCTGGGCAAAGTTTGCTACAATCAGCCCAGCACTTCAAAATCAAACGTAATAGCGAAGCAATTTTCGAGAATTCAGTGACAGTAATTATCAGAAAGATATGTTATGACGACGGCAGTCTGCTTCCAATGTGGCCATTTGAAATTTGGCTCATTTGTCCCCTGCGATCAATGTCAGGCAAGACCTCGTACAGACGATGAAATGATCATCTCACTGGCGATGACCGATCATTATTTTGACCAGGCAACATTGGAATCGATGCGCAACTACATACTGGAGCATGGGCATGCTCCCGATCTTGATCCTGAATCCAAGAAAACATTTCGTAAAACTTTTGAAGAAGTTAAAGCCAGTGGAGCCATTGAAAAAATGTTAAATTCATTCGAAGATGATTCAGAATAATATAGTCGTTTTCCCCTGCTGACTAACTAAGCTTGACTCCCATCTATTCGGCCTACCTATGTTGACAACAATTCAATGGACTTATCTTTTTTCGATCCTTCTTATTGCCCTTGTTGGTGGATATTTTCCTTTTGCGAAACCAGAACAAGTTCGCACAAATGGTGGATTTCCGCAAGGGGAAGCATTTTCGTCTGGTGTTTTTCTTGCACTTTCATTAACGATGTTACTCCCTTCTGCATTTCAAATCTTTCGGCAACAGCTTCCAGATTTGAACTATCCAATCGGTTCCGTCATTGCCATTATCGCCTTTTTAGGTTTGCTTGCTATGGAACACATGACGACACATGCAATCGAGTGTGAACGAATCAAGGTAAAAAGCGACCGTTTGCCAGCGAGAATTCCGTTGATCATGACATCAATGATTGCACTTCCCTCATTCTTTTTAGGCACAACGCTAGGGATGAGCGAT